>JAIQEX010000119.1 GCA_020073615.1 Terriglobia bacterium
CTACTCCGAAACGCTGCCTCCGGAAATGCAACAGGCCATCAAGGAGAAGCGCGCCCTGGTGGGGATGAACCACGAACAGGTCCTGATGGCCATGGGGCGCCCCGCCAACAAATCGCGCGAGACCAAGGACGGCCTGGAGCTGGAGGACTGGGTGTACGGCGCGGCGCCGGGGAAAATCACCTTCGTGACGTTCAATGGCGACAAGGTCATCAAAGTCAAAGAAGCGTATGCCGGCCTGGGCACCCAGGTGAACACGAAGGTAGTGCGGTAGGGTAGGCCCCCCGGCCACAAGCGCTACCTGAATCGAGCGGCGGGCAAGGTTCCCACAACGTCCGGCGTGCCTGAGGGTGCCGGGGCGCGCACCTCCATCGCGCTACGGCTTCCCGAAGTCGATTGCCACCGGGTTGGCGGCTTTGCCGTCCACGCGCAGCGTCGCCAATGTCCGGCCTTTGCCGCGGAGCGCGCGGGGCAACTCGATATTGACCTGGTCGAGCCCCGGATAGACCGAGTGAGCGCCGGCATACTGCGCCGGAAACTTCTGCCCGTCCACGTCGAGACTGACGCTCGCAACGTCGCTGCGGCCGCGGATGCCGGTTCCGTAAAGAACCAGGACGAGCCGGTCGCCGTCGCCGCCGAAATCCACCGGCGCCGGGAGGCATGCGGTGGAGGCGGCCGCGCACGCGAACACGTATTGCACCGTTTGACCGCCATCCGGCGCGACCCGCACCGCCTGGGCCGCCGGAGCTCCCAGCCCGCTGCATTCGGCGGTGAATACCCCGGGAGCAATGGCCTCCACGTTCAAAGGCGCGGTGAGCCGCAGTCCATCATCGCGCGTCACGGCTATGGTCGCAGCGCCCGCCGCCAGCTCCGCCGGCAATCGGACATTGATCTGGGCCGGCGAAGAGTAGCTCACGGGCGCGGGTTGCTCCCTTCCGGCGCTGTCGCGGACGGCGACGGTGGGTTTTTCGCCGAAAGCGGAACCGAACAGCGTAACCAATTCCGCCGGGGCGACGGTCCCTACAATGAAGCTGGCCGAATTGTAGACGCCGCCGGAATTCAGCCGGGCCGTCCACGAATCGCCGGGCAGCAAACCGGCCTCCTGTGCCATGTACCCCACCGCGGACCGCGTGACCGCCGCCGCGAATTCGTAATCGATGTAGTGCGGCGTATCTATGGAATCGGCAGCGCCGTGGTAGTAGCCGTTTTGGTGGAAGCCCGCCTCGATCATCAACACGGACGGCGCTACCCAGGCGAAGGCGAAGTGATCGCTGAACGCCAAGCCAAGGTAAACCGTGGACATCAGCCCGCCGTACTGCTCGACCGCCCCTTGAAGAACCGGAAGCGTCGCGCTCAGCGACAGGTTCGGAACAGCCAGAGCGATCAGGTTATGGGTCTCCCCCGGCGCGTTGTAGCCGACCATGTCCATCTGCAGCATGCTCAAGATCCGGTCTCCGCTGTGCGCGGCCGCCCATGCTCCGCTGCCGATCAGTCCGGCCTCTTCCAGGTCGAAGGCGACAAAGACCAGCGAAGCCGCGAATTCGTGCAAGGATGCTACCCGGGCCACCTCCAGCAGGGCGGCGATGCCGCTTGCATCATCGTCCGCGCCAGGGTTGTTCAGCGAATCGTAGTGCGCGCCGAAGACGTGGTACTCGTCGGGTCTGGTCTTCCCCGGCAGGACCGCGGTGACATTGTAGAAGGTGTCGCCCCGATATTCGAAACGTTCCAGAGTCACGTTCAGCCCGAATGCGGCCAGCGTGTCGCGGATGTTCGTGCGGGCAGCCTCGTGCTGGGCTGAGCCCGGCCCCCGGCTGTCGCCCGCGCGCGTGAACAAAAGCTCGTTGAGGTAATGCGTGTAGTTCGGTTGGCTCACCTGCCTGACGACGTCCTCGTATTGGCAGGCCAGGGGAAGCGGCAGCAGGAGTATCAGTGCCGCGGCGGTGCGGAATCGGAAGGTGGATCGTGCCAATGCAGCCTCCCGGATTACCCCTTGATTATAGACGCAGAGATCCGAATTGCCAACGGGTCGAGAATGAAAGGTGGGGGGCCACCCCACCTAACCCCCGGCTGCCACGCGCGTCTATGGATTGAACAGGACGTGGCCCCATGAAAACTGAAAGCTGGTACAACCTTGCCGCCGCCGCACTCGCGCTGGCGTGGATGCTCACCCCGGCAAAGACCGAAGCCGCCAAGAACCGGAACTTCACCGTGGATTTCCAGGGCAACGCGGAGCACTGCTCCGACTTGCGGGTCCGTTCCGACGGGCAGATCGCGCAGACGGCGGAAACCTTCACCGCTCCCAAGAGCGCGGCGCCCCTGGAGCTGAGCGCGCTCGATCGCGGCATCGTGAGGGTGATCGGCGCGGACCGCGCGGATTTCTCCGTGGAGGCCTGCAAGCTGGCGGTGGCCGATACCCGCGCCGAGGCGGACCAGGCGGTGGCGGGCATTTCCGTGACGCGCAGCGCGAGCCGTTTCTCCGCCAGCGGCCCGAGCGGCGAAAACACGCAGTGGGAAGTGTACTTCATCGTACATGCGCCCAAAGACGGGAACCTGGACATCGAGACCAGGAACGGCCCCATCGATGTGCGCGACGTGAGCGGCAACCTGAAAGTGCGGGCCACCAACGGACCGGTTTCCCTCAGGGACTGCGGCGGACTGGTGAATGCCCACACCGCCAACGGGCCGATTTCGTTCTCCGGAAGCGGCGGCGAGGTGCACCTCATCGCGCAGAACGGGCCGATTTCGGTGAAGGTTTCGGGGGACACGTGGAACGGCACGCAACTGGAGGCGCGCACGGTCAATGGCCCGCTGAGCGTCCATGTGCCCGACACGTTCACTTCGGGAGTGCGCCTGGAGACCGACGGACATGCGCCGGTGAGCTGCCGGATGGCGGCGTGCCGCAATGCGTTGACCGATGCCGGCTCCGACCAGCGGGTGCTGCAGATGAACGGCTCCACCGATACTTTGCGGCTTTCCACGCACAACGGGCCGGTTTCGCTCACCGGCGGCGGCAAATCGCCCGCCGTTATGTAAGCTTGAGCGAAAGCGGCCGCTCCATTCTCTTCTTCAACCGCTGCTCGCGGCGGCGCACGGCCGGAGTGTCCGCGATTTCGAGGGCGCCGCGCGTCATTTCAAGCGCCATGGCGTAGTTGCGCTCGCCGTGCTCATAGTGCTTGGCGAGTTCTTCGAACGCGCGCGCGCGGTAGGGATTGCGCGAGCCGGCCAGTTCGGTGATGGCGGCCAGCGCGGCGGCGGCGCGTCCCAGCCGTCTCTCCAGGAGGGCGCTGTCCCACAGCGTCTTGAACAGCAGGGGATCGGGCAGCCCCATCTCCACCGCGCGGCGGTAGAGCCGCAGCGCCTCCTCGGTGCGGCCGGCGCGTTCCAGCCACCGCGCCAGGCCGATAAGGTCCGCGCCATGGCGCAACGCCAGCGCCGGCGGGCATGCGTCCGGCGAGCGGAACGGGTAGGGCACGATGGCCGTCAGGCAGGCCAGCGACAGGATGTCGATGGCGTTGTGATGGAAGATCGGGACCAGGCGGAAGGCCAACTTGGTGCGCAGGAATTCGAAGTAGCAGTAGGGGATCATTTCGCCCGGAAGATCGCCTTCGCGCTCCACGCCCAGAATCTGATTCTCCAGGTCCATCAAGCGGCAGCTCTCCAGGCGCAGCTTCCACAGGCGGCGCGCGCCGAACAGCAGGTCCAGGTGCTCCATGCGGTCGAACGGATGGCGCGCGCGGGCCATCCGGAAGCGCGTTTCCAGCAGCGGTTGATCGAACGCCTTGCCGTTGTAGGTGATCAGGACGTCGAACTGCGCCAGGTGTTCGGACAGCCGCCACAGCAAGGAGGCCTCTTCGCCGTAATCGCGCATGAAGAACTGGCGCAGGCGAAAACCGGCGGCATCGATGGAGCCGACCCCAACCAAAAACGCGCAGGTGCCGGTGCCGCCCGCCAGGCCGGTGGTTTCGGTATCGAGGAACGCCCACTTCGCGGGCTGCGAGCGCGCAATGGCGCCGTCCGAAAGCTGGCTCAGCAGGTCTTCGGGCAGTTCCGCCAGGTCGGAAATGTCCACGCTGCCGTGGCGGCGGTGCCGCTCCCACACTTTTTCGGTCTCGAAGTGCTCGCCGTGCGGAGTGCGAACCACTTCGCCCGTCAGCAGCTCTTCGACGAAGATGCGCGACCCGGCTTCCCGGCGTACGGGCGGCGCCGGCAGGCGCGCCGGCGACTCATATTTGCGATCGATGCGCGAGATGCGCTGGCGAAGCGCAGCGAGCTGGGTCTGGATGTCCTCCATTCGCTTTTTCTTTGCCCAATATAGCGCATTTCTTCGCCGCGAGGTTGCTATAGTCGGAAGGTGATCACGAGCGCAGTGGTGCCGGTGGCGGGGCATGGGACGCGGCTTCTGCCGGCCACCAAATCGCAGCCCAAGGAGATGCTGCCGGTGGCGCGCAAGCCCATCGTGCAGTACGTCGTCGAGGAACTGGTCTCCAACGGCATCCAGCAGATTCTTTTCGTCACCGGCCGCAACAAGGCGTCCATCGAAAACCATTTTGACCACGATCCCGAGCTGTTCCGCACCCTCACGGAGGCCAACAAGCAGGACCTGCTGCAGGAGACCAACTTCGAAGCCATGAGGGCGCATTTCTTTTACACCCGGCAGCGCCTGCAGAAGGGCCTGGGCGACGCCGTCCTGTGCGCCGAAAACTTCGCCGGCGAGGAGCCGTTTCTGGTGGCGCTGGGCGATTCCATTCTGGGCCTGAATGCGGTTTCGCGCGCGGTAAGCCGCATGGCGGAAGTGTTCGACGCCCAGCGCGCCAGTTGCGTGATCGCGGTGGAGGAAGTGGCGCGCGAGGAGACGGCGTTTTACGGCATCGTGGAGCCGGACGCGAGTGAAGGCGACGTCTGCCGGGTGGTGCACCTGGTGGAAAAGCCCGCTCCCGCAAACGCGCCCAGCAACCTGGCCATTGCCGGCCGCTACATATTTTCGCCGGCGATCTTCGACATGATCCGGCGGGTCGCACCCGACCGACGCGGCGAGATCCAGCTTACCGACGCCATCCAGTTGCTCTGCGAGGAAGGCCGCCCGGTGATTGCGGTGAAGCTCTCGCCCGAAGAAAAGCGCTACGACATCGGCAACTTCCCGAGCTACTTCGAGAGCTTCGTGGAGTTCGCGCTGGCCGATCCGGTCTACGGCGTGGAATTCCGGCGCACTCTGGAGCGCCTGCTGGCCAAGACGCCGGCCAGGACCGGCGTGCTGGTCTGATGCGGCGGAACCATGCGGATCCTGTCCCTGCTGGCGGCGTGCGGTGCCGCGGCGTGCGCGCAGACGCTGCCCGCGCGGTTCGATCTGACACCGCCCGCGCAAACCATAGGCAAGCCGGCGCAGGCGAGCCATTTCCTGGAGTCGGTGGGCCGCCGTGGAGCGATCCTGGGCGCGGAGGATGGAACCTTCGAAGCCTGGCTGAATCCCGTTAAGCTGCTGCGCGATTTCCGGCTGTCGGTGTATTTCGATGGCGCTCTGGAGCCGGTGGAGCTCGCGGAGCTGGCCGAACGCGTCGCGGTCTCGCCGGGCCGCGCGACCATCACCCATTCGCACGCGGCGTTCACCATCCGCCAGACCTGGGTGGCCGCGGTGGATCGGCCGGTGCTGGTGGTCCTGCTCGATATCGACACCGGCCGCCCGCTACGCTTGCGCGCCAGCTTCATTCCCGAGATGAAGCCCATGTGGCCGGCCAGCTTCGGCGGGCAGAGCAGTTACTGGGACGACAAAGAACGCGCCCTGGTGCTGGGCGAAGGGCTGCGGCGCTTCTCCATGCTGGTGGGTTCGCCGCTGGTGACGGCGCACAGCGAGCAGGTGGGCCACCAACTCCCGGGGCGCAGGGTGCTGCTCGAAATGGACCTGACGCCCGAGATCTGCCGCGGGCATCTCGTTCCCATTGTGCTGGCCGGGTCGCGCGAAGTTTATCGCGAGGCGCTGGGCGACGTGGCGCGCATCGTGCGCGAATCCGACGCCTATTACCAGGCATTCGACGCGCGCACGCTGCACGTCGCAACGCCCGACGCGACCTTGAACGAGGCCTTCCAATGGGCGAAATTCGCGGTCGAGAAAGGCTGGGCGTGCAATGACGGGGTGGGCTGCGGCCTGGTGGCCGGCTACGGACGGTCGGGGGAGAGCGAGCGGCCCGGCTTTGCGTGGTACTTCGGCGGCGACGCGCTCATGAATTCGTGGAGCATCGTGGATTATGGCGATTTCGAGCGTGCCCGCGCGGCCCTGGAGTTCCTGCGCGGCCACCAGCGCGCCGACGGCAAGATGGAGCACGAGCTGACGCAGAGCGCCGCACTGCTCGACTGGAGCAAGTATCCCTACGGCTACTATCATGCGGACACGACGCCGCTTTACATCCTGTCGGCATGGCGGTACGTGGCGCGCTCGGGCGATCGCGATTTTCTGGCAGCGTCGTGGCCGTCGGTGGAGAAGGCCTATCGCTTCTGCGTGGGCGCGTTCGATGAGGACGGCCTGCTGTCCAACCGCAAAGCGGGCGCGGGGGCCGTGGAGACCGGGGCGCTGAGCGGCCGCGTGGCCAACGACATTTATTTGCAGGGCGTGTGGCTGGCCGCGCTCGATGGGTATGTCCGCCTGGCGGCGCTGGCGGGTAAACCGGCGCAGGATGCCGCCGCGAACCTCGACCGGGCGCGGGCCGCGGTCAACCGCTGGTTCGTCCCGGGGAAATCCACGCTGGCCTTCGCGCGCCTGACGGATGGGTCGCTCTACGAGGCGCAATCGGCGTGGCAGGGGTTGGCGCTGGCGTACGGCGGCCTCGACAAAGACCGGCGGGCGGAGGCGGCGGCGCATCTGGATCGCCGCGAACTGGCCACCAACTGGGGCGCGCGGCTGTTCGCCACCGACAGCCCGTATTACGATCCCCTGAGCTACAACGATGGCAGCGTCTGGCCGTTCGTCACCGGCTTCGCGATTCTGGCGGAATACAGCAATCATCAGCCCGCCGCCGCGCTGCGCCTGCTCCACGGCACGGCCGCCATGACCGGCCTGATGGGGGCGGGCTTCATTCCGGAATACATGAGCGGGGAGCGGGCGCAGGCGCTGCCGCACGCCGTGCCGCACCAGCTTTTCTCCTCGGCGGCGGCGATCGACCCGCTGGTGAGCGGGATGCTCGGCCTGGACGGCAACGCCGCGGAGGGCACGCTCACGGTAAGCCCGCACATTCCGCAAGGTTGGACTGTGCGCTTCGACCGTTACCGCGTGGGCCGCTCCACCGTATCGGGCACGATCACGCGTGCGCGGGGCGAAGCGCGCATCGCGCTGGCGATCGACGGCGAGCCGCTCGCAGCCATCCTCTCCCCCGCCTTCGCAGCGGGAGCGAAACTCGTGCGCGCGGAAGTCAACGGCGCGGCGGTGGCCGCCGAATTCCAGGCGAACGGCGCCGACAGCCACGCGGCCGTGCGCACCGCCCGGCTGTCGCGCATCGCCGCCGTGTTCCGGGTGGAGGAACGCGGCGAGCCCTTGCCGGTCCTGATCAACCCCGGCCCAGGCGACAAGTAGGATGGGCTCCCACTCAGTGCGTCATGGCGTACACCACGTAGTTCACGCCGATGCGGATTCCCAGGGCGGAAAACTGCTGCGGGTACTCGGGATTGTCGGCGTGCTCCCAGGAATCGCCCAGGTCCATGTCGAAGCAGATGGCCACCATCAGGCGGCCCTTGGCGTCGTAGATGCCGCGCCAGTGCGGCTCGTAGCCGTCGTACTCGTAGGTCCTGCCGGAGCGCACGTACTGTTCGCCGGGCACCTGGTAGCGGTCGTCCAGGTCGTAGATGGTGTGAAAGATGGCGTCGGCGCTGGGGATCTCGACTATGGGCCGGTCGGGGAAGACGCGGCTCATGCTGCGCGTGAACACGGCCCACTCTTCGGTGCCGTGGAAGTCGTCGCACATGAAGAAGCCGCCGCGGTCGAAGAACTCGCGGAACCCTTTGACCTGCGCATCGCTGAGGTTCCAGTGTCCCACCTCGACCCCGTACATCCAGGGCCAGTCGTACTGGTCGCCCTCATCGAGATTGACGGGCTGCTCGACGGAGCGCGCATGGATGCGGGTCAGGCGGCGTAGGGCGGACGAGAAATGGCGGTCGGAGCGCGGGTAGTCCATGGTCCAGAAGACGCGGCGGCCGCCTTGCGTCCAGTCCACCGCGAAGTTGCCGTAGCGGCCGTAGCCGCCATAGCCGCGGTTGTGGACGCCGTCCATATTGGGGTACATCAGGCGCGCGAAGACCCACTCGGTCTTCTCCTGGTAGTCGGGGGGAATGGGGAAATTGTTGTACTCGAAGGCCGGGTACTCCCGCCAGGTGTGGAGGTGCTGCTCGAAGGCGTACGAAGCACTCAGAAAAGCGATGCCACATGCGATCGCCCCCGCAACCTTGCGCCAGCCCATCTCCAGTGCCTTTGCATAGAGGATACCATTGCCGCCTACTTGGCATCGCGCCAGTTGTCGCCGGTTCCGATATCCACCAGCAAGGGCACGTTCAACTGGCAGGCGCCTTCCATCTCGCGGCGCACCAGGCGGGACACCTCTTCGGTTTCTTCGGGCGGGCATTCGAAGACCAGCTCGTCGTGCACCTGCAGCAGCATGGCGCTCTGGTGGCCGCCGGCATCGAGCGCGCGATCGATGCGCACCATGGCCAGCTTGATCAGGTCGGCGGCCGCGCCCTGCAAGGGCGAGTTCACGGCGGTACGTTCGGCGAAGCCGCGCGCGCTGGGGTTGCGGCTGTTGATGTCGGGGATGGGCCGCTCGCGCCCGAACAGGGTGCGCGTCACGCCGGTCTCGCGCACGTGCGCGATGGTCTGGTCGAGAAAGCGGCGCACGCCGGCGTAGCGCATGAAATAGTTCTTGATATATTTTTCCGCTTCGCCGCGCGAGATGCCCAGTTGCGCCGCCAGGCCGAACGCGCTGATGCCGTACACGATGCCGAAGTTCACCGCCTTGGCATTGCGCCGCGCTTCCGGAGTCACAGCAAGCGGCGGCACGCCCAGCACCTCCGACGCGGTGCGCGTGTGGATGTCCTCGCCGTTGCGGAACGCCTCCATCAGCAGCGGGTCCTCCGACAGGTGCGCCAGCAGGCGCAGCTCGATCTGCGAGTAATCGGCCACCAGCAGCTTCCATCCTTCGCGGGGCACGAAGGCGGCGCGGATTTCGCGCCCCAGCTCGGTGCGGATGGGAATGTTCTGGAGGTTGGGATTGGAAGACGAAAGGCGTCCCGTGGCCGCGCCGGTCTGGTTGAAGCTGGTGTGCAGCCGGCCGGTGTGCGGGTCGATGAGCAGGGGCAGGGCATCCACGTAGGTCCCCTTCAACTTGGTGAGCTGCCGGTATTCCAGCACCTGGCGCACAATTTCGTGATCGGCGGCCAGTTCTTCGAGCACATCGGCGGCGGTGGAAATTACTTTGCCCTTGCCGTACTTCACCGGTGCGGGCAGATGCAGATCTTCGAACAGCACGCGCCCCAGTTGCTGCGGCGAGCTGATGTTGAACACCTTGCCGGCCAGCCCGTGGATCTGGGCCGTCAGCCGGGCGATGTCCGTTTCCATGAGCTCGGAAAGGCGCTTCAGCTCCACCGGGTCGATGCGAATGCCGGTGCGCTCCATGCGCGCCAGCACGCGCGCCAGGGGCAGCTCGATGGTGGCGTACAATTCGCGCAGGCCGCGCGCGTCCACGGCGGGCGCCAGGCGCTGCCAGATTTCGAGCGTGATATCGGCGTGCTGCTCGGGCGACCCGCCGAGCTTGAGATCGAGCCGCCGCCGCGCCTGCTCGTCGAGCGGGCATCCGGAGGGGTCGGCATCCAGCAGGAACGCGTACAGCATCACGTCATGGTCGAAGCCGCGCGCGTCTATGCCCAGGCGGCCAAGCTCGAGCAGCGCCGATTTCACGTCGCAGGCGATCTTGGCGCGGCGCGCGTCTTCGAGGAAAGGCTGCAAGTGCGGCAGGTTGTCGGCCGTCACGGCGCGGGCTTCGCCGGGGCGCCAGGCGAGACCGATGGTATCGAGCGCAAACTCTCCCTCGGCCGATTTCGATATCGCCACCGCCACCGGGGCGGCCTCGGGCACGGCCGCCAGCCACGCGTTCAGCTCTTCGGGCGAGGCGATCGCCGCGTAGTCGCGCGCCCGCGTATCCTCGCTCGCTCCCAGCTCCTTCAGCAGGCTGTAAAACTCCAGCTCCTTGTAAACGGCCTTCAGCAGCGCCGGGTCGTAGGGCTGCGCCTTCACGGATTCGAGCGCAAACTCGATGGGCACGCCGGTCGAGATGGTGGCCAGTTGCTTGCTCATTTGAATGCGCTCGACGTTGTTCTGCAGGCTGTCGCGGTGGGCTTTGCGCTCGACCTCCGCGGCGCGCGCCAGAGCCGCGTCCAGGGATCCGAAGCGCTCGATCAGGTCGCGGGCGCCTTTTTCGCCGATCCCCGGAGCGCCCGGAATGTTGTCGACGGTGTCGCCCATGAGGGCCAGCAGGTCGGCCACCTGGTCCGGCCGGACCCCCATGAATTCCTTCACCTTCGCCGCGTCGTACCACGTGTCGTCCTTGGCCGGGTTGAGCATGGTGACGCGCTCGGTCACCAGTTGCATCATGTCCTTGTCGCTGGAAACGATTACCACTTCGCAGCCCTCGTGCTCCGCGCGGCGGGC
Source organism: Terriglobia bacterium (assembly GCA_020073615.1). Classification (GTDB taxonomy): domain Bacteria; phylum Acidobacteriota; class Terriglobia; order Bryobacterales; family Bryobacteraceae; genus JADGNR01. The sequence continues at coordinate 10,676 of JAIQEX010000119.1, forward strand.
GATGGTGCCGATCACGTCGTCGGCCTCGAAGCCGGGGTATTCCAGGGTGGGGATGTTCATGGCGCGCAGCACGCGCCGCACGTAAGGAATCTGCTCGCCCAGGTCGGGCGGCATCTCCGCGCGGTTCGCCTTGTACTCGGCGAATTGCTGCACGCGGTGGGTGGGCTCGGCGCTCTCGAAGACGGCGGCGATGTAGGCCGGGTCGTGCTGCTTGGCCAGCTTGCGCAGCATGTTGTTGAAGATGTAGACCGCTTCGGTGGCCACGCCGGTCGAGGTCCGCATGGGCGGGGCGCCCGAGCGGGCGCGCGCGTGGTAGGCGCGGAAGATGAAGCCGAAGGTATCGATCAGGAAGAGTCGCGGGTGGGCCACCTGGCAATCATACTATCAGAGCGGTCTGCCGGCGCGGCGCCCAACGGCGCATTTCCGCAACAATTCCGCAGCGCACTGTTGCGATTTGGCCACAGTACGCATGAGTCAAATACCATGAATTCAAATACTTACGTATTGGGGTATCGAGTTGCTCTCGGGGAGGGCAATGGCGGAGCCAAAACTTGCGTTTTGAAACCACGGTACAGCGCCCCGTGGAGGCCACTGGCGTGGGACTGCACAGCGGAGTTCCCGTTGCCATCCGCATTCTCCCGGCCCCCGTTTCCACGGGCATCGTTTTTGTGCGCACGGATCTCGATAACTTTCAGATCCCCGCCAGTTGGCGTCACGTGGCGCGCGTCAGTTACGCCACCAGCCTGATGCGCCAGGGCGTGCTGATCTCGACCACGGAACATCTGCTCAGCGTGCTCTATTCCATGGGCATCGACAACGCGTACGTGGAGATCAACAACCTGGAAGTCCCCATTCTGGACGGCAGCGGCCTGCCGTTCGTGCGCCTGCTCGCGCAGGCCGGCATGCGGCAATACCGCCGCAAGCGCAAGTACCTGCGCATCCGGCGCCCCATATCGGTGGAAGACAAGGGGAAGCGCATCAGCATCCTTCCCGCGGAAAGCTTCCGCCTCACCTGCGACACGGACTATCCGCCCCCGGTGGGCCGCCAGTCGCTCGAGTTGGAAGTGACCCCCGAGCGCTACGCCGCCGAGATCGCCTTTGCGCGGACGTTCGGCTGGGAGACCGACCTCGACCAGATGCGCAACATGGGCCTCATTCGCGGCGCCACGCTGGCCAACGCGGTGTGCTTCACGCGCGACGGACTGTTGAACCCCGAGGGCCTGCGCGCGCCCGACGAATGCTGCCGCCACAAAGCGCTCGATCTCATCGGCGACCTGGCGCTGCTCGGCCGCCCGCTGCTGGGCCACGTGATTGCGGAGCGCGCCGGCCACGCCATGCACGCCGCACTGGTGGCGCGCATCATGTCCAATCCCTCGCTTTACGAGATCCTGACCTTCGACCAGCTTGCCTCGCGCGTGACGCAGGCGCTGACGGCGTGACGCCGCAAGAGCCGCCGCACCTGGCGGGAATCGAGCTCTACTTCGACGATCTGGCCCGTGCCCGGCGCTTCTATATCGAGGCGCTCGGACTCGGGGTGGCCGAAGAGCAGCCCGGACAATTCGTGAAGTTCGCCAGCGGCGCGGGCTTCCTCTGCCTGGAGCGCAAGGGGTCGGAGACGTATCCTTCGGCGGACAAAGCGGTGTTGTTCTTCGAGGTAGCGGGCCTGGCGGCGGCCGTCGAGCGAATCGGCCGGGAGCGCTTTGTGCGGATCGAAGCCGGCTGGGCGGTGCTGCACGATCCGGAGGGCCACAACGTGCTGCTGCTGGAGGCGGCGGGGGCGGGGTAGGGTGATTCGGGACGGATCGCAACCGGTGGCCGGGGCGCCCGCTGGGCCGCATGCGCTCCCGTCTAAACGGCTCTTACGCTGCCGTGTCGTGCCGTGCCGGGGCCCTGTTGAAAAACCAGACAAGCGGGTATAATTGTTTTGAAAGGTTCATCCCATGATTATCCGTCCTGAAGATGCCCTGGAGTACCATTCCTCGCCGCCGGCGGGGAAAGTCTCGGTTACCCCAACCAAGCCCTGCCATACGCAGCGCGATCTCAGCTTGGCCTACACCCCCGGCGTGGCCGTACCCTGCCTGGAAATCGAGCGCGATCCCAGCCTCGCCTACAAGTACACCGCCAAGGCCAACCTGGTGGCGGTCATCAGCAACGGAACCGCCGTGCTGGGGCTGGGCAACATCGGCGCGCTGGCCGGCAAGCCGGTCATGGAGGGGAAAGGCGTCCTGTTCAAACGCTTCGCCGATATCGACGTGTTCGACATCGAGCTCGACACCCTGAAGCCCGAGGAAGTCATCCGCACCTGCCAGATTCTGGAGCCCACCTTCGGCGGCATCAACCTGGAAGACATCAAGGCGCCGGAGTGCTTCTACATCGAGGAAGAGTTGAAGAAGACCATGAAAATACCGGTCTTCCACGACGATCAGCACGGCACGGCCATCATCTCCGCCGCCGGCCTGCTCAACGCCATCGAAATCGCGGGCAAGAAGATCGACCAGATCAAGGTGGTGTTCAACGGCGCGGGCGCCGCGGCCATTTCCTGCGCCGCGCACTATGTGCGGCTGGGCGTGCGCCGCGAGAACATCGTCATGTGCGACACCAAGGGCGTGATCTACGAAGGCCGCACCGAGCACATGAACGCCTACAAGGCGCGCTACGCCTCCAAGACCGCGGCCCGCACGCTCACCGAGGCGCTGGTGGGCGCCGATGTCTTCTTCGGTCTCTCGATCGCCGGCGCATGCACTCCCGAGATGATTTTGGGCATGGCGCCGAACCCGGTCATCTTCGCGCTGGCCAACCCCGACCCGGAGATCGACTATAACGTAGCGCTGGCCACGCGGCCCGACGCCATCGTGGCCACGGGCCGGACGGATTTCCCCAACCAGGTGAACAACGTCCTCGGTTTCCCGTTCATTTTCCGCGGCGCCCTGGACGTGCGGGCTACCACCGTCAACGACGAGATGATGCTCGCCGCCACTCATGCCCTGGCCTCGCTCGCCAAGGAGGATGTGCCCGATTCCGTGCTCCGCGCCTACGGCCTGGACCGCCTCGATTTCGGGCGCGAATACATCATCCCCAAGCCGTTCGATCCGCGCGTGCTGATCTGGGAAGCTTCGGCGGTGGCGCAGGCGGCCATGGAAACCGGCGTGGCGCAAAAGCCGGTGGATCTCAAGCAGTATCGCGAAGAGCTGGAAAAGCGGCTCGGCAAGGCCCATGAAGTTATGCGCGGCATGATCCACAAGGCGCAGAGGGCGCCCAAGCGCGTGGTCTTCACCGAAGGGGAAGAGGGCAAGATCCTGCGCGCCTGCCAGATCCTGCTCGACGAGAAGATCGCCACCCCCATCCTGCTGGGCGACGAAGAGAAGATCCGCGCCCGAGTGGAGGAATTGCACCTGCACCTGGACGGCATCCAGATCGTCGATCCCGCCCGCTTTCCGCGTCTCGCCGAGTACGTGGAGGAGTTTTACAGCCTGCGCCAGCGCAAGGGCGTGACCCGCACCGAGGCCGGACAGCTCGTCCTCAACCGCACCACCTTCGGCAGCCTGATGGTGCGCCTGGGCGACGCCGACGCCATCATCGGCGGCCTCACCACCCACTATCCCGACACCATCCGGCCGGCCCTGCAGGTGATCGACATCCGGCCGGAGCTGCGCAGGGTGGCCGGCGTCTACGTGCTGATCACCCCCAAGGGCGACATGTACTTCCTGGCCGACGCCACGGTCAATATCGAGCCCACCGCCGACGACCTGGCGGAAATCGCCATCATGGCCTCGGAAAAGGCACGCCGTTTCAACCAGGAGCCGCGCGTGGCCATGCTCTCGTTCTCCAACTTCGGCAGCACCCGCCATCCGCTCGCCGACAAGGTGCGCCGCGCCGTGGACTTGGTTCGCCAGCGCGCGCCCGGTCTCATGATCGACGGTGAAATGCAGGCCGATACCGCCGTGACGCCGCAGATCGCCGATGAGACCTACCCGTTCAGCACGCTCAAGGGCGGAGCCAACGTGTTGATCTTCCCCAACCTCGAAGCCGGCAATATCGCATACAAGCTGCTGCACCGCATCGGCGGGTGCGAGCTGATCGGCCCGCTGTTGACCGGCCTTTCCAAGCCGGTTCATGTGTTGCAGCGCGGCTCCGAGGTGAACGACATCGTCCACGTCGCAGCCGTTGCGGTAGTCGATGCCCAGGAGGTGGGCAAGCCCTACCGCTCACTCGCCCACGCCACGAAATAGCCGCAAGAAAGAAGGGCCGCGGCGGCTCGCACGCCTTCATGCCGGCCTACGCCATTGCGTAGCACCGGCGCTGACAGACAGGTCTGGCCGGCAGCACTGATTGCGTAGTGGCAGCCAATCGGCAGGCTCGCGATATCCGTTACAGCGCACGCGCGGGCACGCGCGCTGCGCGCAGTGATTCCGTAAACCCAATGGCGGAAGGCACGTAAGGTCGTTTATTCGTAATATCTTGTCCGGGGGATCGCGTTTGTGCCATTGTTGCATTTCCCAAATGGCTCTTGACTTGGCCCATTTCTGACACTATTATTAGAGTCAGACACAAATGCCCGGCGACCCCGAACTCGAATCGCGCGGCCGGCTCATTCGCAGCCTCGGTTCTCTCCGCGAGATGCTGCCGGGCTCCTTCGTCGAGCGCAAGCGGGCTTGTGGCCGGCCTAACTGTCGTTGCGCCGACGGCAAGAACCTGCATTCGCAGTATCAGATTTCCGTGCTCGTCGAGGGGAAACCAAAAACCTTCAACGTTCCTGCCAAATGGATTGAGCAGGTGCGCCAGAAGGTCGAGATGCGCCACCGCTTTGATGCCGCCGCCGCTACGATCTGCGGCATCAATCTGAGGAGATTCCTCAAACAGAAAGATGGTCGGTAGGCTTGTCCCGGCACCGGTTCGAGGCTTACCTCGACAAGGTGTTTGGCTTCTCCCGACTGGTGGGCGCGCTGCCGGAAGGCCGCTAGTCTCCACGCCATCCCTGGCAGAAGGTGTTGGATGCCGGCTTCCTGGGGGCGGCCATGCAGATGCCCAGCCTGTTGCAGATCGAGGCCGAGTGCGGCAGTGGGGCGTTGGCCAAGCGGATTGGGCCGCTCAGCGCCGACAACATCGGCTATGCGCTCCAACGTCAGCCGCCCGAACCGGTCTTCACCCTCGGTTGCGAACTGGCTCGCCGTCTGAAGCGCAACGGAGTTCTGCGCTCGGATTGGTCCCGCGGCTTGGTCGTGGCTGCCGTGGATGGCATTGAAATCTGCCGTTCCTTCGCGCGCTGCTGCGACGCCTGCATGCAACGGGCTTCGCTGCTCGCCAGAACTTGCCAGGTAGCATCGCGTTGAAATTGCCAGCGCCGGGAACAGGATTTGGGAACGGGGCGAGCATCATCATCCACGCCGTAGGCGTGCCGCGTCGGACCGGCTTTGGGGACGGCGATTTCATCCGCGCCGAAGGCGCGTTGCTCGGAAAGGCGAGTTCATTCCGGGAAGGATGGAGAGAGGGATCTACTGTGCCAAGACGGCACGCTGGAGTTTGTGGCGGAGGTAGCGAAAGTATTCCGTGCTGACTTGCATTTGCAGGACTTCTTCGATCACCGGCGAGAAGTAGGCCAGCGAACGGATTGTACCCAAGGGTGCAGCACCCTCCGGCCGTATCATGCGCCGCGTGGCAGCCAGGACGAGCGCGTTCTCGACCGCTTCCAGCGTTACACCGCGCTCGTACAGTTGGGCCGCGAGCACTCGGTCCGGGCGACGCACCGCGCCCGAAGTCGACGGCGTCGCGCGGTCAGCTGGCCGCGGTCAGCCAGCGACGCCAGCAGCCGCCGCTGCCTGTGCGGCTCGCGGACTCGCAAATGTTCCCAGCGCCGGTCGAGTTGGTGAAACTCCAGTTGCATCGTCGCCTGCTTGGGATTCAGTATGCTCGCTGGCGCGACTGGTCTCTTGCGGCGGAAGGGGAGGTGTGTCGGGAAGTCCCGTGGGATCAATACGATGTGGGCTTAACTGGTCTTTCGTCGTGCGCAGGATTAGTGCTTCCATAACCCCTATGAAATCAGCGCCTTGCGCGCTGAACTGGTCTTTCGCGACCCACCAGGGTAGTAGGTTCAATGGCGGCGGCAATCGCAGCGGTGGCGACGGTTGAGGGGGACGAGGACGAGTGCAGGGCGAGTAACGCCAACGAGGTCGGCTCGGCCCCGAACTGCGCACCGGAATGGCTCCATCCGCCTGGGCGCGGCAGTCGGCGGTAGCGAAGTTCCGCCAGGAGCCTGCATCGCCCCAACCGCTGTCTTTCTAGACCCGCTAATGACCTGCTCATGTCTCTTGGCATCCGTCCCGGCCCGCCATCGCGCCAACCTTTCAATTGGGTTTTACCTCAGATCCATTTGGGCACCAAATCGCTTTGGCGCTTTTGGTGAGTTACGCGGTCTGCCCTACTATTGCTCTACGGCGGGCCAACATCCCCGTCTGTGGGTGAGCGTCTATGAGGTCAGAGATCATGCACCAGATCGTTGAGACTGTCGAAGCTGATGTCCAGTCGCGACCGTCAGCGATGGAATTTGAAATGGCTTATCAGGCTCGCGTTGCGATCGACCGTATCAAATTCGCAATTAAGCACGCAGAACAATTCGCCAGGCCCTGCGACACGATGCGTGAAGTAGGCCTGGAATTGCTTGATGCGCTCGAACGCCTCGAAGCGCTCGACCGCCGCTTTCAGGCACGGTCTCGCATGGCTCGACCGTCCCAGAACGGCAGGCAGTTGGAGGCGAAGGGATGAACCACAACATTTTCAAGGACTCTCTCAAACAGCAGGGATTGCCACCGCGGCGGCTCGACGAATCCATATTTTCAGCGGCGCTGGGCCTGCCATCCTTGAGAATCGTGCGGTTCGGCTCGGGCGCACTCGGACCTGCAGAACGCTTTCTGTTGGCATCACGGGCGCTCGTATGAACGGTCTGACTGAACTACTCACGGTCGCCGATATCTGCAAAAAGCTTGGCGTCAGCCGCGCATGGGTCATTGAACACTCTAACGGTCGCCGGCGTCCCGTCCTACCGTCGATCAAGCTTGGAAAGGTCCGGCGATTTGACCCGACCGACCTTCAGGGTTTCATCGACGATTGTCGGCGAATTGGGCAAACAAGAGTGCGGAGCGCGAGCGGCAGGGCACAGGCCTAGTTGCATTGGGCATCCGGTAACGCGACAGAACAAATGGGATCGAAACAGAGCGACAACTCCCCGCGAGATCTTCAGGCAGCATCACCAAGCTCAGGAGACCAACCCACGGTCCCCGAGCAGGAACGTGAAGCTCTCCAACCGCTTGCGGAGCCGACTCCCGCCAACCGTGACACTGAAGCCATCAGCGTAGTAGGCATTGGATTGCACTTGCCTCGCCAGCGCCAGCGTCCACGAGGAACTGTAGAACGGTTCGGCAGCAGGCCAGAGAATTGGCGTGGACTTTACTACGTCTATGTCATCGAGAAAGACGTTGAAAAGCGAGTTCAACGTCGGCCGGTCCTGGGCCCCACCGCGTCGATGTCGAAGCGAGCAGCACAGGACAAATTGGTCGAGATCATTGACCGGGAGCTGGCGCTGCCTCCCGAACTGCCGCGTAAGGTCACGTTCCGCAACCTTTGGGAGCGATACCGATCCCTAAAGTCCGGCATCTGGAGTCGCGCCAACGAGGGTCCCCTGCAGAGCATGTTCAAGAGGCACGTCCTTCCCGCGATCGGCGATTGGGAACTGTCAGAATTGACGCCAGATCCGCTGCAGCGTCTGTTGAATCAGATAGCCTCACGCGGCTATAGCAAGTCGCTGGTTCAGCACATTCGGACGTACGTTCGCGCGGCCCTCGAATACGCCGTGGACGAAGGCATCCTCGGGCGTAATCCCGCTCGGAACCTCGAGTTCCCGAAGACGACGAAATCACGCTCGCGGTTCTACTCGCTAGAGGAGGTGCGGGCCTTTCTGGCCGCTTCAACTGGGCGGGAGAATCTGGTTTTCCGCATCCTTCTTTTCTGCGGACTACGGCCGGCGGAATTGCTGGCCTTGCGAATCGAAGATGTCGAAACCGGTCGATTGCGAATTGACGAAGCCGTGAAGGATAAGGAGAAGGGTCAGAATCGGATAGGGGAGACCAAGACCGAGTCTTCGGACGCATGGGTCAGTGTGCCGCCTGACCTCGATCGAGATTTGCATGGGTGGGCAGCGAAGCATCCCCACAAGGATGACCCAAAGGCATTCCTTTTCCCGACGGAAGCAGGCACGGCATACCGGGTCGGCAACTTCCTAAAGCGCGTCATGAAGCCGATCGCCAAAGTCGCTGGGATCGCGGATTTCGACTTCCGTGCCATGCGTTCGACGGCCTCCACCCTGTTTCAGGTGCACGGCACGGTCAAGGAAACCCAAGGTCAGATGCGACACGCGGACCCGTCAACTACCCTCCGCTACTACGTCAAAGTCATCCCGGAGAATCAGCACAAGGCAGTAGCCGATTTCGAGCGTTCCGTGATGAAGAAGGGCGGAAATCGGCGTTCGAAAGCGAAGCCCGGCGGCTTATTGATGAAAGGTTGATGAAAGGTTTAGGCGGCTGACGTCTCTAAACCATTGATTTTGTGGTACGCCCGAGTGGATTCGAACCACCGACCTTTTGCTCCGGAGGCAAACGCTCTATCCAGCTGAGCTACGGGCGCACTTGGCTCCTTCCCAATTGTAATCTCGCCAGCACCCAGGGTCAAACACGCAGCGCGCGTGCCCAGCGATTCCGTAAACCGGGGATGGAGTTGCAAATAGGGTGCTGATTTAGCGCGAGTTGTTCGCAAAGGCCGAGAAGACGCAACTTGTAATGGCCGTTGAACGGCCTAGGCCCTACCTTCGCAATCCTGAACGAAAAAAGAGCATCGTTCGGGCTCCGGCGCCATAGAACATTCTGCGATGCTTCCTTTCCGGGCGAAACTGTGCTACATGAAAGATATGCACATATTCGAACGGGAGGTGAATGGCCGCCGTTACCGTGTCGCGGCCCAGTCGGTATGGGACCCGGTTCGCGGCCGTTCCGTTGCGCGCCAGACTGTTCTTGGCCCGGCGACAGCGCCTCCGGTCGCGGATCTCGGTGCCACGCGAACCGTCGGGACGCAGGCAATTGGCGATGTCGGTGCGTTGATCTGGGTTGCCGAGCAACTTGATCTGATAGGGCACATCGACCGGGCGTGCGGCAGCCTTGGCGCCAAAGGCGGTCCGTCGGTCGGCGAGTTGGCCGTGGCCGTAGCCATCCAGCGAGCGTGCTCGTCCGGGCCCAAGCGGGGCTTGGCGGAGTTTCTGAATGGTGCCGTACCGCGCCTGTCGTGCCTGCCTGCTTCAGCATTCACCGGCCAAGCCTATCATCGGGTGGCCCAGCAGATCACGGATGAGCAGTTGGAGCAAGCGCAGATCGCAATTGCGAAAGCGGCTGTGTCCCGGTTTGAGCTTTCGGCCGACGTGCTGGCGTTCGATACCACGAATTTCGACACCCACATTGCGACGGTGACGCCAGGGGAGTTGGCGCGTCGCGGGCATGCCAAAAGCAAACGGAGTGATCTGCGTGTGGTAGGACTTGGCGTGCTGGTCAGCGAAACGGGCCACGTACCGTTGCTGTACCGCACCTATTCGGGGAACAGTTCCGATCAGGCGGTGTTGACCGCGTGCCTGGATGGGTTGAGAACGCTGCATCAATCGCTGGACGAGGGGGAGGGCCGCGAAAGGGCGCAACGGACCCTGGTACGGGATGGAGGTTTTTGGAGTCCTCCGCTGGAACTGGATCTGGACGTGGTCGGCTACTACAGCCTGATCTCGTTGCCCCTCGGACATGCGGCGGCGGAGCAGGCGCTGCAGATGGCGGCCAAGCGAGGCGCGATGAAACCCCTGACTGGCAAACTGGCCCAGGTGTGCGCGGCGCGGGTGCAAGCGAAGGTCGGCAACCTGGATCGCACGCTGGTGGTGGTCGAGAGCCAGGAGCTGCTGGAGGGGCAGAAACGCGGCATGGCGGTGGCGTTGCGCAAAGCAAAGGCGGAGTTAAGCAAGCTTGATCGACTCGTAAGAACGAAACGTATCTCGCGCAGCAGTCTGGAGCAACGGATCAGGAAGACGCTGGGACGCCAACATTTGTCGAGATTCGTAGTAACCGAGATCGGCGGCGACGACAAGCAGCCGACGTTGCGCTGGCATGTGGATGCGGCGCTGCGCCGGCAGATGGAGAGGACCCGGCTGGGGCGGCGGGTGCTGGGCACGGATCACCACCTGTGGAGCACCGGCCGGATTGTGGCGGCGTTCCGGGGTCAGTGGAACGTCGAAGAACGGTTCCGCCGGGCGAAGAAGGGCGGGGTGGTGCCCTGGGGGCCCTCGCATCAGTGGGCGGATGGGTCCATACGGCTACACACCTTTGCAACGGTGCTCGGGCTGATGCTTGTGAGTCTGGCGAGGATCACGCTCGGAACCGGCGACTCCGCCCTCGCGATGATGGGCGATCTCGCCGAGATACGCGCAACGCTGGTGCGTACGACGACACGCGGGCCGGGGCGTCGCGCGACGGTGATGATTGCACCGGAGTTGACCACCTCACAGCGTCGAGCGGTTACGGCATTCGAGCTGGATCGTTGGCATCCAGCGGTTTAATTCGAATGCTGTAACCGCTCGGCGCTGTGAGGTGGTCAACTCCGGCGCAATCATCACCGTCGCGCGGCGCCCTGGCCCGCGTGTCGTCGTGCGCACCAGTGTTGCGTGTATCTCGGCCAGATCGCCCATCATCGCGAGGGCGGA
>JAIQEX010000120.1 GCA_020073615.1 Terriglobia bacterium
CGTTACCCCGGCGGGCCTGCGCATTGCCCTGTTCTTCACGCGAACCTACGCGCGCCTGTTGCGTCCAAAACTCGCTCAAATCATGCCCGCTGGTCCACCCGGAGACTCTCCTCTCCGGGCCGCCTTCGATCGTCTCCAGACGGAGATTGACCGCTGCTGCAAAGAGGAAAAACTCGTCGCCTGAAAACTTGACTCATTTACATTACAATCTCTTGGGTAAGGACTCTAGAGAGCCCAGCCAGTTCAGCTTCGCTTCGGTAGTAGCAAAAAGGGCGCATCGGCGGCAACTCAAAGATGCCCGTCGGCAGGACCCCACGATTTTAGCATCGGTTCTCGTGACGCATAAGGACGAATTGGGCGCATCGCCGACTGTTCCCTATGGTCCGTTCGAGAGAGGTCACGGCGCACGCCAGTGCGGTTACCACCGGCCCAAGAACTCTTCACGGTCCCTCATGGTTTCAGCCGATAAGGAGCCGATCAGACGCAGCAACCTCCGGATCTGTTCTCCGGTTGTATAGCGTTGTTGCTGTGTCAGAACGACACCGCAATGGTCGCGGCCACTCGCTGTCCATGCGGTGACCGTTGCCAAACGGAGGTGATCTTCATCCTGGCGGCGGATCATACCGGTGTCGGCGGCAGTGACTACGTCTATTCCCGGGACCGAAGACCCCGAACAAAGTCGCCATCCATCGCATCCTCGTCTACGTACAAACGAAGGCGGCTCACAACAGTTATGCCTGCGCGGGGAAAATCTCTTCAACAGCCGCGTCCTCGGCGGCAATGTCACTGTCGATCTCGTCACGGTTGGCGTGGTAGTAGGCCAGGGCGGCGTGAATCTGAGCCAGCGTGAGGTGCTCCATCTTTGCGGCGATTTCTTCGGGAGCAAGCCCTAAGTTGTGCCACCCGGCAATACGCCTGACGGTGACACCGGTCCCGGCAATACAGGGCCGGCCTTTGCGAATCTCCGACGACCTCTCGATCAGGGTCCCAATATCCACCGTGGTTCGCATATTTATTCTCAGTATAGATCGCCTGGATACGGCGCGGCGCGCGCCGCCTCGCCGGCCGCAATCTCCGCGCCCAGCTTCTCGAAGAAGCGCTTGATGAGCATTCTGGAGGTGGTGTCGATCAGCCGCTGGCCCACCGCCGCGAGGGTGCCGCCCACGTGCACGTCGCCCGCGAATGCGACGCCGGTGCCGCCGTCCACGGCCGCCAGGGTGAGTACGCCTTCGCCCTTCATGAAGCCGATTTTTCCGGCGCCCTCGACGGTCAGCCGGAAGCTCTCGGGGGGGCAGGAGTCGGCCACCTTCACGCGGCCGTCGAACAGGCCCGACATGCTGGCCAGCACCATCTTCATTTTCATGTGGTACTCGCCGTCGCCGGTGCGCTCCAGGGCTTGGCAACCGGGCATGCAGCGGGCCAGCACCACGGGGTCTTGCAGGAGCGCAAACGCCCACTCGCGCGCGGCCGGGACAGTGTGCGCTCCGGCGATCTTCACGACGCCCTCGACAGGGCGACGGTGAGCGCGCGCGCGGCGTGAACCGCAGCCAGGTGGCGGCGGTAATCGGCGGAGGCGTAGAGATCGGCGTTGGCCTCCTGGCCCGCGCCCACAGCCGCGGTGGCGCGAGCGATATCGGCGCCCTCCTCGAGCAGCTTTTCGGCCGCGCGGTCGCGGAACGCACGCGGCCCCATGCCGGTGACCCCGATGCGCGCCATGGAAATGGCGGCGCCATTCTTCTTGATGCGCACGGCCACGCCCACCACGGCGAAGCCTGAGGCGGGATGCGCCACCTTCTCGTAGCGGTAGCCCTCGCTCGAGTCTTCCGCGGGGATTTCCAGCTCGAGCACGATTTCTCCGGGAGCCAGTGCGGTCGTGAACGCGTCCAGGAAAAAGTCGGCGGCATCGAGCGTGCGGTCGGAGTGCGCCGAGACCAGGCGCACGCGGGCTTCGAGGGCCACCAGCGCGGCGGGATAGTCGGCCGCCGGGTCGGCGTGGGCGATGCTGCCGCCGATGGTTCCCATGTTGCGCACCTGCACATCGCCGATGTGACTGGCCGCTTCCGACAGCAGCGGGCACTGCCCGCGCACCACCGGCGAGGTCTCGATTTCGTGATGGGTGGCCATGGCGCCGATGCGCACCACGCCGCCCGATTCGGCGATTCGGTTCAGGTCGGGCACCCGGCTGAGGTCCACCACGCGCCCGGGCGTAGCGAGGCGCAGCTTCATCATGGGGACCAGGCTCATGCCTCCGGCCAGCACCTTGTGCTCGCCGTTTTCCAGCAGCACCAGCGCCTCGTGCAGCGAGCGCGGGGAAGAGTAATCGAATGCCTGGGGAATCATGCGCGGCCTCCCTGTTGGATCGCGTTCCAGATTTTCTCCGGCGTCAGCGGCATATCGATGTGCCGCACTCCCAACGGCGCCAGAGCGTCCACCACCGAGTTGACCACCGCGGGCGAGCAGCCGATGGTGCCCGCTTCGCCCACGCCCTTCACGCCCAGCGGGTTCACGGGCGAGGGCGTTTCCGTGTGGCTGCTTTCGATCCACGGCATCAGGTGCGCCTTGGGGACGGCGTAGTCGGTGAGCTCGCCCGTGAGCAGTTGCCCGCTGTCGTCGTAGACGGCCTGTTCCCACAGCGCCTGGCCGAGCCCCTGCGCCACGCCGCCGTGCACCTGCCCGGCGACGATCAGGGGATTGATGATCTTCCCGCAATCGTCGACGGCGATGTAACGCCGGATTTCGATGGCGCCGGTGTCGCGATCCACTTCGGAGACCACGATGTGGGCTCCGAAGGGAAACGTGAAGTTGGGCGGCTCCCAAAAACGCGTGGCGACCAGTCCGGGCTCGGTATCGGGCGGCAGTTTGAGGGCGCGGTAGGCGGCGCCCGCGATCTCGGCGAAGGAGACGGACTTGCCGCTGACTTCGTCGGTGCACGTGCCGCCGGCGAGGGTGACTTTCTGCGTGTCCAGCAGCATGGCGCCGAACTTCTTCACCTTGGCCTTGAGGTCCTGCAGCGCGTAATAGAGCGCCGTGCCGCCGATGGCCGTGCCGCGGCTGCCGAAGGTGCCGATGCCGTACTGCACCACCGCGGTATCGCCGTGCACCACCAGCACGTCGTCGATATCGACGCCCAGCTCATCGGCGGCGATCTGCGCGAAGGTGGTCTCCTCGCCCTGCCCGTGGGGCGAGGCGCCGGTCATCACGGTGACTTTGCCGGTGGGCTCGATCTTGACCGTGGCGCTTTCCCAGCCGCCGGCGGGCGTGGCGGGCGAAGGGCCGATGGCGCAAATCTCGCCGTAGGTGGAAATGCCGATGCCCATCAGGCGGCCGGCGGCTCGCGCGCGCTTCTGCTCTTCGCGCAGCTTGGGGTACTCGACCGCGTCCAGCGCCTGTTTGAGCGGCGCGGCGTAGTTGCCGCTGTCGTAGCTCAGACCGGTGGCGGTGGCGTAGGGAAACGCATTCGCCGGCACGAAATTCTTCAGGCGGATCGCGGCGGGGTCCATCTGCAATTCGGCAGCGAGAATGTCTACCATGCGCTCGATGCCGTGCGTGGCCTCGGGCCGGCCGGCGCCGCGATACGCATCGGTGGGGACGCAGTTGGTGAACACGCCCACGATATCGGCGGAGATGTTCGGGAAGTTGTACAGGCCGGGCATCATGAGGACCGACAGCGTGGGGATGGCCGGGGTGAGGAGCTGATGGTAGGCGCCGAGGTCCTGGATGAGCTTCAGCTTCAGGCCCAGCATGGTGCCGTCGCGTTTGGCGGCCAGCTCGAAATAATCCACGTGGCCGCGGCCGTGGATGGTGGCCTGAAAGTTTTCGCGGCGGGATTCGATCCACTTCACGGGGTGATTGATGCGCATGGCGACGAAAGCCGCGAGCGCCTCTTCGGCGTAGACGTTGAGCTTGGAGCCGAAGCCGCCGCCGACTTCGGGGGTGATCACGCGCAGGTGGTTTTCCGGCATGCCCAGAATCCCGGCCAGCAGGGTGCGCAGCAGGTGCGGGATTTGCGTGGAGGAATACAGCGTCAGCGATCTTTCGCCCGCGCGCCACTCGGCCACCACGCCGCGCGTTTCCATGGCCGTGGGGATGAGGCGCTGGCTGGTGATGCGCTGCCTCACCACCACTTCGGCATCGCGAAACGCCCCTTCCGTGTCGCCGCCCTCCTGGTGGAAGGTGAAGGCGATGTTGTCCGGCCATTGGGGGTGGACGGCGGGCGCCCCGGCGGCGAGCGCTTTTTCGGGATCGGCCACGGCGGCGAGCGGCTCGTAGTCCACTTCCACGAGGTCGGCCGCATCGGCCGCCAGGTAGCGATCGGTGGCCACACCACGGCTACCGGATGGCCCACGTAGTAGACGCGATCCTGCGCCAGCAGATGGTGGTGCGGCACGCGCAGGCCGGGCAGCGCGGCGGCGCAGGGCACGGGCCCGAGGTGCTGGACGTCGAGGCCGGTGAAGACCGCGGCGACCCCGGGCCGGCCGAGGGCGGCTTTGGCATCAATGCTCTTGATCTTCGCCGCGGCATGCGGGCTGCGCACGACGCAGGCATGGTGCATGCCGGGCATCTTGATATCGTCCACGTAGACGGCCGTGCCGGTGATGAGGCGCGGGTCCTCGCGGCGGCGGATGCTCTTGCCGACCAGGGTTTGCGGCTTGATGGTGGTGGTGGCCATGCGCTACGCCTCCGCCTTTCCCGCGGCCGTCCGCACCGCGTTGACGATGTGCTGGTATCCCGTGCATCGGCACAGGTTGCCCTCCAGGCCGTGGCGGATCTCCGCGTCGCTGGGATGCGGATTATCGGCCAGCAGTTGTTTGGCGCTGAGGATCATGCCCGGCGTGCAGAAGCCGCATTGCAGCGCGTGCTCGTTCCAGAAGGCTTCCTGCATGGCATCGAGCTTGCCGTTGGCGGCCAGCCCTTCGATGGTGGTCACCTGGCGCCCGTCGGCCTGCACCGCGAACATGGTGCAGGATTTGACGGCCTTGCCGTCGAGCACGACGGTGCAGGCGCCGCAGATGGACGTCTCGCAGCCGATGTGCGGGCCGGTGAGGCCCACCACCTCGCGCAGATAGTGGATGAGAAGGAGCCGGGGCTCGACTTCATCGGTATGGGGTTTGGCGTTGATGTGGAGAGTGATTTTGCGTTTCATTGGTGCGCATCCCGGGACCCGCCGGCGGGCCCCACCCAGTCGGATATGAAAGTATCAGAAACTGCGCCGGAAGGAAAGTGGCGCGGCCGGGCGCGTTGCTTACGGCATCTGGAAGCAGCCGCTCTCGAGGATCTTCGCAACCCAATCGGAGTGGGGAAGACCGCAAACGGAGAGAGCCTTGAGCTCGCGGTCCACGTCATACTCCACGCGCCGGATCGACGGCTGGGACTCATCCAGCAACAGGTAGGAGGCGCGGCGATCGCCGTCGTAGGAAAGACTGACGCTGCCGGTGTTGGCGACGGCGATTCCCGAAACGCTGCGGATAAAGGAGCGATGGATATGCCCATAGACGGCCACCGTCCGGCCGAGCGGCGCGTAAACCGCCTGCAATTCGGCATCGCCCGCTTCCGGCGCGGGAGCGCGCCAGAGATTCCCGGGGCTGGCGTGCACCAGCGCCATCGGCCCATGAATCTGCATGCGCGGCAGGGCGCGCAGCCAGGCTAGCCTCTCTTCGCCCAGGGCTTCACAGGTGGCCGCCGCCATTTCCTGGATGGCGGCGAAAAGGGGCTGCATGTGGGGCGATTGACCGGCAAATTCCGTCAGCGACTCGGGCCGGTACAGCATTTCATCGGTATTGCCGGCCACGCCCTGCCAGCCGAGATCGCGCATGCGGTCGACAATCTCCACGGGACTCGATCCCGAGTCGGCCAGATCGCCGCCGTGAAGAATCAGGTCCGGAGAGGTTTGGCGCAGATCGGCCAGGACAGCCTCAAACGCAGTCCGGTTGCCGTGGATGTCCGATACGATGGCGATGCGCATGGTTCGCTCCCCGTGGCGGGCGGTACGCCGCCTCCGCGGTGAGTTGGAGATGCTACTCGATCTTCATCCCCAGGCGGTCCGCCAGGAAGGCGATCTGATCGACCTGTTCTTCGACCGTCTTGCTGACATTGGCGATGCCGCTGTGCCCGCCTTTGATGTCGTAGCGCAGGACGATGGGGTTCGCCGAAGCGTTGGCGGCTTGCATCAGGGCGGTCATCTTGCGCGCGTGGGCAGGGTCGACGCGGGTGTCCGAGTCGCCGCTCAGAAAAAGAACCGCCGGATACTTCGTCCCCTTTTTTACATTATGATAGGGGGAATACTTATAGAGAAACTTGAATTGCTCGGGGTCGGCCGCGGAGCCGTACTCGGCAGTCCACCAGGCG
The DNA here is from genome assembly GCA_020073615.1 of Terriglobia bacterium. Classification (GTDB taxonomy): domain Bacteria; phylum Acidobacteriota; class Terriglobia; order Bryobacterales; family Bryobacteraceae; genus JADGNR01. The sequence goes on from JAIQEX010000120.1 coordinate 6,346, forward strand.
CCCACCGACATCTTGTCGAAGCGCAGCATGTCGAGCAAAGGGGCGCCGCAGATGATGGCGCCGAACAGGTCGGGGCGCTGCGTCATCATGGCGCCCATCAGCAGCCCGCCGTTGGAGTAGCCCTCGACGGCCAACCTGGAACGCTGCGTGTACTTGTTCTCGATGAGCCACTCGGCGGCGGCGATGAAATCGTCGAACACGTTCTGCTTGCGTTCGAACATGCCCGCCTTGTGCCAGGCCTCTCCGAATTCGCCGCCACCGCGGATGTTGGCCACCGCATAGACGCCGCCGTTTTCGGCCCACCAGGCGGCTATCGAGCTGAAGGCCGGGACGCTCGGAGCATTGAACCCTCCGTAGCCGGTCAGGTACGTGGGATGGCTGCCATCGAGCGTGAGGCCCTTGCGGTGGACCACGAACATGGGCACGCGCGTGCCGTCCTTCGAGGTGTACCACACCTGCTTCGCTTCGATGTTCTCCGTCTGGATGGGGATTTTGGGCCGGAACCAGAGATCGCGTTTGCCGGTGGCGACGCTGATGCGGTACGCGGCGCCGGGCTCGACGAACGAGGTGAAGCCGAAGAAGGCTTCATCGTCGGACCAGCGGCCGCTGGGCACCGACGCCGTGCCGATACCCGGCAGCGGCAAATCGGTGAGCGGCTTGCCGTCGAGATCGAACTGCCGGATGCGCGTCACCACGTTCTCCAGGTAGCTGACGAACAGGCGGCCGCCGACGGCCGAGGAGCCGCCGATGGCCAGCTTCGATTCGGGGACGATCTCTTTCCAGCGGTCGCGCGCGGGGTTCTTGAGATCGACGCGGTAAATGCGCCGGTTGGGCGCCCTCCAGTTGGTGGTCAGCAGCATGGAATCGCCCGCGACATCGGGATTCCACTCGCCTTCGTCCTTGACGATGTTCACCAGCGGGCCCTGGTGCGCCAGATCCTGCACCCAGATCTCGGTCCGCTTGGCGGGAACACCTTCGATGACGCCGGTCAGCAGCCAGCGGCCATCGTCGGAGGTTGTCACGTAGACGATCTCGCCGGCGCCGCGGCCCTCGCCGAAAATCAGCTTGTCGGCTTTCGGGTCGCCGCCCATGGCGTGGTAGCAGACGCGGGCGCCCTGGCCCACGGTGAAGTGGGAGTAGTAGAAGCCGCTCTTATCGGGCTTGATGGAGAAGCCGAAATAACGCCCGCGCGGCAGGCTGTCGGGAAGGAGTTGGCGGGTATTGACGTCCAGCAAGTGGATCTCGGTTTCATCCTCGCCGCCGCGGCGGATGCCGTAGGCAATCAGGCCGCCATCGTCCGAGATTCCGGAGAATTGCACGGAAGTGGTGGCGTCGGCGGAGACTTTGGCGGGGTCGACCAGAATCTCGTCTTTGCCGGCGAAGCCCTGGCGCATGGCCAGCGAGCGCCGGTCCTCGGAAGCCAGGCGGCGGCTGAAGAAGTAACGTCCGTGGCGCACCGTGGGAGCGCCCACGCTGTCGATTTTGAACAGCGCATCGAACTTCTTGCGGAGCTGGTCGCGGCCGGGGATGCCATCGAGGTAGGCGCGCGCGAACTTGTCCTGGGTGGCGAGCCAGGCGCGCGTGTCGGGGCTGTTCTGGTTCTCCAGCCAGCGGTAGGGATCGGTGATGGTGACCCCGTGCAGCACTTCGGTGACGGGGTCGGCCCTGGTGGGGGGAGGAGTGAAGTCCGCGGCGCGCAGGAGCGCGGCGGAAACAAGCAAAAGACGGCACAAGTTTCGCATCGAAAGTTGAGTATACACCTTGGTTCTGCCGAAGAGCCCTCACCAGCTGATGCGCACCAGCGAAACAGCGTGCCGCGGCAGTTGGAAATCGACAGCAAGCTGTCCGTTGCGCGCTTGGAGCCACGCGGGCGAATTGAGCAGTTGCAACTGGCCCGCCGCCTCCAGCTGGGCATATTGCTCGGGCGAGGGCTCGGCGGGCGATCCCATGCGCTGCCACGCGGTGTAGGCGTTGCTGTGGTCGTCGTCCACCCGGTAGTGTTGGATCAGGACGCGTCCGGCGGCGGCCGGCAAACCCGATACCGAGAGGTGAACGGGCGCAACTTCGGCCGGCAGATCGTCATCGTGATAGTTCCACACGAGCACCGCGACGTCGTGGGCGGAGCGCGTGGCCAGGCCATCGATATCGGGCGCGCCGCGCACCCCCGATTGCAGAATGGCGTCCAGGCCGGCCGCGCCCGCGCTCTCCACCTTCACGCGGTCGCCCGCCAGGAGCCCCGCCATGCGGAACAGGTTCAACACCGGCTTGTCGATGCCGTTGGTGGCCAGGGTGCGGAACCCGTCGAAATAGGGCTGGCCTTCGAACTCGAATGCCCAGGTCAACATGCCCGCCAGGTTGGCGTTGTGCCGCCCGGCGAGCTGGATGATGCCGTGCAGCGCCGCTGCCGTGTAGCTGGGGTAGAGCGTGCCATTGCGGTAGACGTTGCGCGGATACTGGCGCGCGGAACAGGCCGCGCAGCCCTCCGGGTCGGCCTCGCTGAGGATGATCGGCAGCGCGCGAAACTCGGGAAACTGGTGGATGATCTCGAGCCCGCGCGCCACATCCACCAGCTCCTTGCCGAGGCCCATGCGCACGTTGCCGGCGACCACCTCGGGCGACCCCTTGGCGTGATAGCTGATGAAATCGAGCGGCGCGCCGCGCTCGCCGGTGACGGCATTCACGCCGCGCGCGCAATGCTCCAGGAACTGCGCCAGGTACGCCGCGGCTTTGGCATTGCCCGGCCCGGTGGTGGCCGGACCGCCCACCGGCGCCCTCGGAAGCGCCCGCTTGACGGCGTCCGCGGTGTAGTCGTACAGCTTGTCGTATTCGGCGGCCGTGCCGCGCCAGTAGAAGATGTCGGGCTCGTTCCACAGCTCCCAGCGCCAGCGCTCGACTTCGGATTGGCCATACCGTTCCACCGCGTGGCGCACCAGTTGGCGCACCAGTTCTGCCCACCGCGCATAATCCTTGGGTGGATAGCTCCAGCCTCTGCCGTCATCGGCCGGCCAGTGCAGGGTGTAGGGCTCGGGGTTGGCGGAGAGCGCCTTGGGCATGAACCCCAGCTCGACGAACGGCTCGGCCCCGGCCTGCCGCCAGGTGTCGAAGATGCGGTCGACGATGGCGAAGTCGTAGACCGGGTGGCCGGCTGCGTCCTCGGTGTAGACGTTGGTTGAGCCCCACTTCAGCGCCGGTATGCCATCGCCCGTGACCAGAAGATGGTGCGTGCGGATCGCCACCGGAACCGGGCTGAGCGCGGCCAGCTCGGCGAGGAGCTTACGGCCGTTGGCGGTGTAGGTGTAGTTCGGCTCGTCGTAACCGAAGTACGCGTAGATCGGCCGGAAGGGCTCCAGCTTCGCGGCGGCGTCCACGCGGATCTCGACGGCGCGCGGAGGCGGTTGCTGGCTGAACAATTGCGCGGCGGCCAGCGCCACCGCGCTACATCGCCAGCTTGCCATGATAGAAGAGGTCCTTCACGCGGAATTCGATTTCGCGCTCGGGAAAATCCACCCCCGGCAGGTAGAGCCGGAAGAGCACCGCCTTATCGGAAGGCTGAACCTCGCGCGGGTAGACCAGCCGCAAGACCGGGTCGGAGGGCGTCGGCGGAAAATGCCCCAGCAGCTTATAGGTCTTGCGGTTGACAATCATCACCGACTCCTGTTCCATTTTGCGCTCCTCCTCCGCTTTGCCGAGGCCGCTGAGCGTCGCATAGGGGATGGCCAGGACGAAGTGCCGCTCGCGGTTCTCCCGCAGGTAGTCCAGGTAGTCGGGGTCGGGCTCGCTGAGCGGGTTCCTGCTGCGCACGCGCGCTTCGGCCTCGGCGTCTTCGATGGGCGCGGCGGTCGCCAGATAGACTAGCAGGTTGGGCGCGGGCCCCATGGTCTGCGCCCAGGGACTGTTGTGGAGGACGGCGTCGATCTCGCGCTCGGTCCACTGTTCCGGCGGTTTGGACTCCCAGAATGGCTGCGCCAGAAAAAAGAGCGCCGTGAGCAGCATGTGCATCATACTTCAATATGCCAGTAATCCGGCGCGGTGAAGCACGGGATCTTGCGCAGGTGGCGGACATCCAGGCAGCCAGCGCGGAGGCCGCCCGCTGGGATGTGGCCGGCTATCTGGCCTATGACTTCCGGGTTGCGTTGTGCGGCCCGCGGGTGGCGGGCTTCCTGGTATCCCGCACCATTGCCGGGGAGGAATGCGAGGTATTGAACCTGGCTGTAGCCCCGGAATTCCGCCGGCAAGGGGTGGCGCGCGGCCTGCTGAAGGCTCTCCTGGCTACGGTTCAAGGGGTCGTTTTCCTGGAGGTCCGGGAGTCTAACACGGGAGCGCGGGAGTTCTATAAATCCGTGGGATTTCAGGAAGTTAACACCCGTAAGGGTTATTACGAAGCCCCCCCCGAAGCGGCTATTGTCATGAAGTTTCATTCATGTTAAGGTGCGAATAGACGGTATGCCGTCCTTTTCAATCACGAACAGACGAGATTACCCACCGAGCCTTGTTTCTCGACCAACCGACTCGGCGCGGCAACCTCATTGGGAGGAATTGCCCATGGCAGAACGGAACGGACAAGAAGAATCGAGAGCGCATCTGATGGAAACGAACGAGGAGTTTCGCCGGCTCGCCAGCCAGCACTCAGAGTTTGCCAGGAAGCTGGACGCCCTGGAATCGCTTCCCCACCTGACTCATGAAGAACAGTTGGAGGAAACGCGATTGAAGAAACTGAAGCTTCGGTTGAAGGATCAGATGGAAGCGATCGTGAGCCACTACCGGTCTCAGCAGGTCGCTTAACGTCGGGTGCGCGCAGTTGTCTATGTGTTTGGCCCGGTCGGCTTCGGCTGACCGGGCTTCTTTTTTTTGGGGTGCCCATGGAGCCGGAACCGGAACCGATTCGCATTCCGATCACCGATGTGTTCGACCTCCACAGCGTGCCGCCGCGCGACGTGAAGGAAGTGGTGGAGGAATACCTGCGCGAGGCGCACCGCATGGGATTCCGGGCGCTGCGCATCATTCACGGACGAGGCATCGGAGTGCAGCGCGAGATCGTGCGGTCCGTGCTGGCGGGCGCGGAGTGCGTGGCCGAATTCCGCGACGCCCCGGCGGAGGCCGGAGGATGGGGCGCCACCATCGTCACGCTGCGCTGAGGCGCGCCACCGGTTTGCAATTTCGCCGGCGACGCCGAATAATTGTAAACTCGGAGGAACCATGATGGTACGCCGCCGATTCCGGAAGCTGTCGCAACTCCTGCTGCTGGCCGCGGCCGCGATTCCGCTGGGCGCGCAAACGCCGGCCATCTCTTCGCTGGCTTCCACGCCGGTGTTCGGAATCGCCCCCGTGTCTTGCCTCTTGCCCGCCGGCATCACGGTGGGCGCCACGCTCAACCAGGTGAACGCCGCCGGCTTCACGCTGTGTATCAACGGGACCTTCACGCCGACTTTGTTCCAGTCCGTGACCTGGGCTCCGGCGATTGGAACGCCCACCGTATTCACGGTCCAGAACACCGAGGCACTCCAGACCGCGGCCTCGCAAATCGCCTTGATTATTCCCGCCACTTTGTGGAACAGCGTGGCCAATGTAGGCAACGTCACCATTACGGTGGCGGAGTTTTTGCCGGCCGCGAATCAGCCCAGGACATCGACAGCGCAGTTCCGGGTGAATGCTCCACTGACCGGCTCGGCGCCTACGTTGCCCAACGCCACCGTCGGCGATTTCTACTCGCAGAACCTGTTTAGCGGCGGCACCGCACCGTTCGTCAATGCGCTGCTCGGCGGAGGCTTGCCGCCCGGGTTGACCATTCCGGCGGGCGCTACGGCGCTCGGCGGAGTGCCGGCGCAGGCGGGTGGGTTTTCCTTCCGGTTCTCGGTGACGGATGCGTGGAGCACCAGTCTGGCTCAGACCGACACTATCGTCGTGAACCCGGCGCCCCCGCCGCCGCTGGCGATCAACACGCCGTCCGCGCTGCCGGGGGGCGTGGCCGGAGTGGCTTACAGCCTGAGCTTCAACGTCACCGGCGGTACGCCGGGTTATTCGTTCGCGATCGTTTCCGGTGCCTTGCCGCCCGGGTTGACCCTGTCTGCCGGGGGAACGCTTAGCGGCACTCCCACCACCGCCGGACAATTCGCGTTCGGCCTCCGGGTGACGGACTCCGCCGGCGTCCTGGCGACGCGGGATTTCTCGCTCGCCGTCACGCCCGCGGCGCTGTCGATCGCGACCACCTCTCCGCTGACTACCGGGCAGGTGGGGGTGACCTATGCAGTGCAATTCAGCGCGACGGGAGGCACGCCTCCGTATTCCTGGACGGCCACCGGGGTCCCGGCGGGCTTGGCCTTATCAGCCGCGGGATTGCTGAGCGGCGCGCCGACTGCGTCCGGCACGTTCACGATCGCGGTGACCGCGACCGACAATGTGCGCGCGAGCGTAGCCCGAAACTTCAGCCTGACGGTCAACCCTTCGGCGCTGGCGATCACGACCGCCGCGCTGCCCAATGGAACGGCGGGCGCGCCTTACGCGGCGAGCGTTTCGGCGGCCGGCGGCGTGCCGCCATACAAATTCACGGCTGCCGGCCTGCCCCCGCTTCTCACCATCGACAGTGGGGGGACTCTGAGCGGCACTCCCAGCGTCGCGGGCACCTCTACAGTAACCGTGGTGGTCACCGATTCCAGGGGCGTGCAGGCGACCAAATCGTACACCGTGATCGTCGCGCCGCTGCTCACGGTCTCCACCACCTCGCTGCCCGCCGGCGTGGTGGGCAACAGCTACTCGGCAACCCTGGCGGCCAACGGCGGCACGCCGCCCTATACGTGGTCGGCAGCGAGCCTGCCCGCGGGGTTGAAACTGGCCTCCGACGGGACGCTCAGCGGCACCCCCACTGCCGCGGGCACGGCATCCATCGCGGCTACGGTAACGGACAGCAACGGGGTGAAGGCCACGCAGACGGTGCCGCTGACCATCGCGCTGCCGGCCGCGCCGGCGGTGACGGTCAAACCCGTCGCCAACCCCAGCGCGCCCACGCAGCAGACCCTGCAAGTCACGACGGGAGCCGCCTATCCGCTGGACATTACGGTGACGTTCAATTTGACCTTCGCCGGCAACGCGGGGCGCGACGATCCCACGGTGCTGTTCGCCAACAACAGCCGCACCACGCAGGTGGTGATCCCGGCCGGCTCTACCAGCGCGCCCAACGTCAACGTGCAGACGGGGACGGTGGCGGGGACCATCACCATCGCCAGCGCGCTCCAGGCGGGCGGGCAGAGCATCACCCCGTCGCCGGCGGCGCAGACCATCACCATCGCCGCGGCGGCGCCGGTGATCGCCGCCACGCCCGCGGTCACGGCCACGCGCACCAGCACGGGCTTCAGCGTGGTGCTGAACGGCTTCGCCACTTCGCTCGAGGTCACGCAGGCGCAGTTCACGTTTACGGCGGCGTCCGGCGCCAACCTGCAAACCGGGCAGGTCACGGTGCCGGTGACCACGCTTTTCTCGCAGTGGTATCAGAGTTCGGCGTCGGCGCCCTTCGGCAGCCAGTTCGCCTTTACCCAGCCGTTCACGGTGCAGGGCAGCAACTCCGCCATTGTCTCCGTGACGGTGACCCTGGTGAACAGCGTGGGAAGCTCGGCGGCGGTGACGGTGAATTTGCAGTAGGAGCGGGTGCGCGCGTTTATTTCGCCGGGGGATCGAGCAGGCCGCGCAGGCGCAGCCAATCGGCGAGGCGGGCGGGCCAGGAGGAGAGCGCCCAAAGCGCCGGATCGGTCTGCGCCAGCCCTACGCCGTGCGGCCCACGTTCGTAGACGTGCAGTTCGGCAGCCACGCCGGCTTTGCGCAGCGCCAGGTAGAAGAGCACGCTGTTCTCCACGGGCACGGTGGAATCGTTGCCGGTGTGGAACAGGAACGTGGGCGGCGTTTGCGCGGTCACCTGCAATTCGTTGGAGAGGTTTTCCACCAGCTTGGCGTCGGGATCGTCCCCCAGCAGGTTGCGCCGCGACCCCTGGTGAGCGCAGGGCGGAGCTAGCGAGATCACGGGGTAGCACAGCACCAGGAAATCGGGGCGGCTGCCGGCGCGGTCTATGGGGTCGGCCGCAGCGGCATCGCCGGCATCGAAGTGCGTGGCGGCGGTGGATGCCAGGTGCCCGCCGGCCGAAAAGCCCATGATGCCGATGCGGCCGGGCAGCACGCCGAACTCCGCCGCGCGGGTCCGCACCAGGCGGATGGCGCGTTGCGCGTCGTGCCATTCCACGGGATGGTGGTAGCGCGGCCCGAGCCGGTACTTCAGGACGAACGCCGCCACGCCCAGCGAGTTCAGCCAGCGCGCCACGTCGTGGCCCTCCTTATCCATGGAGAGCCTGCCATAGGAGCCGCCGGGACAGACGATCACGCCGGTCCCGCTCGCTTTGCCCGCAGGCGCCGGGTAGGGCGTAATCGAGGGCTGGTCTTCATCGGCGGAGCCCAGCGCCGCGGGCGCGCCCTGCGGCCACAAAAGCTGGGCGGCGGGCGGTTGGGCGGCAACGGCGCCGGCAAGCAGGAGGCAACAGATCGCGATGCGCTTCATGGTTTTCTACGCCAGCAGTTTGTTCAGGTGGCGCATCACCTCGAAGGCGTCGGCCACATAGAGCACGTCGGCCTTGCCGCGCGCCCAGCCGCAGTTGGGGTCCAGGTTGATGGCGCGCCGCTGGTTGACGAAGCGCCAGCCCACCACGTGGGGCTCCTCGCCGTGGCAGCAGGTGGACAGCCCCTTGGGATGCCGCGGCGTGGCGCCGGTCTGGCCGATCTGGTTCAGGTGGGTCATGAAGCGCAGGACCGGTTGCCCTTCGCCGCTCAAATCCACCAGCGACTTGCTGCCGCCGAGCGACGCTTTGGCGGCGCGCAGGAATCCCAGGATCAGCGTTTCCGCCTCGGCGCCGTGCACCGCGCCATCGGGCTGCTTCTTGGTCCAGCCCGCGCCGGCTACGAACAGGAGCCTGGCGTCGGGCCGGATAGTCTGCTCGTCGGCCTTGGGCGCCTGGACGCCGGTTACCGTGGTGCGCGTGGGCGGCGTCTCCACGGTCACGGCCTCAACCTGCGCCGTTCCCGCCGGTCCCGTCCACGCGGGGTTGCAGCCGGCATCGAGCAGCACTACCCAGGGCCGCTCACTTCGTGACAGCACGGCTTCCATGCGCTGGCGGTAGAACCACCGCGTGGCGGCCGGGGCGCCGTCTTGCACGGACAGGCTGGTGGCGTGGGTGTCCACGCGCCCGCCCAGCCGGTAGGCCACGCCGGGAAGGGCGCGCGCCCAGCGGGAGGTAGCTGGCGCCAGCACCAGGGCGGCGCCCGCCTGGCGGCAGAGCGCTTCGGCGGCGGCGGCATCGGTGGCGTAACGCGGCTGGGTGTAGGGATCGCCCGCGACCACCAGAAACCGCGCGGCCCCGCAGCCCGCTATCTGGTTGGCCGCCGGTTGCGCCGCGCCGCCCACCAGCCCGACGGTCAATTCTCCGCCCAGCGCCAGCGCGGCGGCCAAGGCTTCGAGCGCCGGTTTCGCCAGCAGGCCATCGGATTCCATGTGAACCAGAAGAAGGATGGATTCCACGCTATTCCTCCCCGATCCAGGCCACGATTTCGCGCGCGATCTCTTCGGCCGGCATATTCTTGACGATGCGAGTCTCACGCTGCTGTTTGGGCAGGCTGACCGAGTGGAAGCGCAGACCGGCGCTGCTTATGGGCGCCGCCTTGGCGCGCTGCAGGGCGGGCATGATGGCGCGCATGTTGGCCATGCCCACCTGCGGGTTGTTGCGCGGCTCGGGCAAGTGGCCGGTGGCCCACCCCAGCACGGCCGGCGGCGCCGCGCAGATTGAAACCTGGTGCCGTCCGCCTTCGATCCGCTCCAGCACCTCGAAGCTTCCGTCTTCGCGGACCGTAATCTGGTCCACGCCCTGAAACTGCTCCACGATGCCCAGCCGCTCGCCCACCATCTGCAAGGTGGAGCCCGCGCCGCGCGAGGCCGATTCCCATCCGCCGAAGACCAGCAGCTTCGAATGATCGAGGCCGGGGATCGTGGCGATCGCGCCCGCCAACGCCGCCGCCGTCTCGAAGGAATCGGAGAAGCCCGATGCCGTGCCATCGAGCGCCACCAGCTCGAAGGGGACTTTCTGCGCCACGGTCATCATCACCTGCTGCAGCTTGGCTTTGGGACCGAGGCTGACCAGCCAGACCTTGCTGCCCGGCGTCTTCTGCGCCAGGTGGGCCGCTTCGTAGAGCGCGTGCCCGGCCCAGGGGTCGAGGATGGCCGGCAGCATCATTTCGTTCTTGATGGAAGGTGAGCCCGCGCCCGTGACCGGATCGAGGGTTTGCAGCGGGTCGGGAACGATGCTCCCGCACACCACGATTTGGAGGGGGGTGCTCATATTGGATCTTCCAGTATGGCAAAACCGGCGTGCGGGAAAGAGGCGGCCGGGTGTACGACGCGGCCTTGGCCGCCATTTCGTTGACTTTTCCTGTGTTTTTTGGTGTACACTGTACCTAACGAAACTTGCGCTTGTTATCAACTCGCACCATTCCGAACTTCGACCAGAGAGTTTTCCGGACGCCCCGGCGCTTTCTGTTTGCCCTCGCAACCCTCAACTGAATCGAACGCATAACTAATGTATCCAGGCAGAAACTACCCTCCTCGCAGGCAGAATCGCAGAGAGAACGTGAACGAATCGATCCGCGCGCGCGAAGTGCGTGCCGTGTTTCCGGACGGAACCACCGAGGTGATGCCCACTTCGGCGGCGTTACGGAAGGCCCAGGAACTGGGCCTGGATCTGGTTCTGATCGCCCCGACCGCCGTCCCGCCGGTCGCCAAGGCGGTTGATTTCGGCCACTATCAGTACGAGCAGAAGAAGAAGCAGCACGACGCCAAGAAGAAGCAGCACGTCGTCCAGGTCAAGGAGCTCAAGTTCCGCCCCAACACCGACGACCACGACTACGACTTCAAGATGAAGCATGCCATCCGCTTCCTGGCGGAAGGCAACCGGGTGAAGGCCGTGGTGCAGTTCCGGGGCCGCGAGATCGCCCATGCCGACCTTGGCAAGAAGCTGCTCATGCGTTTTGCCGCGGACCTGGCCAGCCATGGCTCGGTGGAGGGCCAGCCCCGGTTGGAGGGCCGCAACGCCCATATCCTGATCAGCCCAACCAAGGCCGCCGGCAAGGGCGCGGGCGAAAAGCCGCCGCCGGAAAACTAGCGAGGCTGCGCCGGGTGCGGTCCGGGTCCGGACCGGCTCCGCAGGCAACGATCCGGACGGCAAACGCACCGCCGCGCCCGGCCATCGGTTCGCGGGAGGTAAAATCAAAGCGGTCCGTGCGCCAATCCTGGGAACACCTTCGCAGCGCCGTGTTGCGGCGCATCCGCTACAAGATCACCCGCGGCGGGATGCTGTTCACGCTGGCCATCCTGGTGGTCGGGCTGGGGGCGATTGTCTCGGCCAACAATCTGCTGTTCCTGATCGTGGCGGCCATGCTGGCCACGCTGCTTGTCTCCGGGCTGGTCAGCCGGCTCTGCCTGGCCGCGCTCGAGCTGGATTTCCTGGTGCCGGAGCATGTCCCCGCCGGGCGCACGGTTCCGGGCAAGCTTTTTGTGCGCAACCAGAAGTGGCTGATGCCGTCGTTTTCCATCCGCGTGGAAGCCATCCGCGCGCCCGGCAGCCCCACCCTGAAATCGGGCTTGTATTTCCTGCTCATCGCCGCCGGCGCCACGCTCGAGGAGACCGTGGAGGTGCGCTTCCCCCGCCGCGGCGCATACCGCCAGAACAGCTTCGCCTTTTCCACCTCTTTCCCTTTCGGCTTCCTGGAAAAATCCGCTTCCGTCACCTTGCAGCGGGAAATGATCATCTATCCCCCCATCGATCCGCAGCCCGGCTTCGACGATCTCCTCGCCGGCATCGCCGGGGAAATCGAAACTCACTACCGCGGATTGGGCAAGGATTTCTACCGCATCCGCCCGTACGAAGCCTTTGAAAGCGCCCGCCACGTCGATTGGAAAGCCTCGGCCCACACCTCCAGCCTGCAGGTTCGCGAGTTCGCGCGCGAGCAGGAGCAGACCGTCGAGATGTTTCTGGACCGCGATATCCCGCCGCAGCTCGACGACTGGTTCGAACACGCCGTGGGATGCTGCGCCTTCCTCGCCTGGCGCCTCTCCAGCCAGGGCGCGGCCATCCATTTCCGCTCCCACGGCTTCGACTTTCGGCAACCGGAGGACGGGGACATATATACTATTCTGAAGTACCTGGCTCTGGTCTTCCCGCAGACCGCCAACGCCCCGGAGGCGCCCGTTGACGACACCAGCTACAAGATCGTGTTTACCGCGTCGCCCCGCAAATTCACCGAAGCCGGCTGGATGGATGCGCGCATGCTGGGTCCTGATGTGCTTCCCCTTCCTGCTGGCGGCGCAGCAGGAGCCCCCGCCTCCCTCGAAGCCCCCTGAGCCGGTTCACACCACCATCACCGTGGTCTCCAGCGTCTCCGCCGAAACGCCCGCCAACGTGACGGTGCTCGATGCCAACGGGCTGCGGCAGACTCCCGGCGCCGATCTGGACGACCGCCTGCGCGATATTCCCGGCTTCAGCCTCTTCCGCCGCTCCTCGAGCCTGGTGGCCCACCCCACCACGCAGGGCGTCTCGTTGCGCGGCATCGGCTCTTCCGGCGCCAGCCGCACGCTGGTGCTGTGGGACGGCATCCCGGCCAACGACCCCTTCGGCGGCTGGGTCTACTGGACGCAGTTCGTTCCCGACGAAATGGAGCGCGTCGAAGTCTCGCGCGGCGCTGCCACCAGCCTGTTCGGCGACCGCGCCATGAGCGGCGCCATTGCGGTCTTTTCGCGCCCGCCTGAATCGCTGCACCTCCTGGCCGATTACCAGTTCGGCAATGACGATTCGCATGACGTTGCGCTCGGCTTTTCCCACGCCTGGGGCCGGACGGCGGTGTCCGGTACGGGCCGCGCCTTCACCACCGATGGCTACTTCATCGTTCCCGGCGCCATTCGCGGCGCGGCCGATCGCCGCGCCGGGGTGCGTTTCGTCACTGGCGATTTCCGCGTGGACCAGTACACCTCGCTGGGCAGTTTCTTTCTCAAGGCGGACGTCCTGGCCGAGGACCGGCAGAGCGGCACCGTCCTGACCCACAATTCCACCGGCTTGGGAACCATCTCGCTGCGCTACCAGCGCGAATTCACCCGCGATACCGTTTCGCTCCTGGGCTTTCATACCGAGGAGGGTTTTCACAGCAGCTTCTCTGCGGTCTCCGCCGATCGTAATAGCGAGCGCATCACGTTCCTGCAGGCGGTGCCGTCGGAAGCCGTGGGCGGCGGCGCCTTCTGGCAGCATCACGAGACGAAATGGCATCTGCTGGGGGGCGCCGACGTCTACCGCGTGGAGGGCAGCAGCACGGACCATGTCTTCCCCGCCGGCCTGCGCTCGGGCGGCGGCACCCAGTTGCAGCACGGCGTTTTCGGACAAGCGGACGTCACGCTCGGCCCGGCGCGCTTCTTCGCCGGCCTGCGCCATAGCTTCGCCGGTGGCGGCAGCCGCTTCCTGAGCCCCAGCGCCGGGGTTTCGGCCGGCCGCAAGAGCCTGCGCCTGCGCGGCTCCGTTTACCGCGCGTTTCGCGCCGCCACGCTCAACGAGCTCTTTCGCGAATTTCGCGTGGGCAACACCGACACGCTGCCCAACCCCGATCTGCGCCCCGAGACCGTGTTCGGCGCCGAAGCGGGGGCCGACTGGATCGGCGAGAGCTCCACCTTCCGCGTCACCGCTTTCCGCAATTCGCTCGACAACCTGATCACCAATGTGACCTTGGCGGTGGGTGCGGCGGGCATCGTGCGCCGCCGCGAGAACGCCGCTGCCGCCGTGAGCCGCGGCCTCGAGGCCGAATTCCGCCGCCGCTTCCAGCACTTCACCGGCGAGCTCCGCTACCTGTATGCGGACTCCCGCTACATCACCGGATTCCGCATCGCCCAGGTTCCCAAGCACCAGGGATCGGGCCAGCTTACCTATCAGTGCGGCGGCACCCTGGCGTCGGTGGGCTTCCGCAGCTACGCCTATCAGTTCGACGACGACCTCAACCAGTTCCGCCTCCCCGGCTTCGCGACGGTGCAGTTCGTTGCCAGCCGGCATCTTGCCCGCTCGCTCTCCGCCGAAGCCGCCCTCGAGAACGCGCTCGACCGCCAGTATTTCACCGCCTTCACGCCAACTCCCAATATCGGCGCGCCGCGCCTGTGGCGCCTCGGCCTGCGCTGGGACGGGCGCGTGCGGTAGCGTGGGCCTCCCGGCCCGGTGTGCCGGCTAGCCGAGGCGCGATCCTCTTACAATTCCACTGCGCGCCGCAGGTAGGAGCGGCTCCGCGCGGCGCTCTCCTGCGGGCTGACCCCCAATATCGGCGCGCCGCGCCTGTAGCGCCTCGGCCTGCGCTGGGACGGGCGCGTGCGGTAGGACGGGCCTGGGGTGGGCCTCCCGGCCCGGTGGGCTGCGTAGGCGAGGCGCGATCCTCTTACAATTCCACTACTCGCCGCAGGTAGGTGCGGCTCCGCGCGGCGCTCTCCTTCGGGCTGACGCCCGGAAGAGCCGGGTCCACATCCTGTTCGAAGACGGCCCATCCGTCGAAACCGGCGTCTCGCAACGCCCCGATCACACCCGGGAAATCGACACAGCCGGCCCCGAGCTCGCAGAAAACACCGCGGCGGATCGCCTCCAGGTAGGGAATTTTGCCGCGCCGCACCTCGGCCAGCACGGCGGGCCGACGTTCGCGTTTGAGCTCGTTAGCTCTCCGTGGTGCTCCCTAGCCCTACCTTCGCAGCGAAGGCAGGTGAATCCCGGTCTAAGGGCCTCAATCATGTATGAACGGGACGGGTTATCATACATGAAAGAAGTGTTGGCATCCAGCGGTTTAATTCGAATGCTGTAACAGCTCGGCGCTGTGAGGTGGTCAACTCCGGCGCAATCATCACCGTCGCGCGGCGCCCTGGCCCGCGTGTCGTCGTGCGCACCAGTGTTGCGTGTATCTCGGCCAGATCGCCCATCATCGC
>JAIQEX010000121.1 GCA_020073615.1 Terriglobia bacterium
GGGTCCATCCCCGCTTTCGACGCTGCAATCTCTTGATTCTTCTCTGTGTTCGACAACTTTCTGAGCCTCCTCACCTGCTCGTCCGTGACCATCCCTTGGCGCTCGGTGAGCGCGATTCTCGATGGTCACATTAGTTGTCGTCGAGCGGGAGTTTTAATTGTCGTCAGCCGGGAGTTCTAATTGTCGCCGAACATTCAGCTTGCCCGGAAATAAATATCGCAAACGGATGAACATTTTCGGCGCGCTTTTGACGCTAACTTCTATAGAGGGCGAAAGGCGGCGGAACGCGCGAAGTGTCTTGGCCTGGTATGGTTCGGTAGTTCCAGTACCTCATCGATTGGTCCAGTACTCGATTTTGGACAAAAGGCTCCGCAGGCCGTTAAACCAATTGAAGTTTGGGAGGGAAAGGAGTATCCTTTCAACTTATCCGACAGCCTCGTGACTGTTTTGCGCGAACCTGGAATCCCTCGTTCCAGTGGAGGAGGAAATTTCCGTGCGAATCATTGCCTGGACAGCAATTCTGCTGGCCAGTTCCCTTATGGGTGTACTTTACGCGGCGCCGCAGAGCGGCAATCTGGTGCAGCAGTTGCAATCGACTTACATACCGAACGTGATGGACGCAAGCGGCATCAGGGTGGCGCAGGCGGGATCGATCCTGGCGGTTCAGTTGGATGGTGTCCAGGCAACCCCGCGCAGCAGGATAACCGGAGCATTCTGTAACGATTTTGAGAATGGCCAGATCAAGCCGTGCGGAGGACTGGGAAGCATCGTGCGCCGCCCGGCGCCGATCGCCAATGCGCGCCCCTTGGCGGCGGGCGAGAAGGTGTATCTGTTGAAGACCGAGATGCAGAACAACGCCATTGTCTTCCAGGTTCAGTCGTGCGGAACCTGTAATCCGAAATCGGTGGATCCCGCTCATCTACCTTTTCGCGCCGATGTGAAGTTCAAGTTCATTAAGAATGCGCTGGCCGCGACCGATTTCAAATCGGTACAGGGTGTGATCGAGCAGGTGTTCAAGATCGCGGACGCGGAAGCGGACAGCACGGACGCGGGCGCCGATGCGGGCGAAGCGCAACCGCCGCCGGCCGCTCCCGGCAAGAAACGGCCGCCGCAGCAGCAGACCGCCCAGCCACAGCGGGAGCAGGCGGCCCCGCCGCCGCCCGAGCCGGCCAAGTTCGACCCGATCCCGCCGCCGCCACCCCCTCCGGCAGCGCCGGCAACGCCGGCGAAAATCATGGGGATGACCGTCGATGAGGTGAAAGCGAAGTTCGGAGAGCCGGAGCAGATCGTCGAGGCGGGCGAGAAGACCATTTACAAGTACAAAGATATCAAAGTAACTTTCGTCAAGGGCAAGGTCGCCGATATCGAATGAACCTGAATAGGTTCCCGCTAAGTCCAGAGTCAAAGCAACGTTTTGGAGCACATATGATAGCCAAGCTAATGCATGCTATACCTCTATCCGTACTGCTTCCGGCAGCGGTGGCCGCACTTCTGTGTGTGCCCTCCGCTCCGGCGGCGGACAAGCCGAAGCCCGCGGCGCCTGCCAAGCCAGCGGCCGCAGCGAAGCCGGCAGCAGCCCCCGGCAGGGCCGCCGCGCCGGCCGGCAGAGGCGCCGCCGCAGGCGGTGCCGCGGCGGGCAGAGGCGCCGGCGGTGCGGGAGCAGCAGGCAGGGGTAGCGCCGGCGGAGCGGGAGCAGCAGGCAGGGGTAGCACCGGGGGAGCGGGAGCGGCCGGCCGAGGCGCCACCGGGACAACGGGAGCGGCCGGCCGAGGCGCCGCCGGGACGACAGGGCAAGGCGCTCGCGGCCCCGCCGGAACAACGGGAGCAGGCGGCCGGGGCGCCACCGGGGGAGCAGGCCGGGGCACCAACGCAAACAGCGGCGGGGCCGGTAGAGGCGCCGCGGGAGGAGCCGGCCGAGGTGCGGGCGGGGCCGGAGCCGGCAGAGGCGCGGGAACCTCGGCGGGCAACCGAGGACCCGGTTCACGGGTTCCCCAAGGCGGACGCGAGGTACACACGGCCAGCGGCGGGCACGCGACTTTCGACCGTGGCGGCCGCCCGCGGGAGGTTCACGCGCGCGGCATGGACATTCACCATGGACCCGGCGGCAGACGAACCATCGTACGCGAGCGGCCGGGCGGCGTGCGCGTGGTGAGCAATCACTATGGGCACGGCTACATCGGGCACCCATACCGCTACGGCGGCAGGGAATACGTGCACCGGACGTATTACTACAACGGTGTAGCATACGACCGGTTCTATCGGCCTTACACTTGGGGCGGAGTTGCTCTGAACGTATACGCGCCGGCAGTCTATTACGCGCCGGCTTACTACGGCTGGGCTTATAACCCGTGGGCTGTGCCCGTAGCTTATAGCTGGGGATGGGCGGCGAACCCTTGGTACGGCTACTACGGCGGATGGTACACGCCGTATCCCACTTATGCGGGGCCGGCTTACTGGCTGACGGACTATCTGGTTTCTCAGACGCTGGCCGCCGCCTATGCGGAGCGGGCAGCCGAGGCGCGGGCTGCCAACAATTATGCGGCCACGGCGATGACGCGCGATGTGCAAGACTTGGTGGCCGTCGAGGTAAAGGCACAACTGGCGCTGGCCAATGCGGAGGCCAGTGCGCCGGCAGGAGGCGCCGCCGACCCCGGTTCGAGCAGCGTCGCCCGGATCCTGGCCGATAATCGTCCCCACGTGTTCATCGTGGCCGATGGTTTGGACGTAACTTCGAACAACGGCGAATGCTTCGTGACCGAGGGCGACGTGCTGCAACTGCGCGGCGCGGTTCCGGCCGGCTCGACCAGCGCGAACCTGATCGTGATGGCGACCAAGGGTCAGGACTGCGCCAAGGGATCGACGGTGGAGGTGCAGGTGTCGGATTTGCAGGACATGCAGAACCATATGCGCGAAACCATCGATGCGGGCTTGGGCGAGCTGCAAAAGAAGCAGGGACAGAACGGCATTCCGGCCGCCCCGGCATCGGCTTTGGCGGCTCCCAAAAAGACGGAGTTCGCGCAGGCTGCGCCCCCGCCCGATCCCGACGTGAAGACCGAGCTGAGCCAGCAGTCCAAGGAGGGCGAACAGGCCGAGAAGGATGTCTTGCAGGAAGCGGCCAGCGGCCCGAACGACAGCGGAGGATCGAGCGCTCCCCCTCCACCGCCCGCGCCGGCCAAGCCGAAAAAGCTCGAAATGGGGATGACCATTGAGGAAGTCAAGGCCATGATGGGCGCCGAGCCGAAGAGCAGTTATGAAGTCGGCGCCAAGACCATCTACGTCTACGATGCCGTGAAGCTCACTTTCGTGAACGGGAAACTCACTGACGTCAAGTAGGCCTGGATAAGTTCTCCAACTGCAAGATGTTTGAGACTGGGGCGGAGCAGCGCACCGTCCCCACGGCAAACTCGCGGTCGCGTACCCACCAGAGCCGGCGGTCTTCCCGGTAAGAAGCCGAACGATCGCCCCCCACGTGTGCCCATGTGGTATCCCGGGCGCGCGAATGTCAAAATGGGTAATGCAGGAGCGAATGCCAGAGGTCCTCGACGAGTCGCGCCAGCCGGAGATATCGCCGCCCGGCGCCGCGGCGCCAGTGCCGCGCCAGGGGCACCGCGTAAGGGCGGGCCTCGCTGCCGCAGTGTTGATCGCCGGCGCGGCGGGCGTGTGGAGCTACCGGCATTTTCGCGATCGGGTGTCTTCCGACGATGCCAATGTGGACGGCCACATCAGCGCCATTGCGCCCAAGGTCTCGGGCGCCGTGGCGGCCGTAGAGGTGCTGGACAACCAGGCGGTGAAGGCCGGGCAGGTGCTGGTGCGGATCGATCCGCGCGATTACCAGGCCAGGGTGGATATGGCGCAAGCGGCTTTGTTGCAGGCCCAGAGCAAATTGCGTTCGGCGAGCGTGTCCGTGCCGTGGACCACCGAAACCACGCAATCGGGCGAATCGTCCGCGGCGGCGCAAGTGGGCAACGCCCGGGCCGAACTGGAGCGCGCGCGTTTTGGGTACGAGCAGGCCGCGGGAGCTGACCTTTCCTACGCCCGCGCCAACGTGGGCGCGAAGCAGGCCAGCCATGATCGGGCACAGGCGGACCTGGGGCGTATGAAGCCGCTGGTCGAGAAGGCGGAAATCTCCCGGCAGCAGTACGATTCCTTCGTGGCCGCGGCGCGGGTGGCGGAAAGCGAGCTGGAGGCGTCCCGGGAAAAGCTGGCGTCGGCGGAAAAAGAAGCGTCCATCCGGAAGGCGGCGCTGGAGGCGGCGCAGTCGCGCGTCGAACAGGCCCAGTCGCAGGTGCAGACGTCGGTCGCCAACCGCAAGCAGGTGGATATAAAGGTGGCGGATACCGGCACGGCCGAGGCGGACGTGAAGGCGGCGCGCGCCCGGCTGGAGGCCGCGGAACTGGAGCTCAGCTACACCACCATCGTGGCGCCGATTGACGGCGTGGTCACGCGCAAGAGCGTGGAGGTGGGACAGATCGTGCAGCCGGGCCAGGGACTGATGACCGTCATTCCGCTCCGCGACACCTGGGTGACGGCCAATTTCAAAGAGACCCAACTGGCCAACGTTCATCCCGGGCAGAGGGCCGAGATTCGTGTGGACATGTACGGGAAGAGCGTCACCGGGCACGTGGATTCCATCGCGGGCGCCACCGGCTCGCGCATGAGCCTGCTGCCGGCGGAGAACGCTACCGGGAATTTCGTGAAGGTGGTGCAGCGGATCCCGGTCAAAATCCTGGTGGATCGCACGGAGGGCCTGATTCTACGGCCGGGCATGAACGTCGACGTGACCATTTTTACCCGCTGATTCTTCAACTATTTGTCCTGTTTTTCACAAGGGAATGGCGTGTGCCATACAATAAAGGTGTGCGAGTGTGGATTTTCACCATACTGTGGGCATCGGCGCTGGGTGCGGCGGCCGATGAACAGCGCTTGGCTTTGGCCCTAAAGGCGCAGACGGATCTGGACCGCGTCGAACTGGCTGCGGTGCCGCAACTTCGCGACGCGGTGGCCTGCGTGCAATCGCAAGCCAGCCTGCTGCCCATCGCCATGCGCGAGGAGTTGCCGCTCATCCATTACCACAAGGGCTACTGCGCCCTCCTGGGCGCCACCATCACGCACAACAGCGGCGAATTCCGGGCGGCGGCCGAAGAGTTCGACAAGGCCGTTGAGAGTTGGCCCGCGCGGGCGCTCGTCGGCGCCCGCAACGGCCCGCAGGAGACGGTATCTTCGGGCCTGCGGATGCTGGCGGCGATCGCGCGCATGGAAGCCAGCGGCGACGATGCGGCGCGGGAGCGCGCGCGCCAGGAGATCACTTTCGCCACCGAATCCCCGGCGTGTTTCTCGAGTGTGATGGCGCCGAAATTCTGCGAGGCGGTGCTGGCCACCGGGCGGCAATGGCTGGGGTGGATGGCGCTCGGCCGCGACCGGCTGGACGAAGCGTCGCGCGACTTCGCGTCCGCTCCGGAATCCGGCTGGCCGGCGTGGGTGGCGGGGCGCAAGGCATTCGCCGGCCGCGCGTACCGCAATGCGGCCGGGGAGTACCGCCGGGCGATCGATACCTGGACGAGCGCGCGGCAGGAGACGGCGCCTTCCTTCACCGCCCGCTTGAGCCCGCCACCGGACATGGCCGCGGCGCTGGCCGATCTGGGCGGCGCGCAGCTCCTGGCGGGCGATGCAGCGGCGGCTATCGCTACCCTCGATGCGGCCATCAAGCTAAACCAGGCGGCGGCCCGGGCGTATTACCTGCGGGCGCGGGCCCACGAACTGGCGGGGCAGGCCGAGGCGGCACTCGCCGATTACAACATGGCCAGCCGCAATGCCTTTGCCAGCGCGCAGGATCTGGCGTCGGGAGAAGCGCACCTGTACCGTGGAATGTCTTTGTTTCGCCGCAAGGATTATCGGCGCGCGGAAGACGAGTTTGCGAGCGCCCTGAACTTCGAGATCCCGGCGGCCTTGCGGGGCGATGCCGTGGCCTGGCGTCACCTGGCGGCGGTGGCCGGCGGCTCCTGCCGTACCTCGCGCGAGTATCTCGAGCAATCTCTCGCGGCCGTGTCGCCCTACTTCCCGAAAGAGGAAGCGCGCACCCTGTCGGCGGCGTGTGCCACTACGGTGGCCGCGGGCCCGGTGGGCGCCGCCAAATAGCCGGGTGTGATACAGTTCAAAATAATATGGCAACGCGAAGCGTCAACAAAGTCATCCTGCTGGGACATCTCGGCAAGGATGCGGAAACCAAATTCACCCCGAGTGGCATATCGCTTTCCAAGTTCTCCCTGGCGACCAACCGCCGCAGCAAGGACCAGCAGACCGGCGAGTGGAAAGACATCACCGACTGGCACAACATCGTCATGTGGAAGACCGAGAACGTGGCGAATTATCTGTTGAAGGGCAAGCAGATTTATCTCGAAGGCCGCATCGAGAGCCGGTCCTATGAGGACAAGGACGGCCAGAAGCGGTACATTACCGAGATCATTTGCGAAGGGGCCAACGCGATTCTGCTGGGCGGCGGCGGCCGCGGCGACGCGCCGGACGCCCCAGGCGATTTTGCGCAGCCGGTATCGATGCCGCGTTCCGCGCAGCGCCCGCAGCCGGCCGCCCAGGCGGCGCCCGCGCCCGCCGACGAGTTCAGCCAGGGCATCACCGACGACGACGTGCCGTTTTAGCTATAGCTAATTGCCAGTGATAAACCACAATCTCTACGTTCGTCGGGCCCGGCGCTCCGTCCGGCCACTCCAGACCAACTCGCCACTGGTCGTTGATACGGATGCTGTACTGTCCCTTACGATCGCCGGCCAGAGCTTCGAAGCGATTGCCAGGCAAGGCCGCTAGAAGCTAGATCTTGGATTGCCGTTCCCGCTTCCAGCCGGTCGAGCCTTACGTCAAGCATAACGGCGAGCCAGGGGACCGGGGCTCGCGCCGCCCCCTCAGAAGTGTTTCCGCAGATCCGCGAACCGCTCCAGTACCAAAAGCCGCCCGTTTCCGGGACGAATTTCCTCCTTCTCCAGCACCCAGGTGTGCGCGTGCGGGATGAACACCGCGTGCAAGCCGGCTTCGAGCGCGGGATTGATGTCCGATTTCGGGCTGTTGCCGATCATCCACGCCCGCTCCGGGTCCATGCCCTGCTCCTCCACCAGGGTGCGGTAAGCAGCCGCGTCCTTCTCCTTGACGACCGCCGTGTGGGCGAAGAAAACACCCAGCCCGGAGCGCTCGATCTTCAGCTTCTGCTCTTCCGGATGCCCTTTGGTAAACAGGGTCAGGTCGTGGCGCAGCGCGAGATACTCCAGCGTTTCGGGAACGCCCTCGATCACCTCCATGGGGCGCTCCAGGATGCGCCTGGCGAAGCCCATCACGGTGGCGAGGTCTTCTTCGCGCACTTCCCGCTCGCACAGGTGCCGGTAGCATTGCTGCAGGTTGCGCGCGAACTTGAGCGAGCCATAGCCGTGAATCTTGGCGTTGGCCTCTTCGATCTCGTCGAGCACGGCGCGCACCTCGACCGGCGTCATGGCGGAGTGGTCCAGGAATTCGGCGAACTCCTCGAAGGCGCGCTCGAAGTAGATGTTGTTCTCCCACAGGGTATCGTCGGCGTCCACGATCAGGAAGCGGCGCATCATCTCGTGGTCCTGGGGGCCAGGCGGAAAGGGATTTCGAACACGGCGTCTACGTCTACGGCCGCGCCGTTGCGCAGCGCGGGCTCGAATTCCCATTTGGCGAGCGCTTCTTCGGCGGTGCGGTCCAGGCGGTCGTCGAGGTGGCGCAACAGTGCGACCGAGCCCACATGTCCGTCCTTGCCGATGACCGCGGAGAGCAGCACCTTGCCCTCCACTCTTTCCGAGACGGCGGCGGCAATGTACTTCGGGTCCACCTTGCGCAGCGGTACGGGCGCGTGGAGGACCGCGGGCGGCGCTCCGGGCACCGGCTCGTGCTCGGCAAACCACACGATCCAGCTTCCCGAGTAACTCGTGACGTTGGGCATCTGGATGGCCACCGTATAGACCACGCGGCCCGCCATGCGGGGATCCGGGGAACTCGTCACACGCGTGGCCGTGAGTGGCGACGGAGCGGGCGGCGGCGTGCCGTGCGCCGCCATGCGCGCCGCCGCCATCAGGTTCTCACGCGACGTGGGCCCGGACGCCGCCGCCAGCACCGGCCGGTTCTCTTTGGCGCCGCCGTGGGCCAGCAACCCCGGGACTACCAGGAGGGCGCCCTCGGGCGCGGAGGGGTCCGCGGCCCCATCGGCGGGCGGTGGTGTGATCTTTGGTCCGCCGGAAAAACCGGCCGGATGCGAGCCCGGCGGCACGGACACCTCGGGAATCTTCACCGGGTTGAGCCCCACAATCGCCAGCGATGTCTCGGCGGGCTCCATCGCGGAAGGACTGACGTCGGGAGCATCGCTCACCGTAAGAATGGCCGCGGGCGGCGCCGGACGCGGCCGCGGCGTCAGAAACGGCCGCGGCACCTTGGGAAGCACCACCGATGGCGCCGCCACCGCGAACTCGGGCGCGGCGGGCAGGGGCGCGGGCACGGCGACCGCCGCCCGCACCGCCGGCGGCGGCGTGAACGCGCGCGGCTGGGGACGCGGATTGGGCGCTTCGAAGGGCAGCTTGGGCGCATTGCGGACAGCGGTGGCGGCGGGAGCTTCCGGCAGCGCCGGAGCCGGTGACGGCTTTTCCACGGGCGGCGGCGCAAAGAGCCGCGCCACCCTGCGCGGCGGCGCCACGGCTACCACGTTGGGCAAAGGCAGGGGCTTGGGCATGTCGAGTTCCGGCGCCGGCAAGCGGATCATCTGCGGCGCGCGGGCGTCGTCCTTCGCTCCGGCGACGATGGTCTGGTCGAACCGCACGCGCGCCCGCGGCGCCTTGCGGTTTCCCTGCGCGGCGGGTGCGATGTCCGGCAGACGGTCGCGCAGGTTGTACCAGACGATCCGCTTCTCGTTGGGCCGGATCGCCAGGTCGTAGAGCGAGCGGGGCCGCGCGCGCGAACTCGCCGGTGGTCCAAACACCACCCACACGAGAATGGAGCCGTGAATCACCGTTGAGAGCGTGAACGCCAGCGAGCTGCGCAGCGGACCCGTTCTACCGCGAACCACCACCTTCATGCCTTACAGCCCCGCTGGTTTTCCACCGAACCCGTTGGTCGGCGCCAGCTCCTTCATGCGCTCGATGGTGCGCTGGCGCGGAATGTATTCGGCGAGGTATTGGTTCAACTGCTTCAGGCGAGTGGTTTCGGAGCGATGGCGCAGCAGCATGTTCAGGAAGTCGAGGTCGGGCAATCCCTGCGCCAGCTGGAAGCTGAGCTGCGGGTCCGCCAGGTCCGCCTCGCCGCGCCGCTCGGGGGCCGGCAGCTCGCTCAGCGAGCGGTAATTGGAAAGCGCCTGGTCGCGCACTTCGGCTGGCGCCGGCTCGGAATCTTCGTCGTCGAAGTAGCTGACCTCGGCTTGCAGGTAATCCTTGTCGTCGTTCAGCGCTTCGATCTCGAAGCGCCGCAGCCCGCGGGTCACCACGTCCAGGCGGCCGTCGGGGTACATCTGCAGCACCTTCTCCACGGTCACGGTGCAGCCCGCGTTCATGATACCGTCGTCCTTGGCCAACACCACGCCGAACTCGGACCGGTCGCGAATGGCGTTGCCCACCATCTCCTTGTAACGATCTTCGAAAATGTGGAGCGGCAGTTGCGTCCGGGGGAATACCACCACGCGCAAGGGAAACAGCGGGATGAGCCGCGAGGGCATGGTAACATTATGACGTTTCGCTGGAAACGGTAGCAACGGACCGCGTGGCATGCGCATCGACGGCAAAGTGGTGCTGATCACCGGGGCGTCGCAGGGCATCGGCGCGGCCTGTGCCGCGGAGTTCGCCCGCGCGGGCGCGAAACTGTCGCTCACCGCCCGTTCCGAACCGGAACTGTTGCGGGCCGGGCCGCAGGCGCTCGTCACGGCGGGCGATCTGACCAGCGAAGAGACTCGCCGCCGCGTGGTGGAGCGCACGCTCGAGCGGTTCGGCACTATCGATATCCTGATCGACAATGCCGGCGTCGGCCTCTATCTGCACTCCTGGAGCGCGCCCATGGAGGACGCGCGCTACCTGATGGAGGTGAATTATTTCGCGCCGCTTGGGATGATCCAGCTCGTGGCGCCGCACATGCGCGCGCGCCGCAGCGGCATGATCGTCAACGTGGCCTCGATCGGCGGCAAAATGACCCTGCCCTGGATGACGCTCTACAGCGCGTCCAAGTACGCGTTGGGCTCGCTCACCGAGGGCCTGCGCATGGAACTGCGGCGCGACGGCGTCCGCACCATGCTGGTGTGCCCGGGCTACGTGAAGACCCGGTTCCAGCAAAATGCGCGCGCCGGCGAGGCGCCGGAGCGGGTGGTCCAGGGACGGCGCTTCGCCATCACCGCCGCCGAGTGCGCGGTGGCGATCCGCCGCGGCGTGGAGCGCGACGCGCGCACCGTTATGACGCCCCGCACGGGCTGGCTTCTGGTGGCGCTGGCGCGCCTGTTTCCCGCGGCCGTCGAAGCCCGCCTGGCGGCCATGAACGGCACGGCATGAATCTCAAGCTCAAAGGCACGCCGGGCCTCTACCTCGTGGGCTTCATGGCCTCGGGCAAGTCCACTATCGGCCGCCTGCTGGCCCACCGGCTGGGCTGGAGTTTCTTCGATCTCGACGCGGAAATCGAAGCGGCCGAGAAAATGACCATCGCCGAGATCTTTGCCGCGCGCGGAGAGCCGGAGTTCCGGCGCATCGAATCGGCCATGCTGGAGCAGCACGTCCGCTGGATCGCTCATGGGCGCCCGGCCGTGCTGGCGCTGGGCGGCGGCGCGTTCGTGGACGCGGCCAACCGCGAGCTGGTCCTCAGCCACGGCATCAGCGTCTGGCTGGACTGCCGCTTCGAAGTGGTGGAGCGGCGGGTGGCGCAGGGCTCCCACCGGCCGCTGGCGCGGGACCCGCGGCAGTTGGCGGCCCTCTACGACTCGCGCCGCGAAGTGTACGGCTTGGCGGACATGTGCATCGCCATCGAGAGCGACGATCCGGCCGCCGCCGTGGATGCCATCCTCGGACACCCCATCCTGCGATGAGCAACCGCGTGCTGCGCCGCCAGGCGCTGGCGATTTTCCGCGCCGCGCTGCGGGCGGCCGACCCTGCCGGCGCGGTGGCGCGGCATTGCGTAGGCCGCGGCCTGGCGCGCTTTCGCCGGATCTACGTGGTGGGCGCGGGCAAGGCCGGCGCCTCCATGGCGCGTGCGGCGGAGCGGGCGCTAGGCCGGCGCATCGCGGCGGGCCTGGTGAATGTGAAGTACGGGCATGGCGCCAGGCTGCGCCGCATCGAACTTATCGAATGCGGCCACCCGCTGCCCGACGAACGCGGCGTGGAGGGCGCCCGGCGGATGGCGGAGATGGCGCGGGACGCACAGCAGGACGACCTGGTGCTCTGCCTGATTTCGGGCGGCGCTTCGGCGCTGCTGCCGTTGCCCGCGCCGCCCATCACCCTCGCGGAGAAGCAGGCCGTCACCGCACTGCTGCTGCGCTCGGGCGCGGACATCCACCAGATCAACGCCGTGCGCAAGCACCTCTCGCTCGTCAAGGGCGGCCAACTGGCGCGCCTGGCCGCGCCCGCCCGCGTGGAGGCGCTGCTGCTTTCCGACGTGATCGGCGACGATCCCGACGTCATCGGCTCCGGACCCATGGCGCCCGACCGCTCCACGTTTGCCGATGCGGCGCGCATCCTGGAGCGCTACGGCATGGGCGGTCAGGTGCCGGCGTCTGTCCGCGAGCGTATCGCCGCCGGCGCGCGCGGCGAGATCCCCGAAACCCCCAAGCCCGGCGACCCGGTGTTCGCGTGCGTGCGCCATACCATCGTCGGCAGCAACCGCCTGGCGCTGGACGCGGCCGCACGGTGCGCCCGTGGGCTGGGCTTCCGTACGCTGGTGCTGGCCAGCGAAATCGCGGGCGAAACGCGCGACATCGCCCGCATGCACGGCGCCATTGCCCGCGAGCTGGTGCGCGCCGCTCGCCCGGTGAAGCCGCCAGCGTGCATCATTACCGGGGGCGAAACCACGGTAACGCTCCGCGGCGACGGCCTGGGTGGGCGCAACCAGGAATTCGCGCTGGCCGCCGCCA
The DNA here is from genome assembly GCA_020073615.1 of Terriglobia bacterium. Classification (GTDB taxonomy): domain Bacteria; phylum Acidobacteriota; class Terriglobia; order Bryobacterales; family Bryobacteraceae; genus JADGNR01. The sequence goes on from JAIQEX010000121.1 coordinate 12,107, forward strand.
TCGAAATCGCCGGGCTGCCCGACACGGTGGTGTTGAGCGCGGGCACCGATGGCACCGACGGCCCCACCAACGCGGCCGGCGCCATCGCCGACGGTGAGACGCTACGCCGCAAACCAGACGCCACCGGCTACCTGGACGGCCACAATTCCTACCGTTACTTCGAGGCGCTGGGCGACTTACTGATCACCGGACCAACCAACACTAACGTGATGGACGTGCACATACTGCTGGTAGGATCGGGGAAGTGAGTTTCTGGCGCAAAGAAGTAGTGCAGTTCGCGCTCGACGCCGAGACGCGCCGGCACATGGAAGAGCAGCGCGCGTGGATTGAGCGGGAGCCCGTCAACGCCCAGCCGTATTACAACCTGGCGCAGCTTTATCGCATGGAAGTCAGAGAGGAGGAAGCCCTGGGTCTGCTGCTCGAAGCCGTGCGCCTGGACGCCCGTCTGGCGGCTGCGCATGTGGCCCTGGCCGAGATGTACGCCGTGCGCGCGGACTACCCCGCCGCGTGGCGCCACGCGCGCCTGGCGGAAGCGAGCGGCAACCCCCGCGCGGTTGAGTTACTCCAGCGCTATGGGGTGGCGGAGTACAACACCTAAACACACTTTCAGCCGCGCCTGAGTTTGTTGACCGAGCCCATACCATCGCCGATTGGGCGTCGATCAGTGGACTTCTTCGCCCTCGACGGCCATGCCCGGTGTCAAAAATGTGGAAGGCATCTCACCGTTGCCCGCAAGAGTAAAGCTTTTAAAACGCTTGTACCACTTTCCGCGTGGCACATCCGGATCGGACTCCAGCCACTGCTTCAGTTCCACAAAATCAGCGGCTGTAATCCGGCCCTCACGGTAACGCCTAATCAGATGATCCAAGATTCCTGGTGGGGGTGGCTTCTTGATCTTCGGCATCTTTGGTCGGCAATCCAGGCAGTGCCGAGACACCTCCAGGCAAGTATCTTGGACGCTCTCTAACGGCTCTTAAATTGCGTATGGAAGATTACACGTTCCAGTTGATTGGATAGTTGGCGGATTTCCTTCGGGCTGTCGGTCGCTTTGATACGCTTCAACAGAGTAAGAACGGCCTGGTCCGAAGTGCCCTCACCCTCTTTGGCTTTCGCCCAACGCGCACGAACTGCTTTGCGCGCACTTTCGCTGCGCTGTTCGGAAGTGAGCCTGGCCGCTCTGGCGGGCCCGCCCTTCTTGCCGCCCTTCCGCCCTAAAGCAACGGCAGCGGGATTCTTCTTGGTTGCAGCCATGTTTGTATTATACGTGAGCGGTCAAGAGATCTGTTTTGTACGTGAACGGTCACGTACGGCAATGGAAAATAAATAAGCCCCGGCAACGGCTGGAACCGTTACCGGGGCTGAGAATCCATGCAGCCGAAGGCCCGCGAGCAGGCCCTCGACCAGCGCCCGGACTTACATGTGCCTGACGGCTGGCCGGTGCTCGATGTGCGACTGGTGCGGCGGCTTCACCAACTGCTGAAGCTGGTCTTCCGGCAGGCTAAACGTCACCTTGAGAAGGTTGCCCTGCGTGGTCACCGAAAGCGATTGCACCAGCGCCGCGAGCTGCGGGTTCTGCTGCCCGGCCTGCATCAGCGCCAGGTTCGAAAGCAGCTTCAGGGCATCGCCCATCGTGGTGGCGTCCTGCGGGGTATCGGCCTGCGCCTGCGCGGTCACCACCACCAGCGCGCCGAACTTCACCCCGGCGGCGGCCTGCTCGATTTTCCCAAACGCGTTCTGCGCGTTGGGTCCCACGCCGGGGATGCCCACGGCGGTCGAAGGCGGGTGCAGGGTGTAAGGCGGTACGGCGGAAATCACCCACGCATCCTGGGCGTTGCTCCACTGATCCACCTGTACGGCGAGCGCCGTGGGGATGCTGCTACCCGTCTTGGGCCGGTCGATGGCGGCCTTGACGTTCGCCAGATCGCCCGCGACAACCAGCGTGGAATCGAGAAACGCCAGGCCGTGCGTCTTCTTCGGGTCCACGATGATGGTCACCCCGTTGTAGCTTTCCGTGGTGGCGCCATGCGCCGTGGCCGCGGCGGTGATCCGCGAGATATCGAAGTTGCCGCGCGCCACTGCGAGGCCGTTGTCATGCTGGCCGGTGGGTCCGCTCGAAGCCACCAGCAGCTCGTGCACGTCGCGCGTGGGGTCGAAGCCGGTCAGCGCCGTCATTTGCTGCAGATCGGTGGACTGCATCTGCGTGAGCACATACTGGCCAAAGGGCGATGCTTTGGCCTGATCCACATTGACGCCGGCAATCACCTTGGCGTCGGGCATCACCAGGCCCACAAGCTGGGAATCGGCGGCCCGGGCGGTGAGCCCGCCGGCAAAAACCGTAAAAAGCGTCGCGGTGGTTAGAATTCGTGCGTTCATATCATTCAGGACGTTGTGCCTGCTCCCGTATTAACAGTAACGCGCCGGCCGCCGGCAAAGTTCAATGGGGAACCGGGACCTGGTCCACGACTTCGATGCCAAATCCCTCCAGGGCAACGATTTTGCGCGGGTGGTTGGTTAGCAGGCGGATGGTGTGCAGCCCCAGGTCGGAGAGGATCTGGGCGCCGATGCCATGCTCGTGCTGGAGCTGGCGCTGCCCGTCCTGCCCGGTGTAGTGCATGAAATCGCGGCCGTGCGAGACCAGGCGCATCTCGCCGCGGGCATCGCGTTCCATGCGAAACCCGGGGCCGGTTTCGTGCAGGTAGACCAGGACCCCCAGGCCCTCTTCGGCGATCATGCGCAGGGAATGGCGCACCAGGCGGTCGCACTGGCAGTTGGTGGAGCCGAACACGTCGCCGAACATGCAGCGCGCGTGCATGCGCACCAGCACGCCCTCGCGGCCGGCCACGTCGCCGCGCACCAGCGCCATGTGATATTCGGGATCGAGGTCGCTGCCATAGGCGATGGTGCGGAATTGGCCGCATTCGGTCTCGATGCAGCCCTCGGCCACGCGGCGCACGAAGCGCTCGTGTTTCATGCGGTGGCGGATGAGCTCGGCCACGGAAATCATCTTCAACCCGTGCCGCTCGCAGAACTCCTTGAGCTGCGGCACGCGCGCCATGGTGCCGTCGGCGTTCATGATTTCGCAGATGACCCCGGCCGGCGTAAGCCCGGCCAGCCGCGCCAGGTCCACCGACGCCTCGGTCTGCCCGGCGCGCACCAGCACGCCGCCTTCGCGCGCGCGCAAAGGAAAGACGTGGCCCGGCCGCGCCAGGTCGGCGGGGCGGCATTGCGGATCGAGCGCCGTGAGGATGGTGCGCGTGCGGTCCGCCGCCGAGATGCCGGTGGTCACGCCGCTGCGCGCGTCGATCGATTCGCAAAAGGCGGTGCCGAAATTGGAAGTGTTCTGAGCGCTCATCAGCGGCAGCCGCAGGTGGTCGCAGCGCTCCGGCGTCAGAGTGAGGCAGATCAGGCCGCGGCCATGCGTGGCCATGAAATTGACGATCTCGGGGGTCACTTTCTCGGCCGCGATGGTGAGGTCGCCTTCGTTCTCCCGGTCTTCATCGTCCACCACCACCAGGATGCGCCCGGCGCGGATCTCTTCAATGGCGTCGGGAATCGGGACAAAAGGCATAATTCATTGTATCCACAGGCAATTCCCCTGCTGCCGGCCGCGCCCTAAGTTAAGATGGGGGGCTGGGCAGGAATTTCCAGCCGCGATCCACCAATGGCCCACTTTCTCCGACTCCTGCCGTCCGTGCCGGTCCCGGACCTCATCGGGATTGTGGATATCCTCGTGGTAGCGTTCCTGGTGTACGAGGCCGTGATGGTGGTGCGCGGCACGCGCGCGGGGCCCATTCTCATCGGCATCCTCATTATGGTCTCGCTCTACGCCGTCGCGCTGTGGGCCGGCCTGGAGGCGCTGCGGTCGCTGCTCTCGTTCATCGTTCCCTACATCGGCCTGGCCATCATTGTACTGTTCCAATCGGAGATCCGCCGCGCCCTGGCGCGCCTCGGGCGCAAGCGCTGGCTGGGCGCCGGCTTCCGCGCGCCGGAGTCGGTGAGCGAGATTCTGCTCACCATCGAGCAACTGGCCCAGAAGAGGATCGGCGCCCTGATCGTGCTGGAGCGCGACATCGGGCTGCGCACCTTCATTGAAAGCGGGGTGCGCCTGGAGGCGGCCCTCTCGCGCGATCTGCTGCTTTCGATTTTTGCGCCTGGCCTGCCGCTGCACGATGGCGCCGTCATCGTGCATAAGGACCGCATCGCCGCCGCGGCATGCTTCCTGCCTCTGACCACCAACCCTGCGGTGTCGCGGACGCTCGGCACCCGCCACCGCGCGGCCATAGGGATTACCGAGGAGACGGACTGCCTCTCGCTGGTGGTTTCCGAGGAGACCGGGCGCATCTCCGTGGCCTCGTTTGGCGAGCTGCAGCCGACCCCGTCCCTGGCGGATGTGGCGGCGCTGATCAACCTCCATTTCGGCGTGCAGCGGCCCGCGCCATCGACCATCGACGAATTTGCCGCCGATATTCCGCTGGCGCAGTCGGCCCCCACCACCGACGGCGCGGGGCCGGAAAAACGGCCGGCCGAGAAGGCGACCCTGCCATGAAGCGTATCCTCAAGGCGCTGCACGGCGCGGTTACTCGGCACGTCGGCTGGAAGCTGCTCTCGCTGGCGATTGCCGTGGTGTTATGGGCCGTGGTGGCCACCGAACCGGAGCTCTCCACTTTCGCCAGCGTCCCGGTGGAATACAAGAACCTGCCCGATGGGCTGGAAATCAACTCGCCTCCCGTCACCTCCATCCTGTTGGAGTTGCGCGGGCCCTCCGGAGAACTGCGCGGTTTGGGCGATGGCGGCGTTCATCCCGCGGTGGTCCTGGATATGTCCAGCGCACGGCCGGGCCAGCGCACGTTTCCCATCGGCGATAGCAACGTGAAGCTGGCGCGCGGCGTACGGCTGGTGCATTCCCGTCCTTCCGAGGTGCGGTTCGATTTCGAGCCGCGCGCGCAGCGCCCGGTGCCCGTTGTAGTCCGCTTTACCGGCGAAGGGAAGAACGGATATGTGGTGGCGCACTCCGAGTGTGTGCCCGCCGAACTGTGGATTGCCGGCCCGAGCAGCCGCGTGGCGCGCGTCGTGGCCGCGGTGACCGACCCGGTGGATGTCTCCACCATGGCCGGCTCTTCCCGTTTCAGCGTCAATGCTTTTTTGGAAGATCCTTACGTGCGGTTTCAGTCTTCCCCCCAGGTGTCCGTCGACGTCACCATGAGAAAAAAGGCAGGGGGGCCCGCTCGCTAGAGGGGCATAACAACGATCCTGGGAGAACAACGAGTGGCTAAAGAACTGTTCGGTACCGACGGCATCCGCGGTGTGGCGGGAGAGTATCCGCTCGATCCGGCAACGGTGTTTGCCTTTGGCGTGGCGCTGGGGCGCGATGCTGTGGGCGCGCAGGACGGAGCCGAAATCCTGATCGGCGCCGATACCCGCGAATCCGGTCCGTGGATCGCCGAACTGGTGGCGGGCGGCCTCGCACAGGCCGGCGCCCGCGCGCGCTACGCCGGCGTGATCACCACTCCGGGAGTGGCGTACCTGACGCGCACGGGGCCCTTCCTGGCGGGCGTCATGATCTCCGCCTCGCACAATCCCTATCGCGATAATGGCATCAAAGTGTTCGGCCACAGCGGATTCAAATTGCCCGACGTGGAAGAACACACCATCGAACAGCAGATCCTCCGGCTCCGCGAAACGGGCGTGCCGGCGCCTGTCAGGCTCACCGCCGACCCGGGCCTCGACCGCCAATACCTGGCCTACCTGGCTTCCACCGTCGCGGTGCGCTTCGACAGCGTGAAGCTGGCCATCGATTGCGGCAACGGCGCGTCTTACCGGCTGGCGCCCGATCTGTTCCGGCAACTGGGCGCCGAAACGGTGACACTGTGCGCCGAGCCGGACGGCCGCAACATCAATCTGAACTGCGGCGCGCTCCATATCGAGGGGCTGCGCCGGGAGGTGCTCGCGCAGCACGCGGATTTCGGCGTGGCGTTCGATGGCGACGCCGATCGCGCGATTTTCGTGGCCCGGAGCGGCAAGATCGTGGATGGCGACGCCGCGATGCTCATCTCCGCCCGGGCCTTGAAAGCCTCCGGACACCTGACCGGGGACACCGTGGTGTCCACCGTGATGTCCAACCTCGGGCTCGAACGGGCGCTGGAGCGCGAGCGAATCCGCATGGTGCGCACGCCCGTGGGCGACAAGTACGTGCTTGAGGAAATGGTGCGCCTGGGCGCAGCTTTGGGCGGCGAGCAGTCCGGTCACGTGATCTTTCGCGAGTACGCCACCACCGGCGACGGATTGCTCACCGCGCTGCGCGTCTTCGAAATCGCCGCCAGGGCGGGCCTGGGCCTCGATGAGCTGACCGCCGATCTGTGCGTCTATCCGCAGCGGCTGGTCAACGTGCGCGTGCGCGAAAAGAAGGGGCTCACCGAGCTCCCTTCGGTGGCGCGCGAGATCGCGTGCGTCGAGCAGGCTTTCGGCGGCGCGGGCCGCGTATTGGTGCGTTTTTCCGGAACCGAGCCGCTGGCGCGCGTCATGGTGGAAGGCCCCGACCTGGAACAGGTGGAGACTTTCAGCGCGCGCATTGCCGAGGCCATCCGCCGCGAGATGGGAGCCTAGCGAAACCATGCGGCTGGTGGTGCTGGTCGGCTTGCCGGGCTCGGGCAAGTCCACGTATCTGGCGGAGCTCGGCGGCGCCGCGGTCCTTTCCTCCGACACCATTCGCAAGCTGCTGGCCGACGACGAGACCGACCAGACCATCCACGACCGCGTCTTCCAGACCATGCGCTACCTGCTGCGGCAGCGCCTTGGAATTGGCCGGCCGGTTACTTATGTCGACGCCACCAACCTCACGCCGGAGGAGCGCCGGCCCTATATCGGGATCGGCCAGGCGTACGGCTGCGAGGTGGAGGCCGTATTCTTCGACGTGCCGCTCGAGGTCTGCCGCCAGCGCAATGCGCGCCGCCATCGCGTGGTGCCCGAAGATGCCCTGGCGAAGATGGCCGCGAAGCTGGCGCCGCCCACCATCGCCGAGGGCTTCGCGCGTGTGACCGTAGTGCCGGGGTAGCCCGTCATAGCAGAGGGTCACTCACATACTGCCAAAGGCAGGGACTCGCCCCGACGGCAGTGTGGCGGGTGTGCGCGCGGCGTAATGGCGCAAATGACGAATCAGCGTCCAGACGTCTAGCCTAGCCTATACAGGCGCGCCTAATTAAAGGGACATGAGCGCACGAGTGTGGCATACTTCTTTTTGGAAGGAGTGACCATGCTTGCGCGACTGCTGCGGTTGCATCCGAGTACGTATAAGCGGTTAGTCCGACTCAGCAAAGAGGCGGAACAGGATGGAGCCTATCGAGTGGCGAGGCGACTGCAGGCGGTAGTGCGGAACTCCGAAGGCCAAACCAGCAGCGAGTTGGCACGAATTCTTAAGGCGCCGCGATCGAAAGTGTCCGAATGGCTCCATCGCTATCAGACCGAGGGGGTAGATGGTCTGCTGGAAGGCTATCGGTCCGGCCGACCGTCGGAGTTGACCGACAAGCACTGGGCGCTGATCTTCACCGACGAAGCCAGTTTCCGGCAGAACTCGACCCTGCACGCAACCTGGAGCCGCGTACGCTGCCCTCCGGAAGTACCGTTACCGGAGAACGCAAAAGCGTGAAGATTCTCGGAGCCATCGAACTCTGGCGCACGCGATTCGAGTATCGACAAGACACCGTCTTCAATGCCAGCACGTACCGGGGAGCCAAACCAAATCACCATTTCAAATCTGCAATTTACGGGCGACCCCAGTTCAACACCCGAACCCGCTCCACATTGTGGCCAGCTCCCGACTCACGTTCTGCCAGATACCTTACGGTCCGATCAGACTCACTGCGCCTGAGGTCTTACGAGATGGGCGTACTTCGAGAACGCCTGGAGCGTCTGCTCAGAGAATCCGTGGACCCGCCGGAAGTCAAGGTCAACAAACCCGAGAGACTTTGTAATGAAGTCCGTGCCGTGCCTGAACACGTTTGGAGCCGCGAATGTTTACCAGGCGGTGAGGCACACGTCGGCGGAGGCTTAGAGGGTTCCGTTCGGTTGATTTTGAGTTTCGCGACGACGACAGGGTCGAAGCGAGTAGAGGGAGCGGAATGGTTGTTGGGTCAAGGTCAGGGTGATGCCCCGTCCGGGACGATCTCTAGCAAAATCGGACGAGCAGAGCGCAATCACTTCACGAACTGATGAAAGGCGTCTTTGCCCTGCTGCCAGCAGGTGCGCAAGACACTGGCCAGAATCTGCTGGGTGCGGGCGCCGTGGTTCGTCCGATTGCCGCCCCAGGTTTTCCGCGCCATCGCCATCAGCCGAATCGCCCGCTCGGCGAAGTTGTTGGTGGCATGCAAACCAGGACAGCGCAGAAAGGTAAACAAGTGTGGCTGCTCGTGGCGCAGGTGTGTGGCCAACCGTTGATTGTCTGGGCAATGAAAGTGCCGATCCAACAAGCGGTCCAGCCGGGCTTCCAGCCGCCCGGTGGCCACAGCCAAACCATGTGCAGAAAGCTCGCCGCTCTGGTAGCGATCTCGCAACCGGAGCCCGTCCTGCAGCAGAGTTTTGACCGCCATCGGAAATCGGGCGGCCGCCGCGGAAGCCATCGGGATCATTTCGCGACACCGCCGGATCAGGTGTTCCAGGCAGCTTTGATGAAACGCCTGCTCAAAGCCATAGAAACAACGCGCTCCGTCATGCACCAGGAAACCGGCGTAGTCCTCTCCCAGAATCGCCGCCGCTTCCGCGTATCCGCGATGCGCTTCAATGACGTAAACGGTGACCTGCTCGCTCCACAAAACCCGCAGATTCTGTGGTCGTGCGGCCACTCTCCAGCCCGTGTCGTCCAGCCACACTACCGGGCTTAGCCGCAGCGCACTTTGCAGTTGCTGGTAGGTAGGTTCCGCCAGATTCCCCAATCGCTGCAAAGCCCGGCATACCCCGCTCCGGCTCCACTGCAACCCATAGCCCAGTTCCAGCACCCGCGCCGTCCGCTCGTGCGACAGCCCCAATTCTTTGTTGAGCACCGCCGCCATCGACAAGGCTTCTGGTCCTACTTGCACTTCGCCTACACGGAGCGAATCGGAGGTCTGCAACGGATGCCGGCCCTGCGCTTGCCGTCCGCAGCACGCACAAGTCCCCACTTCGACGTCAAAGCGGCGGACGATGGTCATCCGCACGATGTCTTCTTGGTACTGAGGTTGAGTGCTCTTCAGGATGATCGGACCTTGAC
>JAIQEX010000239.1 GCA_020073615.1 Terriglobia bacterium
CGCTGCCGGCGCCAGCTCGCCGAGGCCGGCATCCTCGGCGCTGCCGGCATCATCGAGCGCCGCCGGCCGACCCGCGAGGTCCGCCTCGGCGTCGCCAAGATCGAGATCGTGACCGTGTGATCGGTGGCGTCGACGTTCCGGGCGACCCCGTCGATCGCGGGTTGCGAGGTAGGGCTACTGCGGAGTGACCACGATCTGTGGATCGATAGTAGATAACCGCACGTTGCCCAACAAAACATCATCGTAGACGACATCGAAGTGGTACGACCCCGGGAGCGACTGGAGGCAGCAACCCTGGTGCAGGGGGCCATCGGTAGTGGGTGTAAATTTGTCCGAAAACCAGAACGCCGGCGTCACCGGGAGCAGCTCCTTGAGCTTGAAGTCCGACTGATCATCGAAGACGAACGTAACCATCAATGCATAGCCACCGCACTTCCACAAGATGCTGCCATGCCTGGTATCGTCTCCCGGCAAGCGGAAGTAGACGTGACGTTGCGTGTCGTCGATCTTCGCGACTCCCACGAGGACCGTCACGGGAACACCTCCCGTCACCACCAGCGGTGTTTCGATCGGGGCTATCACCGGTTGAGACGTTGGGGTTGCCGTCGAGATCAGTCGTGCTCGGTCCGTCATTCATTTCTCCTTGGCTAGCCTGGATTCGGCACCTGCTGACAGGTGCGGGGCGATTCTATGCAGATCGTTCGACCGTCACCATGACAGCCGATTACCGGCCGCTGGTACGCCGCACATCGTCATCGGTCGCGCGTGCCGGTCGCGAGCCACAGCGAGATCTCCCGTCCGCGCTCGGCGGATTCACTCCCGAGGCTGGTGTAACCGGTTGCCGCGGCCTCGGCCAGGGCGCGGGCTCGCGCGGGGTCGCGGCCGAGCGCGCGTAGCGTACGCGCCAGCCCCCAGCGGATCTCGGCGACCTCCTGCGGATCGCTGGCCGCCGCCGACTGGGTGCGCAGCACCAGCGCGCGCTCGAGCGGCTCCAGCGCCTCGCGCGGCTGACCGCGACTGAGGTGCGCGAGCCCGAGGCCCTTGAGCGGGAGCGCCAGATCGGCGTGCTCCGGCCCCAGGCTCTTGCGCAGGATGTCAAGCGCCCGCTCGAAGTAGGACTGCGCCTGCTCGGGCCGGCCCAGCGCCAGCAGCGCTTCGCCGGTGTTGCTGAGCAGGATGCCCACCGTGGTGTGGCCGGCGCCCAGGGCGGCGCGCAGGATCGGGTACGCCGCCTCGTAGGCTTCGAGCGATCCGGTGAAGTCCTTGCGCATGAACCGCAGGACGCCGAGGCCGTTCAGCGCCTCGCCGTGTCGCGGATGATCGGCGCCCAGGCGCTTTCCGTAGATCTGCTCGGCCCGCTCGGCGTGCTCGAGCGCCGTGGCGTAGTCACCGCGGTACAGCCGGGCCTGGCTCAGCGCCTGCTCGCAGTTGGCGACCTCCGCCGAGTCGGCGTCCTGCGCACGCGCCAGCACCAGCGCCAGGGCCAGCTCGTGCTCGCCGCGCGCCAGATCGCCGAGCTGCTCGATGTAGAGCAGGCCGCGCACCCGCCGGACCTGGGCGAGGTCGGGGTACTCCGGCCCCCACGTCGCGATGCCCAGCGCCAGCGCGCGCTCGGTGTCCGCCATCGCGGGCCTGGCCTGCTGCAGCTGGCCCCCCGCGACGGCCCGGTCGACGAGCAGCGAGATCAGCCGAGGATCGTCCTTGCCCCACAGCGCCTCGCCGGACTCGATCGCACGCGACAGCGTGGCGAGCGCGGCGCTGGCCTGACCCTGGGTGAGCTGGAGCTTGCCGCGGACGTGCTCGATCTCGATGCGGCGCGAGTCGCTGGAATGGCCGAGCCGGTGGTACCACGCCTCGGCCTGACCCAGCCACGTCGCGAGCTCCGTCGAGCTCTGGTCGAGGCTCCCGGCGTTGCGCGCCAGCATCAGCCAGACGTCGGCCGGCAGCTCGTCGTGATGGCTGGCGACCGCGAGCTCCACCGCCTGGTTGGCCAGCGCGATCGCCTCGGCGACCGCGCCGCGCCGGGCCCTGGCGTACGCCGCGACGTAGCGGATCTCGGCGCGGACCTGGCCGTCGTCGAGGTCGCTCGCGGCGCGCTCGGCCTCCGCCACCACCGGCTCGGCGGCGGCGACGTCGCCGGTGGCGAGCAATGCACTCGCGCTCGCCAGCTGCTGGCGCACCGCGGCCGCGCGCGCCCGCGCGGCAGGGTTCATCGGCGGCGCGGCGGAGCGCGACAGCTCGAGCAGCACGCTGGTGTCGGCGCAGACCTCGATGTCGCCGAGGCTGGCCAGCAGCTCGCCGGCGTGCGCGGCGGCCTGGATCGGCCGGCGCTGCAGCATCTCGGCCGCCGCGGCGAGCGAGCGGCGCCGCGCGGCGAGGCACTCCGTGCGGCGGTCGAGCAGCACCGCGGACTGGACGTGCCGGACGTACGTCGCCTCGCACGCCGCCTGCTGGCCGAGCAGCCAGCGCTGCGCGTAGCGGTCGAGCGCGGCTCCGGTCGACGCCCACATGCTGGACGCGAACGGCGCGCGGGTGCCGAGGATCGCCGCCTCGCTGCGCTGCCGGACCGGCGCGTCCCACACGCCGGTGAGCTCGGAGCTGGCGAGCGGGCACGGCGGCGGATCGTCGCTCCGCAGCACGCCGGACATCGCGCCGGCGGCGATCGTCCCGCCGGCCACCACCACCGCCAGGATGTGCCGCCGGTTGCGCTCGCGGCTGCGGGTCAGCTCGGCGAGCAGCCCGTCCATCGTCGCGAACCGCTCCCCCGGATCGCGCGCCAGGCCGCGCTGGAGCACGTCGCGCAGCCAGCGCGGGTACACCGGCTCGGTCTCGCCCCGCCGGGGCCGATCCGTGCGCGTCGCGTCCGGCAGCTCGCCGTGCAGCGCCTCGTGGAGCGCGGCGCAGAAGCTGAACTGATCGGCGCGCGCGTCGACCGTCGCACCGGCGAGCTGCTCGGGCGCCATGTACCCGGGCGTCCCGGCGAACCGGCCGGGCGCGGTCAACGCCTGCGCCGGCCGCTGGCTGCTCGGCGCGTCCGGCCCGGGCGCCTGGCGCGCCGCTCGGTCCGCGGTGTCCTGCGCCGCGAACGCCAGCCCGAAATCCGCGACCCGGACCCGGCCGTCGTCTCCGACGAGCACGTTGTCGGGCTTGAAGTCGCGGTGGACGATCCCGGACTGGATTTCCCATCGGCCGCTTGCCATGGCGCGACGCCACTTCGGCCAGTCCCCCAGGACAGCTCGACGGGCCAAATCGCGGCACCGAAAATGTGGATTGGCGCTGGCAGCACTGCATCGTCGGGGTGAACGCCAAGGGTGAAATCAAGGAAACCTGGCCCGAGTGGGACAGCATGTTGCGCCGGCCCCATGCGATCTACATCAACCCCTACGACAAGGACAGAAACGTGTGGCTGGTGGACGACTACCGCCACTCCATTTTCAAATTCTCGCACGACATGAAGAAGTTGCTGCAGACGCTTGGCACACCGAACGTTTCCGGCGCCGACGCCACGCACTTCTCGCGCCCGACGTACCTTGCCTGGCTGCCTGACAGCACCATGTTCGTGGCCGACGGGTACACCGGCACGCGCGTGGCGAAGTTCGACAAGGACGGAAAATTCATCGGCGAATTCGGCCAGAAGGGCACGCCGCCGAACGAGACGCGCCCCGGCTACATCAACGGCGTGCACGGGGTGGCCGTGGACGTTCCCAGCGGCCGCGTGTTCGTCAACGACCGCTACAATCACCGCGTGCAGGTGTTCGACACCAGCGGAAAATTCGTCAACATGTGGAAAGTGGGCGATCCTCCTTCCGATGTGCACTGCCTGCACCTGGCCGCCGCCGACCGCCACCTCTGGCTCTTCGATCGCGGCACCAACAAGATGATCAAGTACGACCTGGAGGGCAACTTCCTGTACGCGTTCGGAACGTTCGGAGATTTCCCGGGCGGATTCTGGGGCGTGCACGGAATGGACGTCGACCAGGACGGCAATCTGTACGTGGCCGAGGTGGACAACGGCCGCGCCCAGAAATTCATGCCCCGCAAGGGCGCGAACCCGGCCATGCTGATCGGCCCGGCGGTCAAGCCGATTTAGTTTTGATTCATTCCAGCGTCTTGGCGCGGAAGGCGGCTATTTCGCCGTCTTCCACGCTGCAATCCACTTCGATGGGCTTGCAGCAAACCTCGCAATCCTCGATGTAGATTTGCCGCCGGACCGAAAGATCCAGGATCATCGAAATCTGCTGCCCGCAGTACGGACAATCGAAGAAATGTTCCACGTGGAATGCGCCTCGCCCGCCCTGCCTTAGAGAATCGACTCGATCTCCGCGTCAATCGTGACGTGCGTCTGGTCAAACCCGTTGATGCCGAAGGCTTCGCCCGATACCTGCGAGAAATGAAGGTAGCGGCTGATGTGGTAGTCCTCGTCGAATGCGCCGAA
>JAIQEX010000122.1 GCA_020073615.1 Terriglobia bacterium
CCTCCCGGTTCCGCCCTTCGAACCGGACCTCATTGCTCCCTTCCAAAAACGCCCGGATCTGTTCCAGGCTCAACTTCTCTGGTGCTTGCATGCTGATGATCAACTCCCAGCATGCCGGATCGCTCCTCCAGGCTCATCTTGTATGAGAAACGCACCCCCACTCCAGGCTCATCTTGTATGAGACAAGACTGGCGGCACAGGGAGCCGCCGGTATCCGATATAATGGGATTTCCCCTTTAAGTAGACAGGAGTTCTCTCAGAAATGTTTGATCTGTTTCGAAGCCGGCAAAAGACCACGCGCATCCTGCTGGGCGCGATCCTGGTAGTGGTAGCGGCTTCCATGCTGCTATACCTGGTCCCGAACTATGGCTCGGCGGGTTCCAACGCCTCCGATCTGGTGGTGGCCGAGGTGGGCAAAGAAGTAATCACCGCTCCGGAGGTGGAGCGGCTTCTCCGCAACCAGATGAAGGGCCGCCAGTTGCCGCCCGAGGTGCTGCCCGCCTTCCTGCCCCAGATGGTCAACGAAATGATCGCCCAGCGCGCTCTGGCTTATGAGGCCGAGCGGCTCGGCTTCCGGGTAAGCGATGCGGATGTGGCCAACGCCATTCGCGAAATGGCGCCGAACCTCTTCCCCGACGGCCGCTTCGTGGGCCAGGACATGTATGCTGCGATGCTCGCGCAGCAGAATCTGACGATTCCCGAATTTGAAGGGGATTTGAAGCGCCAGATGCTCATCGCGCGGCTGCGCGACGTGGCCCTGGAAGGCACCATCGTCACCCCGCTCGAAATCGAGCAGGAGTACCGCAAGAAAAACGAAAAGATCAAGATCGAATTCGTCAAGCTCACCCAGGAGAAGTACCGCAAGGAGAGCCAGCCGAGCGCCGAGGATGTGCAGAACTATTTCAAGGTCAACTCCAGCCGGTACCAGGTGCCGGAGAAGAAGGACCTGGCGATCCTCATCGCCGACCAGGCGAAACTGGAGCAGTCGGTGACCGCATCGGACGCCGATCTGCAGCGGGCCTACAGCCAGAATCTGAACGAGTTCCGTATGCCGGAGCGAGTCCGCGTGCGCCATATCCTGTTGAAGACCACGGACAAGCCGGCCGCGGACGACGCCAAAATCAAGGCCAAAGGCGAGGACCTGCTGAAACAGATTCGCGCCGGCGCGGATTTCGCCGAATTGGCTAAGAAGAACTCCGACGACACCGGGTCGGCGGCCAAAGGCGGCGACCTGGATTGGCTCGCACGGGGCCAGGCTCTGCCGGAGATCGAGAAGGTGGCGTTCTCGCTCAAGGCCGGGCAGACCAGCGACCTGATCAAGACGAGCATAGGCTATGACATCCTCCAGGTGCAGCAGCACGAAGACGCGCGCATCAAGCCTTTCGCCGAGGTGAAGGACGAGTTGGCCGCCCAGTCGAAGAAACAGCGCGTCAACGACCTGATGCAGAACATCTCCGACAAGAGCCAGGCCGAGTTGCAGAAGGACCCGCTGCATCCCGAAAAAGTGGCGGCCGCGCTCAAAATGGAACTGGTGCGCGCCGACGGCTGGCAGCCCGGCAAGGTGGTGCCCGAAGTAGGCGCCAGCGCCGATTTCGACCAGTCCGTGGCTACGTTGAAGAAGGCCGAGGTATCCCAGGCGGTCGCGCTGGCGCCGGGCAACAAGATCGCCCTGGCGGTGGTCGTGAATGTGACGCCATCGCGCCCCTCCACCTTCGAGGAGGTGCAGAACCAGGTCCGCGACACCATCGTCCAGAACCGCATGGCGGCGGCCGTGCAGCAGCACGCCAAAGAGTTGATCGATGGCGCCAAGGCCAATGGGGGCGATCTGGCAAAAGTGGCTAAGGCCATGGGCCTGGAAGTCAAGACCTCGGGCGAGGTCGGGCGTTCGGGCGACGTGGAGGGCTTGGGCGCGGCCAATTATGTGCTCGAGGGCTTCACGAAGCCCGACGGCACGGTATTCGGTCCGATCGCCGTAACCGATGGCACCGCGGTGGTGAAAGTGGTCCAGCACGTTACCCCCGACATGTCCAACCTGGCGGCCCAGCACGACGCGATCCGCGACGAAATCAAGACCCGCAAGGCGCGCGACCGGGAGGCGTTGTTCGAAGCCGGGCTGGTGGACGCGCTCACCAGGCAGGGAGTCGTCAAGCCACACCAGGCGGTGATTGACCGGCTGATCGGAAACTTCCGCGGCTGACGGATGCTCCATTCCATCCTGGATTTTCTCCGGTCGCTGACCGATCCGGAACGGCTCATCCAACTGCTGAGCACGCTGCTCTCCGGCTGGCTGGGATACGCCGCCCTGTTCGCCGTTGTGTACTCGGAGACCGGCCTGCTGATCGGACTGTTTCTTCCGGGAGACTCGCTGCTGTTCACCGTGGGGGTGGTGGCCGGCGCGGGACACCTGAATATCGTGCTGGTGAACGTGCTGCTGATGTCGGCGGCCATGCTGGGCGATTCCACCGGATACCTGCTGGGCCGGAAGACCGGCCCGCGCATCTTCAGCCGCAAGGAGTCGCGCTTCTTCAAACAGGAGTACATCGCCCGCACGAAGGCGTACTACGACCGTTACGGAGGCAAGACCATCGTGCTGGCGCGCTTTGTGCCCATCGTGCGCACGTTTGCCGCGTTCGTGGCGGGAGTGGGGCAGATGCGCTACCTGCGCTTTCTCCCTTACAGCGTGTGCGGCGGCATCGGGTGGGTGTTTCTGATGACCGTGCTGGGGTACGAGCTGGGCAGCGTACCGCTGGTGAGGCGCAATTTCGACAAGGCGATCCTGCTCATCATTTTCGTGTCGCTGCTGCCCACCATCGTAGAAGTGGTGAGAGCCCGACGCAGGCCGCTGGCATAACGGCAAGCTATCCGCTATACGTAGACCCGCCGCACGCGCGCGCTGATGCTGCACAGAATGTTGTAGGAGATGGTGCCTGCGACGCGGGCGATCTGTTGCGCGTCGAGGCGGGCGTCTCCCTCGGCGCCCAGGAGGGTGACGTCGTCGCCGGCGGCGAGGGTGGCGGTGTGGCTGAGATCGATGGTGGTGAGATCCATGGATACCGTGCCGAGGATGGAGGTGAGCTTGCCGGCGGCGATCACCTTCCCGCGATTGGAGAGGCGGTGGAAGACGCCGTCGGCATAGCCCACACCGAGAATGCCGATGCGCATCGCCTGGGGCGCGCGGAACGTTCCGCCGTAGCCCACCAGCGCGCCCGCGGGAATGTCTTTCACGGCGAGAAGCTTGGCCTTCCAGGTGAGCGCCGGCTTGACGTCCAGCAGTGGACGGGGCGCCTCGCCGCGCGCCGGTGAAACGTATCCGTAGAGGGCGTGGCCGGCGCGGACCATGTTGTGCCAGCCCTCGGAACGGCCGAAGACGATGGCATTGGTGCTCGAGGTATGGATGCGCGCGGCATTGACGCCGGCTTCGCGCAAGCGCGCGCCGATGGCATGAAAATACGCAAGCTGGTCGGCGGTCTGGCTGGTGGTGTAATCGGCGGCCGAGGCGAAGTGGGTCATGAGGCCCTCCAGTTGCGCATAGCGGGCGTCTGCGAGCGCGGCCAGAATCTCCGCGGCGCCGGCACGCGTGCCCAGCCGGCCCATGCCGGAATCGATCTTCAGGTGATAGGCGATGGCCTTGGCGGAGGAGCGCGCCAGCCGGTCCAACTGGCGTAGTTGTTCCAGGGAATGGACGGCGGGCGTGAGATCGTACTCCACCAGGGCCTCGCCTTCGTAGGGCAGGAAGCCCCCCATGACCAGAATGCGGATCTGGTGAATGCCGCCGCGGCGCAGGTTCACGCCTTCCTCGACGGAGCTGACCGCCAGCCACGTAGCGCCCTCGGCGGCGAGCACGCGCGACACTTCCAGGGCGCCATGCCCGTAGGCATCAGCCTTGACCACGCCGGCGACCTCCACTCCGGGCCCGACCACGGAACGGACATTGCGGTAATTGCGCGCGATCTGTTCGCGGGAAACCAGCACGTAGGAGCGGAAGGGGGCGGACACTGGTTCTATTCTAGCGGGCAGGGCGGCCCGGCGGCGCCGGAAAGGCCGGGCGGCGTAAGATAGAGATGGAACGGCTCCCATGGCCACGATTGCGACAGATCAGACACTCCGCACGCAACGCGCCGAGATCCTCCGCATTGCCTTACTCCACGGCATCGGGAATATCCGGGTGTTCGGCTCGTTTGCTCGTGGTGAGAGCGTCCCGGATAGCGATCTCGACCTTCTGGTGGATCTGGAGGCGGGGCGCAGCCTGCTGGACATCATTGGCGCAAAGCAGGACTTGGAAGACCTCCTGGAAAGAAGGGTCGATATTGTTACGGAGCGATCCCTGAGCCCGTACGTCCGGGAAGGTATCTTGAAGGAAGCCGTCTGCCTTTGAAACGCAACCGCGCCTACTTACTCCACATCCGGGATGCCATCGCCTCGCTTGAGGACTACGCCGGCATTGGCAAGGAAGCATATCTCGCAACGCCTCACTGGCAGGATGCGATCATTCGCCGTTTGGAAGTCATTGGCGAAGCCAGCAACGGCTCTCGACCGCGCTGCGGGACGCCAATCCGGGAGTGCCCTGGCGGCGTATCTGCGGCTTACGAGACGTATTGATTCACGATTATATGGCGGTTGATCTTGAAGCCGTTTGGGCGATTCTTGAGAACGGTATTCCCTCGCTCAAAGAGTGCGTGGACCGGCTACTCGCCGCTGAATAACTCAGTCTGTTGCCGACATTGTGCGCAGCAGCCGCTCATACGCGTCCGTTACCGCGTCCCAGGAGTAGCGCTCGCGCGCGCGGTCCATGGCGCGGCGGCGGAGGCCGTCGCGGTCCTGCTCGTTCATTTCGAGAACCAGCTTGATCTTGGCCGCCAGTTCTTCGGGCTCGAACGGAATTCCGGCGCCGGCGGCGACCTCGGCGTTTTCCGGCGTGTCGCGGTACAGCACCAGGGCGCCGCGTCCCATGGCCTCGATCAGGGCCGGGTGCGTGCCGCCCACTTCGGTGGCGTGGATGTAGGCGAAGCAATGCGAGCCCAGCTCGTAGTAGCCCTCGCCGTAGATGGCGCCGGGCAGCACCACGCGCGGGTCGCGGGTGTCGCGCACGCGGCGGATGTACTCTTCGGCGTAAGGCGCATCGCCGACGAGCGCCAGTTGGAGCGGCGTGCTCACGGTCTCAAACGCCTGGCGCACTTCGAGAGGATGGTTCTCCGGCTCCATGCGGCTCACGTAGAGAAAATAGCGCCCCGCCTCCAGGCCCAGTGTCGCGAGCACGCTGGCAGAGGCGACTTTCCCTATGGCGGCGCCGTAGGGAATGAAGATGCTTTCCTTGTGGTAACGCGCGCGGTAGTAATCCTGGATGGTGCGGGCGTCGGTGACTATCACGGTGGGGCAGAAGCCGGCCAGCCATTCGGAGAAGAGGTACCAGGAGCGGGCGAGGCGGTTCCATTTCTTGCGTTTGCGTTCCAGGCCGTCGACATTGAGTGCCACGGGAATGCCTACCAGGCGCGGCCCCAGGGTGAAGATCGCGTTGGCGCCGTTGCAATAGAGCGCCACGTCCGCGCGATGGGTCATGAGATGGAGCGTGGACAGGAAGGTGTGCGCCAGGGTGTCGAAGTACTTGTGGCGAATGGTGGGAAGATACTGGAGCCGGACGCCGCGATAATCCCCGGAAGAGCGCTGGCGGCAATAAACCGTCACCTGGTGTCCCCGCGCCGCCAGGCGGGTGGATAACTCTTCGGCGAAGGTCTCAAACCCGCCATAACAGGCTGGTATGCCCCGCGTGCCAAGAAGGGCAATGCGCATGAATGACAAGCTATCAGCTATCGGCTTCCAGCGATCAGCTTTCCGCTACTTCGGAGCGCGCCACCAGGCGCGGCATTTTTTGGGGCAGCTTCTTGGCGGGCGCTTTTTTGCTCACGGGCGCGTATTGGAACCAGCTTGCCATATAGTCGTTGTCCACGCGCTGCCGGGCCTGGATCAAGCGCCGTTTCGCCCACACCCGCTTCAGGTTCCCGGTCAGGAACCAGAAGGCCTTGAGCGAGGTGTGTTCCCAGAGCAGGCAGCACATCACGACCACGAGATCGCGCGCCGTGATGGAGAACCAGTTGCGCCAGTAGAGGTGCGGGGAAATGTTCTTGATGCGCATCAGGAAGCGGTTCTTGACGGAGTGCATGTTGATGGCCGGGGGCAGCGCGCGCCGGTTGCCGGGCAGGACCTTGCGCACGTGGTATCCGCGCGCGTGGGGAGAGTACAGGCACTTCCAGCCCATCAATTGGGCCCGCCACGCCACGTCGGCGTCTTCCCGGTAGACGAAGAAATCGGAATCGAAAAACTCGCCGTCGAGCGAGATGTCCTCGATCATGGCGCGGCGGTAGAGCGCGGCCGCGGCGCTGGCGCCGAACACAAATTCGTAGTGCAGGTAGTGGCCGTTGTCCACCTCCTGGCTGCCGCGATCGAGGTGGCGCAGCATGGGGTTGAAATAAATGCCGGTGGAATCCACCACGGCCCGTTCGGGGATCTCGAAGTGCGCCGTCATGGTCAGCAGTTTGCCGCACACCGTACCGATCCGCGGATCGACGCGGGCCCCGTCGACCAGGGCCTGAATGAAATTGGGCAGCAGCAGGACATCGGGATTGAGGGTGAGCACCCAATCGCCCTCGGAGACCTGTATGGCCTGGTTCTGCGCCGCAGCGAAGCCGATGTTTTCGTCGTTGTAATACACCTGGCACCGGTCCTCGAACTGTTCCAGGATGTCCACGGTGCCGTCGGTGGAGGCATTGTCCACGACGATGATTTCTTTGTAGGGATACTGTTGCGCCAGTACCGATTCGAGGCAGCGCTTGATGAAGCGGCCGCTGTTGTAAGTAACTATCGTGACGGAGACGAAGTCGTTGTGCGCCATGAACGAGAACCTGAGAAGCCGAACATTCCGTACACCAGTTTTTATTCAGACCTGGGCCCAGACCAAACCAATTCCTCTCCCCAGCCGAACAAAAAGCAACGGCTGGCGAGCCGCAAGACCTTCCCATACGCTGCCAGGGGCGTCAGGCTACGGTACAAGGCCGATTCAACAATGATGCGTAAGAGGGAACCCGTTATCACCGCCAGACTCACCATCCGGAAGGAGACCGGGGAGAAGTGCCTGGCCGCATACCTCAGTAAACTACCATACCAGTAAAAGACGCGCTTCTCCACTGTCAGGCTCCGAATTGAGTGCGCCCCTGTGTGTTTCACGACAGCCTCCGGCACATAGTACAAAACATAACCCCGGTCGATCGCGCGCCGGCAAAAATCGACATCCTCAAACCACAGCGGAAAAAAACCCTCGTCGAATCCCCCGAGTTCCTGCCACACCGCCCGGCGCACCATGAGGAAGGCGCCCGCCGGTTGTTCCACTTCGCAAAGTGCGGTGTAGTCCAGATCCAGAGCGCGGTACCGCCGGTTCACCGGGTTGTTCGGCCAGATCCGGTTAAGCACGAGAGCTTCCAAAGCCAAAGCGCCCGGCGTGGGGAGCCGGCGCACCATGAAACCGACCTGCGGACGGCCGCGGACGTCCAAAAGCCGGCCTCCGGCGCCGGCGGCGCGGGGCAAATCGCACGCCTGGCGAAGCGGTTCCAGGCCGCTTTCGAGCACCGCATCGGGATTCAACAACAGAATATATGGCGCGCTCAAGGCGGCGACACCCTGGTTGGCGGCAGCGGCAAAGCCCCGGTTGGAGCGGTTGGCGATGATATGCACGCCGCGGCGCGCGATCTGGGCGATGGTGCCGTCGCTCGATCCGTTATCGGCCACGACCACCTCCGCGCCGGTGCGCAACGCAGCATCGAGGCAGGGACCGATGGCGGTTTCCGAATTATAAGTGACGATCACGATGCCGATCGCGGACATGTGTCACTTTGTCCCACCAGTGGTCAGAAGAAAGTACAACTTCCAGTAAGAATCGGCGCCCGTGGACGCCTGTATTTCGCGAAGTATGTGCTCATTCGTCCGCATCAGGGTGCATAGCGCTTCGGGCGCAAAAGATTCACACCTGTTACGTACGGCGGAAAAGCCTCGCAGGCCCTGCGCTACGCCCCGCAGCCAGGCGAACGCAGCGCCGTGACGGAGGGCGACCGCGCCCCACAAGACCTGCGCCACCGCGATGGGCCACAGCCAGCGCAGCAGGAGCCGCCGCGGATAGTGGCGCGCCACCAGAAAAAGCTGGTTGCGGGCGATGCGCCGCACGGTTTCCGGATGCCAGCGGCCGAGAGTGGCGCTGCCGCGATGCCAGGCCAAGGCCGAAGGCACGTAGGCGCCGGCCAGCCCCAGGCGGGCACAGCGCAGGCCGAAATCGACATCTTCGAGATACGATTCGAAGCTCGGCTCCAGCAGCCCGGTCTTCTGAAACAACTCGGCGCGAAACACGGCCGCGGTCCACGGCGCCGACCAGATGGCGCGGTCCGAGGAGAAGGGCGGGACATCCGGGCGTCCGCTGCCCGCGCGCCAGGCGGTGCCGCCGCGGCAAACGAGGTCGAAGGTGGCGTCAATGCGGTCCCGCGATTCGGCGGCGAGGATCTTGCCGGTGGCGAACCACACGCCGGGGCCGCCGGCGGCGGCGAGCAGGCGGGCGAAGTAATCGGGCGCCAGTTCGACATCGCTGTTGAGCACGGCGATCCACTGGCCGCGGCTCTCGCCAATCGCGCGATTGACGGCCGCCGCGAAGCCGAGGTTGGCGCCGAGCGGGATCACGCGCGCGCCGCGCTCGCGGGCGAGATCGGGCGCGCCGTCGCACGAGCCGTTATCCACCACCAGCAGCTCCGTGGCGCGTTCGGTTTGCGCCTCCAGGCTGGCCAGCAGCCGCTCCAGGAGCGCGCGGCCGTTCCACACCGGCACGATGGCGGTGAGGCTCATCGCCAGAAGCGCTTCTTCGCCAGAAAGACGAGGTTCTGCATTCCGTCGCGCCACGGGTTGAGTTTCTTTTCGCCCAGGCGCGTGGAATAGAGAATGGAGATTTCGCCGAAGCGGATTTTGGGGTTGCGCAAGGCTTCGATCTTGATCTCCTCGGAAAAGGCCATGCCGTCGGACTCCAGCTTCATCTCCTTGAGGATGACGCGGCGGAACACCCACATGCCGGATTGCGAATCGCGCACCCAGCGGAAGAACAGCAGCGACATGGCGAGCGAGAGCACCAGGTTCCCCAGTTTGTGTTTCAGGCTCATGGCGCTAGGGTCGCGCACCGGGAAGCGCGACGCGCTCAGAAAATCGACGTCCAGGTGGCGGAAGGCTTCGATGAGGTAGGAGAGCGCGTCGACGGGATAGCTGTGGTCGCCATCCAGGGTCACGATGAGATCGCCGGTGGCGCAGGCAAATCCGCGCCGGTAGCTGCGGCCGTAGCCGCGCACCTCTTCGGCCACCACCTTGGCGCCCAGCGAAGCCGCCACCTGGGCGGTGCCGTCGGTGGAGCCGTTATCCACCACGATGACCTCGTCGACGAACTCCGGCATAGCGCCGAGCACCTTGGCGATACCCCGCTCCTCGTTGAGGCAGGGGATGATTACGGTGATGGACTGACCCTTATACATATCGGGGGTGCGAACCGGCAGCCGACTTTTTGCCGGCCCGCCGCGTCTTGATAGGGAGAACGATTGATACCATGAAAGCAATGAAGCGGCTTTTATTCATCGTAATCTGCGGCGGCGCGCTGGCGTACGGAGCGGGACTGGCGGACGTGCACACCGTGTATGTGATGCCCATGTCGCACGGCCTGGACCAGTATCTGGCGAACCGTTTGACCAACGAGCGGGTGTTCCAGGTGGTGACCGATCCCAAGCTGGCGGACGCGATTTTCACGGACCAGGTCGGCGCCGGCTTCCAGGCGAAACTGGCGGACATCTCACCCACGCCCCAGCCCGAAAAACCGGCGGCGAAAGAAGGAGACAAGGAGGACGACAAAGACGCGGACAAGAAGGGCGGCAACCCGCTGATCGAGGCTATGAACCGGTCGGACAGCCCCGGCAGCTCCTCCTCATTCAGCCACGGCAAAGGCACGGTGTTTCTGGTGGCGGCGAAAACCCGCGAGGTGGTGTGGTCGGTATACGAGCAGCCCAAGGGTTCCGCTTCCAAGGATATGGATCGCACGGCCTCCGACATTGTAAGCCGTCTGAAGAAGGATCTGAATCCGGGGAAGGCACATGAATGAACCGCCGAGGCGCCGAGTCGCCGAGGTTTCCAAACGGATCTCTGCCCGGCGGTCCCGCTTCTCCTCTCGGCGACTCGGCGTCTCGGCGGTGATGTGAAGGTCATGCGCGCTTCTCCCGGATTAAATCGCGATAGCTTTCCACCAGTTTGCGGGTGATGGCCGCCATATCCCAGTTGGCCTCGATTTCCGCCCGCGCCCGCTCGGCCATCAGGGCGGCGGCGCGCGGATCGTCGAACAGCCCCAGGATGCGCTCGGCGAAAGCCGCGGGCTCGTCGGCCAGGGCGCAGAATTCGCCGTCCTGGCGCGCCAGTCCCTCCGCGCCCACGGTAGTCGAGACCACCGGAATCCCGGCCGCGAACGCTTCCAGCAGTTTCACTCGTACGCCGGAACCGCTGAGGATGGGGCAGACGAACACCGCATACCGCGCCAGCGGCTCGCGGATGTCCTCCACGTAACCCAGCATTTCGAGATGGGCCGGATCGCCGGCATAGGTGTGGGCCGGAGGCGGGTCGGCGCCGGCGAGCAGCAGCTTCGCGCCCGGCTGGCGCGCCACGACGAGCGGCAGGACCTCGCGCACGAACCAGTCCGCCGCCACACGGTTGGGCTCATGGCGAAAGCCTCCCACGAACAGCATGGTGAGCGGCTCGCGCCCGCAGGGCCGGAATTGATAACGCGCCGCGTTGATGCCCGCGCGCAGGCCGGCGCGCAGCCGCGGCGCGAGGCGGGGACGAAACGAAAGCAGGAACTGGCGATTGGCCGGGGTGCAGACCTGCACCTGGTCGCACCCGCCGAGCGCGCGCAGTTCATAGCGCAGGGCGCGCAGGTACTCCATGCGGGCCTTGATCTCGCCCGCCAGGCCGGGCATGTGGCCCAGGCCGCGGCCGATGGACTGGAAGTACACGTCGTGCTCGAACAGCGCGCAGGCGATGCGGCGGTAGGCGCCGCGATACTGCGCCAGCGGCGTGTATTCGAGCTGCAGCACGTCGATCCGCTGGCGGTAGAGCTGGCGGTGGATGAGCCAGTCGAGATCCTGGTTGGCGATTTCGCGCACGGCGTGGGGCAGCAACGATCCGGCGCCGTCGGTCCTGCCCGTGGGCCGGACGATCCATTCGGCGGAAGCGCAAAAGCGGCGCAGTTCCTCGTTCTCCTTGTCCTGCCAGGGCCAGTCCAGCACCTCGATGACGTGCACTTCGGCGAGCTGCGCCAGCTCGCGCAGCGTCTGGTACATGAAGACGCCGCCGCCGTGCACCGGCGGGCAGATGGGGTACGGCGAGACGAAGAGCACGCGCGGGCGCTCGACGGAGCGCTCCATGGGGGCAAAACGATCGCGGAAGTAGCCGCCGAGGGGGCGCAGAAAAGCCTCCGTGTCGCTCACGCGGGCGAGCGAGCGGGCGTGCCAGCGCGAGCGCACGGCGCCCGGCAGTTGCCGGAAGCAACGCCACAGGGCGCCGGGATTGGGGCGCAGGGGCACATCGCCGAAGATCACGCTGAGGACGGCGCCGGCCCAGACAAAGAAAAAGTGCGCGGCGAGCCGCGGCCATTCATGAATGTTCTTCCAGCAGAACAGCACATAGTTCTTCTTCAGCACGGCCTGAATCCGCTCTTCGGAAAACCGCTTGCCGATGGTGCCGCGGTGTTCGTGCCAGACCATGCCCTGCGGCTGGTAGAGCACCTTCCAGCCGCGCTTCCAGGCCATGTAGCCGAGGTCGGTGTCTTCCAGGTAGAAGGGTGCGAGCAGGGGATCGAAGCCGCCCAACTCGAGAAATTTTGCGCGGTCGAACGCGCAGGAACCGCCGCCGCCGTAGAAGCAGGGATACAGCGCATCGATCGCGGGATCGAGGCGGTGGCGGACGCGCAGCCCGCCATCCTGCCACCAGCCCTGCGTCAATCCGGTTTCCTCGCGCAGCTTGTTTGGATCGCTGAAGAAGATCTGGCAGGCAACGGCGAAGACCTCGGGATCGCGGAATCCTTCGAGGAGCGGCGCCAGGAAATCGGGGGCCACGCGCATGTCGCTGTTGAGCAGGACCACGATGGGGTTCGAGGCCGCGCGGAAGCCGGCGTTGGAGCCGCCGCCGAATCCGAGATTGCGGGGGAGTGCGACCAGCTTCACGCGCGGGAACGCGGAGCGCACGAAATCGGCGCTGCCGTCGGTGGAGCCGTTATCGACCACGACAATCTCGTGGGCGGGATTGCCGGAGAGCGCCTCGACCACCGAGGGCAGATACCGGGCGAGCAGGTCCTTGCCGTTCCAATTGGGGATGACGACGGAAACGGAAACGACAGGGGCCGGGGATTGGCTCGCTTCGCTCGCCGGGGCCGGGGGCCGGGGGCCAGGGACCGGGGGTTGGTGCGGCGCTTCGCGCCGGCCGAATATTTTCCACATTACGTCTGTGGCGAACAGCGCCAGGGCGGCGATCGCTATCAGCAACGGCGAAAGCAAGAGCAGCGGGAGCGAGCGCAGTAGGCGTTTCAGAAAGGGCATGTTAACCGGCCGGCGAAGTTGGACCCAGACCGACTTTCCGGCCCAGCTTCACCCATCGGGAAGCGCGGTAGAGCGCGAGCTGCTGCGCCAGTTCGCCGGCCTCGTCCCGCAGGCGCAGCGCCCAGGCGGTGCGCTCCTCCAACTCCTTTTCCGTGCCGTGCAGCGCTTCGACGGCGGCCACCAGGTCTTGGATGTGCTGCTGCAGGCGGGCATCGGTGTCGCGCGCCCATTGTGCCTTGTCGCGGACATCCTGTTCCAGCTCGGCGATCTTGACTTCGTAAGCCTCGGCCATCTGGCGCGCTTTCTCCTGCTCGCGGACCAGCTCATCCTGCACCTCCTCCACGCGCGCGCCCAAGGTTCCCACTTGCTGGTTGAGCTGCTCGGCCCAACGGTTGCTGCGGCGCAGCTCCTCGTTGAGCGCGCGGTGCGCGCGGTCCAGTTGCGCCAGGTCGTGGCGTGCCTTTTCGAGCCATTCGTTCTTGGTTGCCAGCTCGCGATCGAGCAGGGCGATGTGCCGCTCGCGCTCGCGCAGCAGGTTGGCGGCGCGCGGCACGTAAACAAACACGGGGGATGCGGGCTGCGGGCGGTGGGCGCAGACGGCCACGAAGAAGTGCGATTCGTCGGGCGCCGGCTCGCCCGCATCCACGCGCACTTCCACCGCCTGGCCGGCTTCGTGGGGTTGAAAGGCGACGCCCTCGACGTGGTTTTCGAGGAACAGGGAGACATGCGGAAAGACGCTCGCGAGTTCGCCGCGGAACTCCTCGAAGGTGAACTCGTGCTCGTGGAAAGGGTTCGTGCCCTCGGGCCCGCGCGACTCCGAGTAGTAGAGCTTGTTGGGCGTGGAAACGACGAATTGGCCGTCAGCGGCCAGCAGGCGGTGCGCTTCCCGCAGGAGCTCGCGCCAGTTCTCCAGGTGCTCGATGACCTCGAAGGCCACCACCAGGTCGAAGCCGGCATCGGCGTGGGGCAGGGCCACGCAGGATGCCTGCTCGAAGGCCAGGTTGGGCATGCGGTAATGGGCGCGCGCGTAGCCGACCGCCTCGGGCGCGAGGTCCGCGCCCACCACAAACTGCGCGCTGTGCGCCAGCTCCGCCGAGCCATAGCCGGCGCCGCAGCCGGCGTCGAGCACACGCTTGCCGCGCGCCAGGCGCGCCGCGAAGATATAGCGCGCCACGTGCTCGTTCAGCAGATCGACGTTTACCTCGCCGGGGATGACGCGCTCGCCCGTGAACTCAGCCAATTCGTTTCTCCATGACGGGCTCGGGCGGCGGCGCAGGCTCCGGCCTCGCGCCCGCCAGGCGGGAGTTTACTTCCACGCGGCAGGGCAGGCGGATATAGCCGTAGATCTGGCCCTCCGAGCGCCCCATCTGCAGCGACACGGCATTGTCGATCCAGTCGCACATCTGGTAGCCGGCGAGTGTGCCATCGGCGATGGCCGGCGAGAAGGAAAAAGACGCCGGATAGAGTTCCGGCAGTTCCAGGTAAAAGTCCACGGTGTAGATATCGCCGGCGTGCATGGGTGCCAGCTCGTACCCTTCGCGGGCGGTGTTGGTGCCCGAAAAATCGATGCCCAACTGGTTGCGCAGCATGAAGCCCACCATCGGCGTGGGCACGTCCGCGTGGGCGCGCACGCTGATCCGCACCACGATGCGCGAAGCGGGGTCCAACGCGACCAGCGGCCGGCCATGCTCATCGAACACTGCGATGCCCATCACCGCGGCGCGCCCATCGCCATAGCGATGGTCGATATTGGGGATGGTCTCCACGATCTCGGGCGCGCGCACCGTGCCGGTGGGTGTGCGTTTCTCTTCGCTCACCGCCTTGCGCGTCAGGTAAGCGGAATCCTTTTCGACCATGGCGGCGAGATACCGGGCGACGACGCGATCGGGCTCGCCGATCTCGACCAGGCCTCCATGGTTCAGCCATAGCGCGCGGTCGCCGATGGCTTTGACGTCGCTCACCGCGTGCGAGACGAACAGAATGGTGATGCCGCGCGACCGCAGCTCGTGCACCTTGCGCATGCAGCGCTGGCGGAAATAGATGTCGCCCACCGCGAGGGCTTCGTCCACCAGCAAGATTTCGGGGTCCACGTTGATGGCCACGGCAAACGCCAGGCGCACTACCATGCCGCTGGAATAGGTCTTGACGGGCTGGTTGATGAAGTCGCCGATCTCGGCGAAGGCTTCGATATCGTGGTACCGCTGGTCGATCTGGCGCGTGGTCAGACCCAGAATCGAGCCGTTGAGATACACGTTGTCGCGGCCGGTGAATTCCGGGTTGAAGCCGGCGCCCAATTCGAGCAGCGCGGAGACGCGTCCGTTCACCGCCACAGAGCCGCGGGTCGGCTGCAGGATGCCGGCCACCAGTTGCAGCAGGGTGCTCTTGCCGGAGCCGTTCTCGCCGACGATACAAAAGGTCTCGCCGCGTTTGACCTGGAAGGTGAGATCGCGCAGGGCCCAGAAGTCCTTATGGCGCTTGAGCCGGTTCAGAGACAGCAATTCCTTGAGCCGGTCGGCCGGCGCTTCGTAGATCGCGTAACTCTTGGAAACGTCCTGAAACTCGACGGCGTTCACGGTCGGGACAGATAGACCAGTGTAACGGAAGTGGGGTAGATCAGGGGAATGTGAGAAAGAAAACTAAGAGGGCGGCCGCCGGCCCCTCCTGTCTTCACCGTACCTGCGTAGCCGTTCAGACAGCGGTCTTAAGACCGCGGCGCCATATCAAGTACTGCTCACGGCGCGTCAAAGCTCGCAGCCAGTCAGCCGAGAAAGTCGGAAGCCGCCCTTGTAATGGACTGGTTCTATGTACTTCCTCCTTAGCAATGGCTCCCCGGTGAAGGGGATCGCGTTTAGCCCCTTTCGGAGAAAGAGGCCTGGAGCCCGGCCTCAACCGTCTCCATTCATAATATGCGCCCGTGCGGGCGGGAAGTCAAGTTGGGATTACTACGGAGAGACCGCGGGCGGAACTGCTGAGGGCAATATATACAGGCCCCTCAGTCCTAGACAGGCCATATCGCCCTGTCAAATCAAGCGCAACTCCTTGCTGGTAGGCGTCAGGATCTCGCAACCCTGCGTGGTCACCACCACCGTGTCCTCGATGCGAATGCCGCCGAAGCCTTCCAGGTAGACGCCCGGCTCGATGGTGATGGCCATGCCGGCCTCCAGGCGCGTCTTGTCGCGCTTGCCGATGCGCGGCGGTTCGTGGATCTCGAGGCCGAGGCCATGGCCGGTGGAGTGGACGAAGGCGCGGTCGAGCCCGTACGCTTTCAGCACCGTGCGTGCGGCGCGGTCGATGCGGGCCGCGGCCTGGCCGGGGCGCACCGCGTCGATGGCTGCCAGTTGCGCTTCGCGCACCGCGCGGTAAGCGCGCTTCACCTTGGCTCCCGGAGAGCCGAAGAACAACATGCGCGTCATGTCGCTGCAATAGCCGTCTTCGAGCGCTCCCATATCCACCACTACCAGGTCGCCTGTGGCGAAGCGTGCGGCGGTGGGCTGGGCGTGGGGCAGCGCGGAGCGCACGCCCGCGGCCACGATGGTCTCGAACGACGGCTTCTCGGCGCCCAGGCGGCGCATGCGGTACTCGAGCTCCGCGGCCAGGTCCTGCTCCTTCATGCCGGGGCGCGCGCGCGCGACGGCCTGCTCGAAGGCGCGCGAATTGGTCTCCACCGAGCGGCGGATGCGCGCAATTTCTTCCGGCGACTTCACCATGCGCAGCGCTTCGATCCAGCCCGCCGCCGGTTCAAGCGACGCCTTCATGGGCAGCTTCGACTGAAGCGACTGGAAAAAATCGCAGCTCATGCGCGCCGGCTCGTAGCCGATGCGCCGCAGCCCCAGCCGCGCGATGGCCGCGGCCACGGCGTCCACCAGCGGACCTTTGGCAATCTTCACCTGGCAGGTTACTTCCTGGCCGGCCTGAATCTGGTAGCGCGGATCGGTGAACAGAATGGAGCGGTCCGGCAATACCAGCAGGCTGCCATTGCTGCCGGTGAAGCCCGTGAGATAGCGCAGGTTGGGGCTGAACGAAACTAACAGGGCATCGAGCTTGCGCTCGGCAAGCGAGGAAGCGGCGGTGTGCCGGCGCCGGTCGAACTCGCTATCGCTCACGCTGCAACCCCCGCGCCAGGACGAGCGCGCGCTGCGCCAGCTCGTCGGCCCCGCGCATGTCGCCGCTCTTTTGCGATTGTGCGGAGAGGTCCACAAATTGATTGATGCGATCGACTACGCTCCGCTCGTCCTTGTTCAAACGCCTTCGGTGCGCCTGCACGATTAACTGGGTGACTTCGCGGCGGGCACTCTCGGCGGAATCCTGAAGCCGTTTCAACTCCTCCGGCGGAACGATCTCCTGAATGCGCGGACGCTCGGTGGGCTGTTCCGGCGCGGGTTGCGCCGGCTCGGGCTTGGGCGCCGCGGCCGGCGGATTGGTACGCACGCGCTTGGGGGGAGGCGCGGGCGCCTCGGTGGACGCCTCCGCGGGCTGCGTTGGCGGAAGAGCCTCGGGGGACACGGGCTGCGGCGGGGGCAGTGCCACCTGCGTCTGGGGAATCGAGAGCGGCTGTGGGGGCGGTGCGGGCGCGGTCTTGGGCGCGGGCTGGGGAGGCGCCGGGGCGGCCGCCGCGGTCTGCGGTTTGCCGCGGAAGATGCAACCGCTGAGCGATAGCGCCATCGCCACCGCCAGGATTGCTGCCACGCGCTTCATAATGGGTGCCTCCGTCACGCCACAATGGGCAGACGGATAAAGAAGGTCGTACCTTTCCCAGCTTCGCTCGTGAAATCGATTGTACCATCGTGCAGTTGCACGATCCGGAAGGTCATGGCCAGGCCGATGCCGGAGCCATCCTTCTTGGTTGTGAAATAGAGTCGGAAAATCTTCTCGCGCAGCTCCGCGGGGATGCCGGCGCCGGTGTCGGAAATACGGATCTCCGCCGCATCTTCTTTGGCCAAGGCCTGGAAACGCAGCTCGCCGCCGTCGGGCATGGCCTGCATGGCGTTCACCACCACGTTGAGGACCGCCTGTTTCAGCAGGTCGCGGTCCACGCGCACCTCCACCCCCTCGGCCTCCTGCTCCACGGTGACGCGGATGTGGGAGGCGTCGGCCTGCGGGCGCGCCAGCTCCACGATCTCGTTCATGAGCTGCTGCAGCGGCACGGTGCTGAGGCTCAGCTCCACCGGACGGGTGAAATCGAGGAAAGTTTTCACCACGCGGTCCAGGCGCAGGATCTCGCGGGAGATGATCTCCATCTGGGGCGCGACATCGGTTTCGCCGCGCGCCAGTTTGGCGCGCGCCACCTCGACATGGAGCAGGATGGCGTTGAGCGGATTCTTCACCTCGTGCGCCACGCCGCCCGAGACGCGGCTGATGGCCGCCAGACGGTCGGCCGTCTGCAGCTCGCGGCCGAGCTTGCGCTGCGCCTCCGGATCGCGCAGCCGCACCAGCAGTCCCGAGCCCGCGTGAGCCGCGCCGGGCATGGTTTCCAGCATGTCCACCGAGAGCAGCACGACGGCCAGAGTGGGCGAAGTCTCTCCCGGCGGGCTCAAGGGCACGCGGCGGTTGCGCACGTTCCTGCCGATTTGCGACGCCTGGGCGATCAGCAGACCGAGAGTCGTGGACGGCGGAAAGATCTCGCCGGTGGACTTGCCCGGCAGATCGCCGCGATCCCTCCCCAGGAACTTCTCCACCGAGCCCGAAGCGAAGACCAGCCGCCCCTCGCGGTTGAAAATGAAAACGGCGTCCTCCAGATCCTGCAGCAGGTGATCGATGTTGCCGCGCAGGTCCGATACCTCAAACTGCGCGCCGCGGAGCCGCTCGCTGAGCATGGTCACCTTGGACGCCATGACGGAGAGCTCATCGGTGGCGGGCTTGGCCGGGGCGGGATTCTCCGGCGGAAATTCGCCGGCCGCGGCGAGATCGAGCATGCGGCTGACGCGGCGCAGCCGGCGGAACGCGATGGTGGAAAACAGGAAGGTGATGCACACCGCCCCGATCAAGGAGACGACCGCAACCGTGGCGTTCTGTTTCAGCCGCTTCTGGACTTCGTCGTAGATCAGCTCCGGAGAGATGGTGACGCGCACGAACAGCAGGGGAGGCTCGAGCTGCCGCTGGAGCTGGTAGTTCTTGATGTCGCGGCGCAGCAGCACGGTTAGCTTTTCATACCAGCCCCGCTGCGTCACCAGCGGGCGGAAATCCTCGTAGGGCGGGGAATGCTTGCCGAGCTGGTCGGGAATGCTGTCCAGCAGGATCTCGTCGTCGCTGTTGGGATCGACCACCGCCACTTCGATGATGGCGTGGGAGGCCAGCATGATGTTGTGGAACAGCGCCACCAGGGAGGGGTCGCGCAACGCCTCGCGGAGCGGCTTGGTGGTCTGCCGGTTGAGGGCCGACCGCACCTGGTCGACGGCCACGATCTGCAGCATGTCGGCCCGTTCCAGAGTGGCGTCGAACTGCTGCTGCATATCGAGGTTCAGGGTCATGGCGGATATGATGCCCACCATGAGTACGGCCAGCAGTACGTAGCCCAGGGTCAGCTTGGCCTGGAGGGTCATGAGCGCTTACGGAATCGTCAGCAGCAGTTTGCCCGCGGTCTTGCGGCCTTCCAGGTCGCGATGGGCCGAGGCAGCGTCGGCGAGCGGGTAGGTGCGTTCGATGCGCAACTGGAGCCGGCCGGAATCGACCCAGCCCAAAACGTCGCCCGCGCGCCATAGCAGCTCCTCGCGCGTCAGCAGGTAGTGGCCCAGGCCGGGACGCGTAAGAAAGAGCGACCCCTTGGCGTTGAGAATCGAAGGATCGAACGGCGGAACCGGGCCGCTCGATTGCCCGAAAAGCACGAGCAGGCCGCGCGGCCGCAGACAGTTCAGACTTTTTTCGAAAGTGGTCTGGCCCACCGAATCGTACACCACGTCAACGCCGGCCCCGCCGGTGAGGCGCTTCACTTCGGCTGCAAAATCCACCGCGGTGTAGAGGATGGCTTCGTCCACGCCGTGCTGGCGCGCAATCCGCGCCTTCTCTTCGGTGGACACGGTGCCGAACACGCGCGCGCCGCGCATCTTCGCCATCTGCGCGATCAGGCCGCCGGCGCCTCCGGCCGCCGCATGCACCAGGCACGCTTCGCCGCTCTTCAAAGGATACGTGGAATGGGTGAGGTAGTGCGCCGTCATGCCCTGCAGCATGGCGGCAGCGGCGGTCGCAAAATCGAGGCGATCGGGAATCTTGACTAGCTGCGCGGCCGGGACGAGGGCGAATTCGGCGTAGGAACCGCGCGCCATGGCCCAGGCCACGCGGTCGCCCGGCGCCACTTCGGCGGCGTCCGGGCCCACCGCCTCCACCGTGCCCGCTCCCTCGTTGCCCAAGGTGACCGGCAGATCGGCTTTGTAGAGTCCCGACCGGAAATAGACGTCGATGAAGTTCACCCCGGCGGCGGCCAGGCGCACCAGCGCCTGTTTGCGGCCGGGCACAGGCACGGGCACGTCCACCAACTGCATCTTCTCGGGGCCGCCGGGCTCTTTCACCTGAATGGATTTCATCGGTAACCTCCGCGCAGCGCTCTGCGGGCATGCACGACCGTTGCATAGAGTAGCAGATACAGGAAAGTGAACGGAAACGTCACGACGCGCACGATGGTGCGAACCGCGCCGGCGCCTTCCAACCCTGCGCGAAAAAGCACAAACCGGCCGACATTGCCGAGGTGCCTTCGGTCCAGCCAGAAATAGTCGCCATTCTCGTTGACCACAAAAATCTTGGCGCGGAGGCGGAGCGCCAGCGCCCATTTCCACTTGGTCATCAACGGTTCGCCGGAGCAGACGATGCCCAGGTGCGAGTAGCGGTTGCCGGCGAGTTCGCGGTAGAGCTTGCCGCGGGCCTGGCGGCCGCGATAATCGCCCACGCGGTAGACGCGGGTGGTGGCGGAGTCGAAGCCTTCCGGCAAGGTGGCGAAGCAACTCACCAGGTGGATGGGGACGCCCTCGCCCCACGAAGCGCGCAAGCCGCCCACCAGGCCTTCGACAATCCCGCGCGAACCGCTCTCCACCAGCAGTATGGCGGTAGCTTCAGGCTGACGGCCGGTGAGAAAGAAACGCACTACCTTGACTATAGCGTGGCAGATGCCCTTGGATCGCTTCCTCCCCGGACCTCACCCCACTTAGCCCGAAGTTCCCGATCCCGACGAGCGGGAAGTGGCTGATTGCTCAGGAGATAGCCCCGATAGGGGCGGCTGGCTACTGGGTACGTTTACGCTCGGCAGGAGACTTTCAACAAGTCGAAAGCACGCTGCTGTACTGGGGTAGGAGCAGTGACCATCGGACAGGTTTCCTCGCCCATCTGGACGGTGTTCAGGGCCACGGTGC
>JAIQEX010000123.1 GCA_020073615.1 Terriglobia bacterium
CCAGGGCAGGCGGCACCGCCTGCCCCACCCGACCACAACGTGCCGTGGTGCGATACGTGCTAGCACCCTGCGCATGGCCGTGCTGAGCAAACGCCAACAATTCCTGTTCTGGATTGTTGCGGCCGTGCTGGCCACAGCCGGGTTGATCACCATCGTGGCGCGCGAACACCAGCCCGCTCCGGCGCGGCACTCGCTCTACGTCATCGGCATTCCGGAGAAGGGCGCCGCCCTGTTTTTCGGGGCCAAGCACTGCTCCATCTGCCATGCGGTGAACGGCGCGGGCGGCCGCGTGGCGCCCGATCTCAGCGGCATCCACCCCGGAACGCCGGCCATGGGATGGCTGGCCTCGGTGCTCTGGAACCATGCGCCGGGCATGTGGCGCCAGATGCGCGGCAACCAGAGTCCGCGGCTCAACCAGGAGGAGATGGCCCACATCCTCGCCTTCCTATACCAGGCCGGAACAGCCGACCGGCCGGGGGATGCGGCCGCCGGCAAGCGGGTGTTTGCGGCGAAGGGTTGCGCCCACTGCCACTCGCTGGGATCGGAAGGCGGCCATCTGGCCCCCGATCTGTCCCACGTAGCCGCTTCCGGAGACGCCTTCGCCTGGATGCGCGCCATGTGGAATCATGCCCAAGCCATGGTCGGCCCGATTACGCGCGAGATCGGCCAGTGGCCGCAGTTCAAGGGCGGCGAGATGAACGACCTGATCGCTTACGCGGGCGCGAACGGAGGCGGCGCCACGGCTGGCGGCAGCGTGTTGCGCGGCAGCGCGGAGCGGGGCTGGCAGGTTTTCCAGGCCAAATGTATGGCCTGCCACGCGGTGCGCGGCAACGGCGGACACGTGGGTCCGGAGCTGGGGCCGGATCACGATCTTCCCAATACTCCGGCACAGTTTGCCGCGGTCCTGTGGAACCACGCGCCCGCGATGCTCGCGCACGCGCCCACTCCGTCCGCCGGGACGCCGGCGCTCGAGGGCGACGAAATTGCCGACGTGCTGAAGTTCCTGGTCAGCCTCCGCTACTTCGAGCCCGTGGGATCTCCGTTTCTGGGGGAACGCGTCTTCACGGAGCGGGGCTGCGCCCGCTGCCACGGCGCCAAGGCGGAAGGCACGCGCGAGGGCCCCAGGTTGCGGTCGGGCGGCGATGCCTTCACCACCGTATCGCTGGCCACCGCGCTCTGGAGCCACGGACCGGCGATGCGGGCCCGCGCCGAACGCCTGGGCATCGAATGGCCTACTCTGGAGCCTACCGATATCGGCGACCTCATCAGTTTCCTGAACGATCCCGGGCGCCAGAAGTGAGAAGATAGTCTTGTGGATCGCCCGCGACATCCCAACGTGATCCGGACCTGGAAGGTCGAGCGGACCAAGAAGCTCGCCCCGGGCAAGGGGCATCCCAAAGGCCGGCCGGCGCCCGGCAAGGCCAGCCGGTAGTCCGGTGGCAAACTAAAGTACTCCATTTCTCATAATCCCACTTCGCCGAGCTTGGATAAGGTATTCCTTTTCTATAGTTTAGGCCAAAAGCTCTCGGGTGAATACCCGACTACTAACCTTTTTGGATCTTGTTGTCCTACAACGAATTGTGGGATTCTGCCGGTACATGCCAGCAGGACCCACCAGCAAGTTGTTTCGCCGGCTCCGGGTGGTCCTTTTCGTCCTCGGAATCCTGCCCGTGGGCGCCGGACTGGGGTCCACCGGTTCCACCACGCAGGGTCTGACCGCGCAAATCAATGTGGCGTCGGGGCTCACGGTGGCGGCATCGGCGGCTATGACGCCCGGGGCCAGCAAGTTCGCCCCCTTCCAGGCGACGCTGCCGGTCAGTTACTGGGCGCGCACCACGCCCACCGGAGCGGGCGGCACAGTCACCGTCCGGGTGACCTCCGATTTCGCGCCGGCGGGCGGGCCTTCGGCGGCCAGCGGCGTGCTGACGTACACCTGCGGCGGGCAAACTTACGGAACCGCATGCTCGGGGACGCAGACGGCATCCACGGCGGCGCAAACCCCGCTGTTGACCCTGCCCCCATCGGCCTGTACGGGTGGGGGCGGGTCGTGCAGCGCCGCCTCACCGAACACCGTCAACCTGAACCTTACGCTGACCGACAACCCCGCCTACCCGACGGGATCTTACTCGGCGGTAATCACGTTCACCATTAGCGCCACCTGAAGGAACCAATTGCGATGACGACGCGATATACAACTGCGACTCTTGGCGCGCTGCTGATGGCCGGCATGCTGAACGCGCAAGGAGCCACAGGCACGACCACGGTGTCGGTGGCCATCGCCGCGGAAGCCTCTCTGAACATCACTACCGGCAGCACGGCATTGACCACCAGCGGCACCACGTTCAGCAACCCCTTTACCGGGAGCACGTCGCTCACTTACAAGATCCGTACCACCAAGGTGGGCGGGAGCGGGACCATTACTTTGAAAGTGACCTCGGACTTTTCCCCGGCGAACGGCCCGTCGGTGGCGACGCCGCCAACCGGCGGCGATGCCCTCACCTACACCTGCACGCTGGCGGCGCCCGGCACGGCCTGCACGGGCTCGCTGACCTCCAGCACGACGGCTTCGACCAGTGTGGGCACTTTTGGTACCGACGCCAAGTCCACATCGGGCGGAAATACGGGAACGATCAATTGGTCGCTGACCAACGATCCGTTATACTCCACGGGAAGCTACTCGGCCACGGTGACCTTCACCATCGCCGCCCTATAAATATGCTGGCGTCCTGGCTATCTATGGCGTTTTTCGCGGCCGCGGCCGCCGGCCCGCCGGCGCCCGGAAAAGTCACTCCCAAAGCCGCGCTCATCCAGCCATTAGCCGCCACGTTCACGGTGACCGCCACCCCGGGCACCATCTCGTTTACCGCCACCAATCCCGCCACCGCGCCCGTGGTTCCTGGCAGCGCCGCGGTCCAGGTGAGATGGACGAACAGCGGCACGGCGGGCAACTCGTGGAACCTGACCGTTCGGTCGGGCTCCACAACGTTCGCCGCCTGCCCCACCGTGCCGGTTTCGGCGGTGACGGTCGCGTGCAGTTCCATCATCGTCGGCGGCAGCGGCACCGGAGTTTGTCCCGCGCCGGCCGCCCTTTCCACTACGGACCGGCAGGTCGCTGGCGGTACGGAAAATGGCGGGAGAGCCACTTACACGGTCAACCTGACTTTCACTCTGGCCGATAGCTGGAAATACATTGCAACAACGGGTCAATCATGTTCACTCACTTTGACATACACCGCCACCTTAAACTGACCGCGCTGGCCGTCGCGATGGCGGCAACCGCCGCGCTGGCCCCGGCGCAGGTGGGGCTGGGCCTCACGCCCATGCGCGAGGATCTCAAACTCGCGCCGGGAACGCAGCACTCCGGCGTCCTGACCCTGACCAACGACGCCGCCGCCAAAGTGCGCGTGGCCGGCGAGCTGCTGGATTTTCACATCGACGCGACCGGGACTCCGCAGTTCGGCCGCCAGCCCGCGGAGGCCGATTTCTCCTGCCGCCAGTGGCTGACGCTCAACCCCGTGGACCTGGAGCTCAACGCCAGCGAGCACGTGCCCGTGCGGTACACCGTGCGCGTGCCGCCGGCGGCCACCGAGCGCAGCTTCCATTGCGCCATCGGCTTTACCACGCAGCCCACCGCCAGCCAGGCCGGCGGCACCGGCTTGCGCACCGCCGTGCAGATTGTGGCGGCGATCTATGTGGTCGTGGGATCCCCGGCCCTGGAGGGCTCGGTGAAGGATCTGAAACTCGAATACCTGCCCGACCCCAAGAAACCGGGGTGGCAGGCGGTAGTCGTGATCGGCAATCCGGGCCTGATGCATTTCCGGCCGGCGGGCGCTCTCGACGTGCTGGACGAATCCGGCACGGTGGTGGAATCGATCCAGTTCACTCCCCTGCCGGTGCTGCCGAAACGCGACCAGAACTTTCTGTTTCCCCTGAGACTGGCGGGCGGACCGGGTAAGTACACCCTCCGCGCCCGCGTGGATTTGGGGGGCAATGAAATCCAGGAGGCTACCGCCGCCGTAGTCGCCACCAGGCCCGTACCGTAAGCCTGGCCTGCTCGCCGCCGTGCGAGAACGACGGGTGTACCAGTAACAGCACATACAGAACACAAGGAGAAGGAATAATCGCTATGTCACGATATACAATTGCAGTAATTGCTTGCGCGCTGCTGGTTATGGCCGGCGTGGTGCAAGGGCAGGGGCTCGCCGGCACCACCAGTCTTTCCTTGAACGTGCCGCCCGAAGCGGCGCTGAATATCACCGACGCTACAACCGGCCTGAGTACTTCTGGTGGAGTCTTCGGAGCGCCTTTCACCGGAACCACCGGCTTCACATATAAGATCCGCACCGGATCGTCCACCACCGCCAAGATCACCCTGGCGGTCGCCTCGGACTTCAACTCTACAGCCGAACCGAAGATCGCAGGGCTGCCCACGGGGGACACCATGACCTACACTTCCACGGCCACCGCCGCGAGCGGCGCCGGGATCACCACGGCACAGCCCGTCAATAGTTTGAACAATGCCACGACCGTGGTGACGTTCAATCCCCAGGCTCATTCCACGAAGGCCGGCGATGCCGGCTCTGTGAGCTGGACGCTGACCAACGACCCCGTCTATGAGGTCGGCGCGTTCACGGCCACGGTAACCTTTACCATCAGTGCGACCTAGTTTTCCGGCCGCGAGGTTCGGCGCCAAGGCGAAACCGCTCCCTCACGGGGTGCCCCGTAAGGGAGTGGTTTTCCACAACAGCGCCACGCTCCGCTCATTCCTGTTGCTGGCCATCGCCGCCGCCACGGCGCACGCCCAAGGGCACGGTCAGGCCGAGATCGCCCTCCAGGGCTATTACTCCGGAGCTACTTCTCAGAGCATCACCAACACTTCCGGCCTGGCCTTCAAGTTCCAGGATTTTCTGCCGGGGCTCGGCTATCTGAGCGGCAGCCTGGAGGGCTACGGCGCACAGAACCGCTTCCAGACGGGCGACAATTTCCTGGAGCTGCGCGGCGTGCCGTGGCTGGGCCGCCACTGGAGCTTCACGGCCGGCGATTACCGCGCGCCCGCCACGCTGGTGGAATCCCCATTTAATAACTTCTACACGCCGGAGATCGCCGCCCGGGGCGTGAAAATCTCCGCCGGGCACGACGACAGCGGATACACGTTCTTCCTGGGCGAGGAGACGCTGACCGCGGGGCCGCGCGTGCCCTACCGCATTCTGGCGCCGCAGAATGTGATGGGTGCTTCGACGGTCCGCCGCCTGGCCCGCGGGTGGCACATTGGCGCGCGGTTCCTGCAGTTTTCGTCGAGCGCGCAGAGCATCGCCGACAACCCCTTCCTGTTTGCCCCGGGACGAGACCTGCGCCTGGCGCGCACGTTTTCGGTCCAATCCTTATATGAGCCGGTGAAGGGGCTGAAGTTCTACGGAGAGGCCTCGAAGCCGTCCGCCGCAGGGCAGCGCGCGCTGGTTTCCACGGTGGCGGGAGCCGCCTTTGAATCGCCCGCCGTCACCGTGCGCGCCAATTACATCCGCCAGGGCGTGCTCTATTTTCCCATGGTGGGCTACTTCGCCGGCGACCGGGGCGGCCCCTTTGCGGAAGCGCGGTACCGCCCGTGGAAGCGGCTGGAGTTTTACGGCTCGGCCAGCCGGTACCGCAACAACCTGGAGCGCAACGACGCCGTCACCTCTCTGAGCAGTGCCAACGTTTCGGGTGGCGTCACGGCCACGCTGCCCTGGAAGTTCTTCGGCAACGCGCAGATTTCCACCATCGGCATCACTTCGCAGGCGCCCGGCGAGCAGGCCATCCCCTCCCACAACCGGCAGGTCTCCGCCACCCTGCAGCGCCTTCTGGGCCGGCATTCGCTACACTTCACGTGGCGCGACCTCAAGCTCGATCTGCCGCCGGTTCCGCAGCGCCAGGGCTCCAGCGAAGTGGAGGACATTCTCCAGATCCGGCGCCTTTCGGTGGGAGGCGCGGTGCGGCTGCAACAGACCAGCGGCACCGAGCGGCGCAACTCGCTGTACTTCCGCGGCTCGGCCAACCTCAACTCGGGGCGGGTTAGCGCCTTTGCCAACGTGGAGGTGGGCAACGACCTGGCCAACCGCTCGATCTTCGCCACCAATACCTACAACACCAGCGTGGTAGGCCTGGCGGTGCGGGTGCTGCGCGGCTGGAACCTGCAGGCCGAAGCGTTTCGCAACCGCCTGAACATGGAGCTCAACCCGGAGAGCATTTTCGTGCTGGAGTCGGGCGGCGTGGCCCTCAACGGAAACCTGGCGGCGCTCGACCAGTGGAGCCTGTACTTCCGCCTCACCAAACAGATCCATTGGGGCGGCGGCTTGCCCGCGGAAACCATGAACATGCTCGCCGCCGCCGATGCCGTCGCTCTGGTGGGCACGGTGGAGGGCGTGGTGACGGTCAACATGCTGGCCGGCCGTTCGCTGGCTCCGGGAATCCCCGTCAGCCTCGACGGGCATCGCACCACCACCACCACGGCCGACGGCCACTATCTGTTCCGCGACGTGGCCGAGGGCCAGCACGAGGTGGCTCTGTCCGCCACCGAACTGCCGGCCGAGTACGACCCCGGCCAAAAGGGTGCAACCCGCCTGCTGGTGCAGCCGCGCCGGACCGCGCGCGCCGATTTCGAGGTGCTGCCGCTGGCGGCCATCGAGGGCAAGGTAAGCGGACCGGAGGGCGCCGCGCTGGAGAACATTTTGATCCGCCTGCTGCCGGGCGAGCGCTACACCACCACCGCGCCCGACGGGCACTTCGCCTTCTACAACGTGCGCGAGGGCGATTTCACGCTGGCGCTGGACACCAAGTCCCTGCCGGAGAATGGCGAGCTCACTTCCGAGGCGGCGTTTCCCGCCGCCGTCCGCATCGGAACCCCGCTTCCGCCAGTCGAATACTCCTTCGTTTTGAATTCCAAACAGAAACCCATAAGAAAAGTACTGGACCGAAAGTAGTTTTTGACGTATCGCCAAGGTACGTTTGCACGCATTCCGGTATTGTTCTTCTCCTCCCCTGCATATACACTCCAGGTGGTTCGAAGATTCCTCTGGTTCGGCCGAAAAGAAAAGTAAGAGGATCTTGAAGTGGTCGCGAAGCGTACCATCGTGGTGGGCGCGGTCATCGCCGCGTGCTGCCCGTCCGCCAGGGTTGGCGCGCAGCGCTCCGGTTCCACCAACCTGGTGCTGCATGTGGCCCCCGAGGCGCACCTGGATCCGTCGCAAGTGGGGCTGCGGTTTGTCGTCTCCGCGGACGGATCGGCCGACATTTCGAGCCAGACCACGACGATCGCCACCTGGGTGAGGGCCCTGCCCAACCAGCAAATCCGCTTGATCGGGCACATGGCAACCCTGTCCGGACCGGCCGGCGCGGTTCCCATTTCGGCCGTGCGCTGGAGCGGCGCCAGCATGCGCGCCACGGCGGGAGCCCAGGCGGCAAGCTGTGCCGCCGGATCCTTCGCCAGCGGCGACACCCAGGACCTGGTGGCCGGATGGCAGCATTCCGGCGCGCTCACCTGCGCGGTCACCTTCTCGCTGGCCGACCCACGCAGCCTGCCGCCGGGCGCTTACACCGGAGTGGTGGACCTCGTCCTGCGCGCGGAGTGACCGCTGCCGGGAGCGTGCGACAATGCGGACGTGGAAACCGACACCGAATCGCCGGACCTGAGAACGATATCCTCCGGCGGCCTGGATCTCGCGGTGTGGGAGTGGCCGGGCCAGAATCCGCCGCTGGTGTTTGCCCACGCCACCGGGTTCCACGGCCGTGCCTGGGACCACATTGCGCGCCTGTTTCCCGGGCGGCGTCGCCTGGCGCTCGACTTTCGCGGGCACGGCCGCAGCGGCAAACCGGAGCCGCCCGTACCCTGGCGTTCTTTCGGCCGGGACGCGATTGCCGTGGCGGAGCACTGGGACGTGCGGGACGCCATCGGCATCGGGCATTCCATGGGCGGCCACGCCCTGGTGCAGGCCCTGGCGGCGCGTCCCCGCACCTTCGCCGCTGTGCTGCTGGTGGACCCCGTGATCTTCCCGCCCGAGTATTACCGCGCGGGCGCGCCGGACGCGTCTTTCATCCTGCGGCGCCGCGCGCGCTGGCATTCGCCCGCCGAGATGCTCGAGAGTTTTCGGAAGAGGCCGCCATTTCAAAGCTGGCGGCCGGAAGCCCTCGAAAGCTACTGCGCGTTCGCGCTTCTGCCCCACGACGGCGGATTCAGGCTGGCCTGCCCGCCAGAAATAGAGGCTTCCATTTACCACGGATCGAACGCGCCCGAAGCGAACCTGTACGCCGAGATCCCCACCATTCCCCAGCCCGTAACCGTGCTGCGCGCCGGCCTCGCGGCGCGAGCCGGGGTATTCGATCTCAGCGCCTCGCCCACGGCGCCCGACCTCGCCTCCAAATTCCCGCGCGGCCGCGATGTGCTCCTCCCGGATAACAACCATTTCATCCCCATGGAGCGCCCCGAGCTGGTGGCGGACGAGATCCGGCGATTCCTCCTGGGCACGTAACTTGCGTCACAGCATTTCGGCTTGCCGGGTGGCACGAACGCGATCAACCCTTGCGGGCTTCGGCATCGATGCGGACGACGAACAAATAAAGCGCGAGGCACCCCAGGAAAAGGAC
This sequence comes from Terriglobia bacterium, assembly GCA_020073615.1. GTDB lineage: Bacteria > Acidobacteriota > Terriglobia > Bryobacterales > Bryobacteraceae > JADGNR01. The sequence continues at coordinate 8,617 of JAIQEX010000123.1, forward strand.
GCCCGAGACGACCGCACCGGGCAGCGCCGCTTCCCGGTGGCCGGCCAGGAACGATTCCAGCGTCGCCGAAAGCAGCCAGATCTGCACCATGAGCAGGATCACGATGAGGGCCATGGCTCCATCGATGGCCGTCAGCCCGCGGCTCTGCGGAGGGTCGATCTTCATGCTCCTTCGCCCTCCATGCGCACGGCTATCAGTTCGCCGCCCAGTCGCTCCAACCTTACGCGCGGCAGCGGCCGCCGCGGCGGGCCCTGCAAGACCGCGCCATCGGCGATGGAAAAGAATCCCTGGTGGCAGGGGCATTCCAAGCGGTCCTGTTCTTTCGCGTAGTAGACCGCGCACGAAAGATGCGTGCATTTCTGGCTGTAAGCCACCCAGGAATCGGTCGCCGTCCGCACCAGGATGCAGGACATACCGGCGGCAGGATAGTCGAAGATCCGCGTGCCTCCCACGGCCAGTTCATCGGCCCGCGCCACCACGCGCCGCGGATAAGCGGGTGCGCGATAGAACCACGATCGCGCCAGTATCCACAGGTTGCCCACGAACATGGCCAAACTGGTGAGGGTGAGGAACTTGGTGAACTGGCGCCGGTTCACATAGCGCTCGCCGGCCGTGAAGACGGAGAACTCGTCCTGCCACAGCGGCGCGCTAGAAGGCCTGCGGAACAGCTTCATGCTCCCCCTCCCAGGTGTAATCCGCCACGTCGATGGCAATGGCCCCGGTGCCTTCGGGGGCCATCATGTAGACCTTCGTGGCGATAGTCTGCTGGCCGAAGCGGAAGGTGTTGACCGGCTTCTCGCGCCGGCCGGCGATGGCCTCGGGCGTTACGTAAGCCAGCGCCTGGCTGGGGCAGACGGTGGCGCACATGGGCCGCTTGCCCGCCGCGGTGCGGTCGTAGCACATATCGCACTTCATCATCTGCTCGTATTGCGGCACCAGCTTGGGGATGCCGAAAGGGCAGGCCAGCACGCAGTTGGAGCAGCCGATGCAGCGCGGCTTCAGCGAGGAACCGACAATGCCGTCCTCGTATTTCTTGATGGCATCGGCCGGACAGACCTGCGCGCAGGTGGGGTTGTCGCAGTGCCAGCAGACGAAGGCCGCGGAGGCGATGGTCTCCGCGCGGTCCACGAAATCGAAGTTGATCATGGAAACGCCGCGATGAGTATCGCACTCCTCGCAGGCCTTGAGGCACGCCTGGCAGCCGATGCAGCGCGAGGGGTCGACATAGAACTCCATGCCGAACACTAGGCGCGGCCCCCTTCGACCAGTTGCGCGCGGCGCGCCGCCCACTCCGGCGGCCGGGCGGCCTTTTCGATACGGCACGCCGAGACTTTGTATTCCGGGATCTTGCTGCGCGGGTCGAGCGTGCGATGGGTCAGGCGATTGGCGCTGCGGTCCCCCGGCCAGTGGTACGGAATGAAGACGGTGTCGGGCCGGATGGTGCGGACCACCAGCGCTTCCAGGGTGATGGCCGAGCGGCGCGAGGTAACGGTCACCCAGTCGCCGGTCTTGATACCGTGCTGCTCCGCCAGGCGCGGGTGAAGCTCCAGCCTAGGTTCGGGGTACTGATCTACCAGCGCCCCGATGCGCCGCGTCTGCGCGCCGGAAAGGTACTGGCTCACCACGCGCCCGGTGGTGAGATACACGGGAAACGCCTCGTCCACCGGATCGCCGCTTTCGCGCCACTCGAGCTTCATGAAGCGTGCTTTGCCATCGGGATGGAAGAAGCGGCCATCCTCGAACAGGCGCGGCGTTCCGGGATGATCGAGCGTAGGGCACGGCCAGAACACGCCCATCTGGCGGTCGATCTTTTCGTAGGTGATGCCGTAGTAGTCCGCGATGCCGCCCTGCGAGGCCAGGCGCAACTCTTCGAAAATCTCGCGCGGCTCGCGAAACGGGAAGTACTGGCCGCGGCCCAGGCGGCGCGCCAGGTCGCACACGATGGCGGAATCGGTGCGCGCGTTGGCGGGCGGTTCCACGGCCTTTTGAATATGGATGACGCGCGCCTCCACGTTGGCGGTCACGCCTTCTTCCTCTTCCTGCAAACTGCCCGCCAGCACCACGTCGGCATGCATGGCGGTCTCGGAAAGAAAGAAATCGATGACGCCGAAAAACTCCAGCCCCTCGAGCGCCTCGCGCGTGAAGTTGGCGTCGGGCAGCGAGACCAGGGGATTGAAACAGATGGAGAGCAGCCCCTTGATTTCGCCGCGGTGGATGGCGTTCATGATCTCGACCGCAGTGTAGCCGGGGCCGGGCAGGTCGTCGGGCGAGATGCCCCACACCGAGGCCACGTGGGCGCGCGCCGCCGGGTCGGTGAGGCTGCGCTGGCCGGGCAACTGGTCGCACTTCTGGCCGTGCTCGCGCCCGCCCTGCCCATTGCCCTGGCCGGTCACCATGACCGGGCCGGCGCCCTCGCGGCCGATGTTGCCGGTGGCCAGCGCGATGGCCACTACCGCTTCGCAGTTCTCGACGCCTTTCGAGTGGTGCTCCAGGCCGCGGGCGTGTATGAGCATGGCGCGCCGCGATTCGCCGATCATGTGCGCGGCGCGCTCGATCGCCTCGGGCGGCACTCCGGTCACGTCGGCGGCGCGCCGCGGGTCCCACGGGGCCGCCGATTCCGCGGTCGCCTCGAAGTTCGTGGTGTGGGCGGCCACGAAGCCGTGGTCCACTAACCCGTCGCGCACGATGACGTGGAGCATGGCCAGCAGCAGGGCGAGATCGGTGCCGGGCCGCACCGGGAGGAACACGTCGGCGTGGCGCGCGATGGGTGTCATCCGCGGGTCGGCCACAATCAGCCGGGCGCCGCGGTCGCGCGCGCGCCAGACGTAGTCGGTGGTGATGGGCGCGCACTCTCCGATGTTGGCGCCGATCAGCATCAAGACTTCCGCCTGCGCGATGTCGCTCCACGGATTGGGCGCGCGGTCGACGCCCAGCGCGCCCTTGTAGGCCGTGCCCGCCGATACCATGCACAGGCGCCCGTTGTAGTCGATATGGCGCGTGCCCAATGCCACGCGCGCGAACTTGCCCATCAGGTAGGCCTTCTCGGTGGTGAGCGATGCCCCGCCGTATACCGCCACCGCATCCCGCCCATACTTCTCCTGCAACTCACGGAGGCGCCGCGCGGTGAAATCGAGAGCCTCATCCCAGGTGGCCTTGCGGAAGCCGTCCGCGGTGCGCAGCAGCGGGTCGAGCAGGCGGTCGGGATGCGAGCCCTGCATGTACCGCTTTACGCCTTTGGGGCACAGCATGCCGCGGTTGAACGGAAACTCTTCCCACGGCTCGAAGCCGGTCACCTGGTTGTCGAGAACCTTGAGCTGGATGCCGCACTGCTGGCCGCAGAAGCAGCAGTGTGTTTTGACCAGAGTGGCGGCGTTGCGCGACTCCCCCTGCCAGCCGCCGGGCGGCGTGTAGTGCAGGTGCGGCCCGTACTGTTCGGTCAGTTCATCGATGGGGCGCGGCGGTTTAGCCACGAGCTTCCTCCCCGATCCGCATTTGCGCGATGGCCAGCGTCTTGCGCCGGCACGCGGGACAGAGCTCCTGCCAGTTCCCGGCGGCGCCTCCGACCGTGTAATCGAAGCCGAGTTGCGGCAGGATGGCGCGCAGATCGTCCACGTGCATGCGCGAGGCATAGCGCTGGCCGCAGCGCGCGCAGGCCGCGCCCGCATCGCGCAGGCCGGCGTCCTGGTAGAGCTTCACGCCAAGCTGCGCGGGGCGCTGGAAGATGTGGAAGAATTTTCCGAACGGCAGGTAGAGCAGCGCGGCGATCACCGTGATGGCGTGCAGGATCGCCAGGAAACTGTACGCCGAGCCGCGCATCCATTCCTGCGAAACAGTGAGCGCCACGCCCGTCACGGAAATGGCGAACAGCAGAACGAGGGGCAGGAAATCCATGGCGAACTGCTGGACGGCGCGCGCGCCCTGGTCCGTCATGCGCCGCCACAGCGACAGCGCGATGCCCGCCAGCACCAGCAACGCGGAAACATCGAGGCCGTGGAACATCAGCCATGCAGTAACCGTATGGAGGCGAAACGAGCCCACCGGGAAGCCGAACAGGTAGGTCACATAGGTGAGCTGATCGTCGGGAAGGGTGCGGAAGTGAATCCACCCGAAGACCAGCGGGAAGGTGATAGCCACCCCCAGCAGGCAGCCCCAGAACAGGCACTGGTGCATCCACCAGCGCAGGCGGGAGCGGCGCGCGATGAACGTCTGCGCGGCCAGGTGCGTGGCGGCCAGTGCGAGCACGCGGCCCAAACTCCGTAGCATCCCGCCGCGGCGGAAGAGTTGCCATCCGCGGTCCCAATAGACGCGCGTAGGCGGTTTCTCGATCCAGACGTTGTAATGGTAGACGACGCCCCAGGTGGCGAAGACCACGGCGAAGGTGTAGATCACCAGGGCGGAGTCAAAATTTTGCAGGTTGCGCGAACCCACCACGATGGCGGCCACCAGCAAACCGGTCCACAGGGTTGCCCAGGCGCCGGCGCGCAACCGGTCGGCGGTACGCCGCAAGCCGGCCGGAAGGGTGAGCTCGACCGCCTGCTGCCGCGGCAGAAAAACCTGGTGGTTGGCCCACCACAGGGAGGCAGAGACGCCGGCCAGCATGAGGAAGCCGGGCCAGATGCGGCCGGTGCTTTGCCGAAAGAACCCCAGCAGCAGCGGCGGGAAGAAGCCGCCCATTCCACCCATGGCGCCCACCAGTCCGGTGACGGTTCCGGTCTGCCCGGGGAAATATTGCGGCACCAGTTTGAACACCGCGCCGTTGCCCAGGCCCAGCAGCGCCGCGCTCCCCAGCGCGCCCACCGTGAAGGGCAGCATCGCCGGCCACGCCAGCAGCAGGGCGAAGGGCACGATGCCGGCGAATACGGCCGCCAGCACGCGCGCGCCGCCGATGCGGTCGCTGAGCCACCCGCCCAACGGGCGCAGCAGCGTGGCCAGCACCACGAAGCCGGCCGCGCGCAGGCCGGCGTCGGCGGCGGCCAGTTTGAATTCGTCCTTCAGCAGCGTGGGCAGGAAGGCCGAGAAGGCCACGAAGCCGCCGAACGTCAGAAAGTAGAATGCGGCCAGCAGCCAGGCGAGTTTCTCCCTGGTGAGGACCTGGATCATGGGCGCGATGCCGCGAGCCTGTGCCGCCGCGCCCACCGGCGCCGGAGCATTGCGCGCCAGCACCGCGAAGGCCGCCGCCCAAACCAGCAGCAGCGCAGCCATGGCGTGAAAGACGGCCGGCAGCCCGGCGCGCGCGGCCATCACCGGGCCGAGGAACAAGGCCACCGACTGGCCGATGTTTCCCAATCCGTACACGCCGAGAGCGCTCCCTTGCCGCGCGGCCGGGGTCCATCGCGAAACATACCCGACGCCAACGGCAAACGAAGAGCCTGCCAGGCCGAGGAAGAAGGCCGCCGCCAGCAGGCTGGTATAGGTCGCCTGCCGCGGTACCAGCCACACCGGTACCGCGACCACTGCCATGAGCACGGCGAAGACGGCGCGGCCGCCGAAGCGGTCCGTGAGCATGCCCATGGGGATGCGGGCGAGAGCGCCCAGCAGCACGGGAACGGCGGTCAACAGCGCGGTCTCGGCCGTCGTCAGATGCAGTGCCTCGCGAAAGCGCGGCGCCAGGGCACTGATCAGGCCCCACGCCGCAAAGCACACGGTGAACGAAATCGTCCCCAGAACGATATGACGACGGCCCAACTTTTCCCTCTTGTTTTACTGTAACTCTGCGAGGAGGTCGCTTTTGCGGCATCATAAAAATGAAGAGCTGGGATGCCGTCTTCCGTCGAGTTGCACCCGCAGGTGAATCCGTGGATCATCGCCACCGCGGTGATGTTCGCCACCTTCATGGAGGTGCTGGACACCACGGTAGTGAATGTCTCGCTGCCGCACATCGCGGGGAGCCTTTCGGCCAGCGTGGACGAAGCTGCCTGGGCGCTGACGTCGTACCTGGTGGCCAACGCCATTATTCTGCCCATGACCGGATGGCTGGCCAACCATTTCGGACGCAAGCGCATGCTCATCGGGGCGGTGGTGGGATTCACCGTGGCGTCGTTCTTTTGCGGCCTGGCGCAAAGCCTCGCGATGCTGATCTTCTTCCGCGTGGTACAGGGCGCCACCGGAGGGGCGCTGCAGCCGCTTTCCCAGGCGGTGATGCTGGAAGCCTTCCCGCCAAGAGACCGCGGCAAGGCCATGGCCTTCTGGGGGCTGGGCATCGTGGTGGCGCCCATGCTCGGGCCGGTGATCGGCGGATGGCTGACGGACAACTACAGTTGGCGCTGGGTCTTCTACATCAACATACCCGTGGGGCTGGCTTCGATCGTCATGACGCGCCTGTTCATTTTCGACCCGTCCTACATCCGGCGCTCCGGTCGCGGCATCGATTACTGGGGCATCGGCATGCTGGCGGTGGGCGTGGGCGCGTTGCAGGTGATGCTCGACAAAGGGCAGGAGGAAGACTGGTTCGCTTCTCACTGGATCACCCTGCTGGCGGTCATCGCGGCGGTGGGAATCGCCGCCTTCATCATCCGCGAAATCCGCACGCGCGATCCGGTAGTGCATTTGCGCGTCTTCCAAGTGCGCACCTACAGCGCGGGCGTGTTTCTCATGACCGTGCTCGGCTTCGTGCTCTACGGGAGCATGCTGCTGGTGCCCATCTTCCTGCAAACCCTGCTGGGATATCCGGCGCTGAACGCGGGCATCGCCATGGCCCCGCGCGGCCTGGGATCGTTCCTCATGATGCCGGTGGTGGGCACGGTGCTCGGCCGGTTCGATCCGCGCAAGGTGCTGGCGGCGGGACTGGTGGGGGCCTCCTGGACGTTGTACGCGCTCTCGCGGCTGAACCTCAATGCCGGCTACTGGGACATCTTCTGGCCGCAATTCATTCAGGGCGCGTCGCTGGCCATGCTGTTCGTGCCGCTCACCACGGCCACCATGGACCCGATTCCCAAGGAGGAGATGGGCAACGCCACCAGCATGTTCAACCTGATGCGCAACATCGGCGGCAGCATCGGCATCGCCAGCGCCACCACCTACCTGTTCCGCCGCGAGCAGTTCCATACCAACCTGCTGGGCGCGCATGTGACGGCCTACAACCCGCAGACGCAGATGATGGCCCGGGGCCTGGAATCCGCCATGATGGCGCACGGCTCCGACCCGGTCACCGCGGCGCGCCAATCCTACGTGGCGATGTGGGGCATGGTGGAGCGGCAGTCGGCGATGGTTTCCTTTGTGGACACCTTCCAGGCAATGGCGGTGGTCTTCCTGCTGGTCCTGCCGCTGTTGTTCGTCATGAAGAAGCCGAAACACCATTCGGGCGGCGCGGGGATGCATTAGCCGCGGCTTCTGCTACACTACTGCTGGACCATGACCACGGCCGCCAAAGACCCCGCCCGCACCCTGGGCCGCTCACCCGACCGCCTGACCCTGGAGGAGCGCCGGGCGCTTACCGGCAAATTCGTCGCCCTGGAGATCTACTCGCCGGCGACCCTGCCGCTGCGGCGCATTGAAGCGATCGGCGATTCCATCCAGGAGTGCGTGCGCATGTTGCAGGCGCGCGGCCTGGACCCGGCGCGCTTCGAATACGACCGCCTGCCACCGCCTTATTGAGCGCAGCGCCCACGGTGCGATGGAGGCATGGCAAAGCGCGCGGTCACGGCAGCGGAGCTGCAGGCCAGGCGCCTCGCCCCGCCGGATGAAGTCTACACTAGGATGAGAATTGCGTGCTCAAACGTGTACTGAAGTACGTCCTTCGCGGTGTGTCCCTGGCGGTGGTGTTCCCCTCCGTGTCGCTTTGTGGATTTGGCCGATGGGCGGCTATGTTTGAGTTCTTCGCTACCGGTTACGCCGTGGTGCCCGGCATCCTGGGCGATTTCCTGCGCATTGCGTTTTACAGGTTCACGCTGGAGGAGTGCTCGCTCCAGAGCCGCGTCAGCTTCGGTACGTTCTTTGCGCATCGCCAAGCCAGGCTGGGTAAAAACGTATATATCGGCAGCTATTGCATCATTGGGCGGGCGTCGATCGGCGACCGGACGCAAATCGCCTCCGGTGTCCAGATCCTGAGCGGACGCCACCAGCACGCGCGCGGCCCGGAGGGTCGTATCTCGGGCGCCGACGAGAGCGCGTTTATCCCGGTCTCGATCGGCGCCGACTGCTGGCTGGGCGCAGCGGCCGTGATTATGGCCGACGTAGGCGCGCATTCGACGATCGGGGCCGGCTCGGTAGTCTCGCGCGCCATTCCCGCGGGCTCGATCGCCGTAGGAAGCCCGGCCCGGGTGATCAAGAGCACGGCTGACAACTGACCCCTCGGTCCCCAGCCGCACGTTCATCCGCATCGGCCATTGCGGTGCGCGGCGAGCCAGTGTTCCAGCACCAGGAGATGCCAGAGCTGTACGGGCACCTGCCGCCCGGCCAGGGCTTCCTGTATGGAATCCCGCAGGGCGCCGCGCCGTATCCATCCCTCCCGCTCCAGATTCGTGTCGCCCGCGAGGCGTTCGAGCATGCCGCTCCATCCCTTCGCGGACCACCGTTCCACAGGCACCGTGAATCCCTGTTTTTGGCGGAAAGCCACTTCGGGGCTGATCCGCCGCCGCGCGATTTCCCGCAGTATTGCCTTGAGCGCGCCTCCGTGAAAGCGGAGCTCGGGAGGCAATTCCGCGGCAAAGTCCCAGAGCCGGTGGTCCAGAAACGGAGAACGGGCTTCGAGGGAGTAGTGCATGGTGGCCCCGTCCACCTTGGGCATGAATTCGCTGGTGAAATGCACGCGGCGATGATACGTGAATGCTTCCGAAAGGAGGCGCCGGGCGGATTGCTGGGAGGCCGGAATCCGCCGCAGGGGCAGGTATTTTCCGGCCAGCCTTTCGCCCAGAAGCGAACGTTGCTCGTAATAGGGAAGCCCATTGTGGGCGCGGATATATTCGCCTAGTCCGCCGGTGGCATAATTCAGGAAATGCCGCATCCGCTGGATCGCCCCTTTGGCGGGCAACAGGCCGCGTAAGCCGCGCCATGCCGCCGCCGCGCCCGCCGGCAGCCGGCGTGCGAGCTTTTGCGCCATCCAGGCATTCCGGAAGAACGGGTAGCCCAGGAAGACATCGTCGCCTCCGTCTCCGGTAAGGAGCACGGTAGCGGCCGGCTTTATCGCTCGCGACACCCACAACATCCCCTGCGCGGACTGGCAACTGAACGGTTCGCTATAAGCCTCGGTCATCTCCTCCAGGGAGAAGTCGCTCTTGGGGATGCCGACGATCTCGTGGGGGATACCCAGTAGCTTGGCCGTGTGGGCGGCCGCGGCGCTCTCGTCGGAAGGGTCGCCGGCAGCGCTTACCGTGAAGGCGCGGATGTTGGCGTTCTTTTCGCGCATGGCCCAGCACACCAACGCCGAATCGATGCCTCCGCTCAGAAGTACGGCCAACGGAACATCGGAGACCAGGCGCACGCGAACCGCGTCCACCAGGATGCGCTCGGTTTCTTCCACCGCCTCCTCAAAGGTAATCCGCGACGCCTCGTCAATCTCGGGGGTATCCCAATAGCGGCTCTGGCGCAGTTGGCCGCCGGTCCACTGGGCGATGGTCGCCGGGGGCAGCTTCGCGATGCCTTCATAAATCGCCCGGTCGTCGCTGACATATCCGAATTCCAGGTACTCGAGCACTGCCTGGGCATCGATTTCTCCTCCGAAACCGGCGGCGCGCACCGCCGCCACGGTGGAGGCAAACGCAATTTCGCCGTTGCGGGCGGCGTACACCAGGGGTTTGACGCCGAGCCGGTCGCGCACCAGCGAAAGCGTGCGGCGGGGCTGGTCCCAGATGGCGAAGGCGAACATTCCGCGCAGCCGTGGGGCCAATGCCTGTACGCCCCACTCCAGGTAGCCGCGCAGCAGGACCTCGGTATCGCTCTGCGAGCGGAAACAGTGGCCGCGTTGCTGGAGTTCCTGGCGCAGCTCCAGGAAGTTGTAGATGCATCCGTTGAAGACCAATCCCACCTGGCCGTCGTCGGAGAGCATCGGCTGGTGTCCGCCTTCGCTCAGGTCGATGATCGCCAGCCGCCGGTGACCCAGGGACACTCCCGGCCAGTTCGCCAACCCCGTGGAATCCGGCCCGCGGCGCGCCATCCGGTCCATCATGAGCCGGGTCGCGTTTTCGGTTGCTGCCGTACGTCCCGCGGTCGCGTACCCTGCAATTCCGCACATGGATGTATGATTTCAGTTTAATGGATTACTGCCGCCGGCCGGCTTGCGCCCGACGGCGATGATAGAAGTGGGAGACCACGGAAGGTGGGCGTCGATGCGCCGGAACAACCACACCATCCGGTCGAAGTTCTTCAGTTGGAACCGGCTGATCGTTCTCCGCTTCAGGATCGTCCCGTTCAGCCACCATCCCGGCCGGGAAATCCGGTTGAAGCGGAGCATGGCGTCCACGGCGAACCCGGCTTCAGCCATGCGGCGCCGCAATTGCTCTTCGGAGTACCGCCGGCAATGGCCCAGCTCTTTATCGAGGGAACCATAGATGCTCTGACCTTCCGGCACCAGGATGACGGCTCGTCCCTCTTCCTGAAGCGTGGCGTACATACTGCGCAGAGCCCCGAGGTCGTCCTCGATGTGTTCCAGAACATTCAGGCACACTACCGTATCCATCTGTCCGCGGAACGGACCATAGTCCTCGGCTCGCGATGCATCCAAGAGTGCAGTTTCGAGATGCGGGCGCCCGGCAAGGCGGGCGCGCAGCCGCTCCAGGTGCTGAAGATCCAGGTCCGTGGCGACATATTTCCTTCTTCTGGCGACGAGGACGCGGGTCAGGTTGCCGATGCCGGCTCCGATCTCGAGGACTTTCTTGCCCAGGTACGGCCGGATGGTGTCGACCATCCAGCGGTTGAACCTGGGAGCGTCGGAGAATGCATCTAATATGTCTTTGTCCTTGTCAAGGTAGATGTCGCGGGAAAGCGAATACCTCAGGATCACCCAAAATGCATTGAGTGCATCCTTGAAGCCGATTTTCTTGCCCTCCTCGTATGTCCGCCCGTTGTAACTGATCGGCGTCTCATAAATCCGCGCCTGGCGCTTGGCCAGCTTGATGGTGATCTCCGGTTCGAAGCCGAACCGCTGACTCCGGATCGGAATGCTCTGGAGCAGCGGGGTGCGAAACGCCTTGTAGCAGGTCTCCATGTCGGTCAGATTCAAGTCGGCGCAGATGTTACACATACCCGTAAGCAGATGGTTTGCCAGCGAGTGCCAGTAATAGAGCACGCGCCGCTCCCCAGCCGCCAGGAACCGGGATCCGTACACCACATCCGCACGGCCGTCCAGTATGGGAGTCAGGATGCGCTGGTATTCCCGCGGGTCGTACTCGAGGTCGGCGTCCTGGATGATCGCGAATTCTCCCCTGGCTTCCGCAATCGCCCGCCGCAGAGCGGCGCCTTTGCCTTGATTGCGCCCGCCTTTAAGCAACCTGATCACATCGGGATACTTTGCCGCGACGCGTTCCACCTCTTCCACCGATGAGTCGGTGGAACCATCGTCCGCCACGATAACCTCCCGGTCCAAGCCCGGCTGTAAAGGAGCCGCGATCACTTTCTCCAACAGCGCCCCTACAAACTCTTCCTCGTTAAAGAGCGGCACCAACACAGACAGCTTCATTTTTCTCTCCGTGGAGGGCTTCTTAGAACTCAGTTCCGCGACTCTCCACCTGGATACTTCCCGCCATAACGTATGAATACCACGTGCCGCCACCTGGAGCCATCAAGCGGCCGGATACCGGTGCTCGAAGACGCAGGCAGCCGGACAGAATCCGGCTGGTGGCGCCGCACTTCGGCACTACGGAGAGCAACACGCCGGTCCACGGGTTCGCCATCGACACTCTCCGCCCGAAGGATACCTTGACCAATCGGATAAATGGATGACGAAGTCGGCTGCTGTGGCTGCCTTCGATCGTACGCCGGGCGTACTCCTACGGCACGCGGACGATCTGGATCGCGCTGACCTTGGCGTTGTTGACCGTCGCCGTCATCGCGATGGCGATCTGGCCGCCGGTGAC
>JAIQEX010000124.1 GCA_020073615.1 Terriglobia bacterium
TCGAAGAACCAACGCGGCGCCGAGGCTTTCACGGCTTTCGTCAGTGTGATTCAGACAGCCACTCAGGCGGGCGCTTCATCCACCATCGCCTATCTGCGGAATCTCTTCTCGACTCCGGCGTCGCCATCCGGCTGATCCTTCTCTGCTCCAACCTACCCCTCTCCCGAAAACTCAATCTCCCGGCAAACCGAAGGACGACTCAAATTTCGTGCAGCTTCGCGTGAGGCTCGGCTCCCGCTAATCGAGTACACTGGAGCCGTCTCCCATCTGTACCTTGATGGAATCGCTGTCACCATTCTTCACCGCGAGGCCAGGACCGAACATGCCCCAAAGCGAACCTTTGTTCCAGAAAGCTGTCGGAAGAGCTTTGCCGTTGAGGATCACCTTGGCACTATCGTCGAATCCGTCGCCGGTGACCTCCACTCTTTGCGCCGCAAGGTTAAAGAAAACGGATGCGACCTTAGCCGGCGTCGGCTTGACGGGCGTAATGAAGGTGGCGTCAACGCGCACTATCGATCGCCGCGCCAGATCCACGAACTGCCTATGTGGGTCCGTGTGAAATGTACTAACCTCTTGCTTGCTGAACACGACCTCCAGTGGGATAAAGGCGACCACTGTTTCGGACGTTTGCTTTCCAATCACCTTATTAGTGGTGAAGGCCAAATTGCTCAGACGAATGATCTGATTGACTGTGTAGTCCGGGAATACGATCTTGTAACCTTGCGTAAACGGGCCGTTCCAAGCGGCCACGGACGGGGTGAAGCTGGATCCGATGTGATGAACAAAAGTGGGGAAGGGGACCAGCGCAGCACCAACGCCTTCAATGATCCGCAAGACTACATTGCGGGGATCGGTAGACTGGCCACGATCAGCCAAGCCTTGGAGAACAATCTTATCCATGCTCGATAGCGATAACGGCGCCGTACACGTCGCGGCGGCTCCAGCAGGCCCGGCTGGGGCCGGAGTGCCTGCCGGGGCCTTGCCTTGGTCCGGCGTTGCGGGCGCCGCCTGATTCTTATCGTCAGCTCCTTCGCAGAAAGAGAGCGAAATCTGGCTGACGAGAAGATTGTAATCGTGGCTACTATTGCTGATCGTAATCTGCACCGCCAGGGCCTTCCGGCTGACGAGTCGCCCGAATACGTATTCGGAAGTCTTCAGGTCGAGAATGCTGGGGGGTGCCTCCACATAAGCCTCGAGGCCGGGTTGAACGGACGTTTTGTAGGGTTGCCCTTCTATCCGGAGCGGCCCATCGGTCCCGACAGTGCCCGCTGGATTTCACGTTCTCGCCATCGATAAGTCTCATTTCTGCTAACCTCACTCTCTAATAGCGGAAAAGGGGCTCCAAACCGGTCGTCCCGTATGTCCTGTTCCTTACAGAACTGCCGCGCAGATAATCCGCCGCGCTCCTGCCCAGCAACGTCGGCTGTGTTTCGGCGTCGAGGAGGGTGAGGGCGGACGCGGTAGCGGGAGAACCCGAGTCGAAACCCGCGAAGCGGGCGCCGGTGGCCGCGTAACCGCATGCGCCACGCTTTTCCAGGTAGACTGTAGGTTCGACCGCCATGGAACTCCACCGAATTCAGCAAGAGCTGCGCGCCCAGAAGCTCGACGGGTGGCTATTTTTCGACCACCACCAGCGCGACCCGCTGGCTTACCGGGTCCTGGGGCTGCCCACCACCACGGTGCCCACGCGGCGCTGGTATTACATGATCCCGGCGGAAGGCGAGCCGCTGGGCATGGTGCACCGCATCGAGCGCGGCATGCTCGGCGGCCTGCCCGGCGAACGCATTGCATACTCCAGTTGGACCGAGCAGGTGGACGCGCTGCGCAGGCTCACCGCCGGGATGACGCGCGTGGCCATGCAGTATTCGCCGCTGTGCGCCATCCCGTATGTGTCCATGGTGGACGCGGGTACGGTGGAGCTGGTGCGCAGTGTGGGGGTGGAGGTGATCAGCTCGGCCGAGCTGGTCCAGGCTTTCGAGGCGCGCTGGACGCCCGAAGCGCTGGAGATGCACCTCGAGGCCGGCCGGCGCGTGGACCGCATCCGCAACCAGGCGTTCGCCATGATCCGGGAGCGGCTGCGCGCGGGGGGCGCGCCGCAGGAAGTGGAAGTGAAGAACTATTTCCGCGAGGGCTTCGCCAAGGCGGGGCTCATTACCGACCACGGTCCGATTGTGGGGGTGAACGCCAACGCATCGGACCCGCACTACGAGCCCACCGAAGAGAACACGCGCCCGATCCGCAAGGGCGACTGGCTGCTGATCGATATGTGGGCCAAGCTCGACCAGCCCGGCGCGGTCTACTACGACGTCACCTGGACGGCGTTTTGCGGCGACCACCCTCCGGAGAAGATGCGCATCGTGTTCGATATCGTGAAGGACGCGCGCGACGCCGCCATCAAACGCGTGGTGGACGCCAGCGCCGCGGGGGAGCCGCTGTGCGGCTACCAGGTGGACGATGCCTGCCGCGCGGTAATTGTGGAGCGCGGCTTTGGGGAGTATTTCACGCATCGCACCGGCCACTCGATCGGCCAGGAGGTGCACGGCAGCGGCGCCAACATGGACAACCTGGAGACCCACGACGTGCGCCGCGTGGCGCCCTGGACCTGTTTCTCCATCGAGCCGGGAATTTATCTGCCGGAGTTCGGCGTCCGCTCCGAGGTCAACATGTTCATCGGTGAAAAAGACGCGCGCGTCACCGGCGAGATCCAGCGCGAGATGCTGCTGCTCTGATGCCGGCGCAGGCGCTGGCCGCGGTGGCGACGCTGCTGGCGTTTGCCCCGCATGACAACCGCATCGAGTTCCTGTTGGACCGCGGGAGCGCGGAGCTGGTGTGGATCGGCCCCAGCACGTTCCGCTTTCGCCGCACGCTCGAAGGGCCGCTGCCCGCGGCCGCCCGGGCGGAGCGCGAGCGCGTACCCGTCGAGATCGACGATACGCCGGGCGCGGTGCGCTTGCGCACTAGGTTCATCGAGGTGGCGGTGCAGAAGCACGGCCTGCTGGTGCGCGTGCGACGGCTGGACGGCGAGCCTCTGCTGGCCGACCTTTCCGAGCCGCAGGCGGAGGGCGCGGGCGTAGCGTGGGAGCGCGAGGCTCCGGCGGGCGTGCGATTCTACGGCCTGGGCCCGCGTGCCGATCCGGCGTTCGATCTGCGCGGAAAGGCGGTCACCACCGAGGTTCCGTTCCTGCTCTCCACGGCCGGGTTTGCCGAGTATCACGCCGGCGGCGGAGAGTTCCGCATGGACTTCACCGCCGCGGACCGCTACCGCATCCGCGCGCCGCGCGTCGACTATTTCTTCTATTACGGACCGGCGCCGAAGCAGATTTTCGAGGAGCACAACGCCGTGCGTGGCCCGGCGCGCGATTGGCCCGCGGCGGCGGAGGGCGCTGGCACGTGGGCCACGCTGCGGACGTCCCTTCTGCGGCTGGTGCAGGGCGCGATGTCGGCGGCATTCGAGCCGGTCTTCGATCTGGCCCCCTACGCCAACGCGCCGCCAGACCTGCTGCGCCGCGCGCGCCAGCTCGGATCGCTGGTGCCCAGGGTGACCGCGGGCACGGTGGGACTGAGCGGCTTTCGCGGGCAGTTGGCCGGCTTCTTCGACATTTACGATGTGGAGGTGCGCGACCGCGGCCATCCGGTGTGGCATCCCTTGCCCTTCCAGTTTCCCGACGACGTGGAATGCGCGCGCCACGCCGACGAATTCATGCTGGGCGATGAAATGCTGATCGCGCCGGTCTACGAGCCCGCCAACCAGCGGACGCTCTACCTGCCGCAAGGCATGTGGACCAACCTCGAAACCAATGAGGTTTCGCCCGGAAAGCGGAGCATCACGGTGGATAGCGCGGCGCTGGCGGTGTTCGCGCGCAACGGCACTATCGTGCCGCTCAATTCGGGCGAAGCCCTGGGGCTGCACTATTTTCCCCGGCTGGCGGCCGAATTCTTTCTGCTGGAGCGCGACGCCGGGGAGTATACGCAGGTTCACGCCGCGCCGGCCGCCGACATCATGCGCCTGGAGATCGAATCGCAAAAGGAGCGGGCTTACCAGTGGGTGGTGCACCACGTCGAGAAGCCGGCGGAAGTGGGCTTCGAAGACCGGAAGTACGGGCAGGCGGAGGGCCTGGCGGCGCTGGCCGACGGCACGTGGTTCTACGACGCCGCGCAGAAGAACCTGCACATACGGGCGCGTGTGAAGGCGGGGGAAGACTGCATCATCAATGTGGCGTGGTAGGGTAGGCCTCCTGGCCTGCCCCAGCGCGCGAAGCGCGCCTGCGGCGCGGAGGCAGGCCTGGAGGCCTACCCCACTTTAGTCTCGCGCTGAATCTGCTCCAGAAGCGGCGTGCCGCGCCCTCCGGGAGAAAAGTCGCGCTCAATCTCCTTATCCCGAGCCTCCTCGTCCAAATCGGCGTTCGCGCGGCCTCAATCCACGCAAATGCCCGGCACCGAGAGTTTCTTGAAGAGATGAGGCGACGCCACTATGCTTGACGGGTAGGCTCGGATCTTCGCCTGGAATTCTGGGTTGTGGAACGCCCGCTTGAAGTCTGCTACGGACTCCCAGACGGCATAGTTCAGAAACACTCGGCTGTCCCCAACGCCCTTGTGCATTTGAGCCGAGATGAAGCCAGGTTGGCGTTTCATGATCGCGGCATCCTCGGCCCACAGCTTCAAGAACCCTTCGGCATCTTCCGGCTCGACGACGAATTGGTTGATCAGGATGACGGGACCATGCTCTTGTTCCATTTGGGTGCGAACCGAAGTTCTGTCATCCATTTCCACGAATTTGAGCACCGCATTCTCCTATGATGTTTTTTCACTCCGAAGTCCGGCTTCCTATAGTTCGACTGCGCTGCCTGCAGGAAGCAAGTTAATTCTCTGTTCGAGTCCTGCGTCGGCCCTCCAATGTATGTCATCCTCAACCCCGATGTACTCATTTCTTCGCCTCCTCTGCTGACGTGTTTCGCAAGCCTTACCATGGTTCGGGGCCGCCATCTCCGAAGATTCCCCCGGTAGGGCCATCGTCCGGGAGTAACGCTAAGTGCACCGGAGTCGTTGCGCCTTGCTCAACTGTTTTCTGCCCGCGATGCCGGTTCATGTCCGTCGCTGTGAAACCCGGATCGGCCGAGTTCACTTTGATTCGTGCGCCCCTGAGTTCATCGGCCAACTGAACCGTAATCATGTTGAGCGCCGCTTTCGATGACGAATACGCGAGCGATAGGTGTCGGCTTGGTAAGGGACTGTTGGAGTCCGTATTCCAGGTGAGGGAGCCAAGTCCACTCGACATGTTAACGATTCGACCGTGCGTGGATTTTCTGAGCAAAGGCAGCAGAGCCTTTGTCACACGGAAAACACCCAAGACGTTGGTCTCGAACGTTTCCTTGAGGATATCTACCGTCAATTCCGATGCTGCCGACCAATCAAGTCTGATCCCGGCATTATTCACGAGGATATCGAGCCGCCCGAGGCGGCGCTCCACTTCGGCGGCAGCGTCATCGACGCTCTGTTGCGAGGTCACATCGAGTTGGATAAACTCGACCCGAAGGCCTTGGGCTCGAAGTTCTGCTGCGGCCTCCTCGCCCCGTTGGCGGTCCCGCGCGCCCATCAGGACGAGCAGACCTTTGGCGGAGAGTTGGCGCGAGATCTCTTTTCCGATTCCCTTGTTTGCGCCTGTCACAAGCGCAATCCGCATCTCTTCGATACTCGTTTTGTCCATTGTTTCTGTCCTTTCGTCACTACGTTGACGGATCGCCGAGGGTAGCTCCGTCACGTAGTCGAGTGCCGCGCCCGCGTCGTGGCCGGTGCAGACAGGAGTATTACGGCAGCAGTCCGTTGGAAGGTGACCGCGAATTGATTGTTCATCTTCATCGCTCCTCTGCGCTTTCGACGAAGCAGCCTGACGATCTCATATCGCTGAGCCGCTTCGTCGAGACCGATCGGCAGCGCAGTTCATCCCTTCCAGATTCCAACAACCTGGCGGATGCCGACATTGAGGCGGTTCCAGACGTTGATATTTCCGATGGCGATCAACAGAGTGGCGAGCGCTTTCTGATCGTAGTGGCGCGCCGCCTCCTCCCAGACATCGTCCGGCACCCCATCGCGACTGTCGGCAAGCCTGGTCAAAGCCTCGGTGAGGGCGAGGGCAGCGCGTTCGGCGCCATTGAAGATCGGATTGTCTCGCCAAGCGGCTACCGCGAAAATCTTGTCATCGGGTTCGCCGTGTTTCTTCAAGTCGCGGGAGTGCATATCAACGCATACGCTGCAGCCGTTGACCTGGCTTGCCCGCAGCTCGACGAGCATGAGAGTCGTCAGGGGCACGGACGGGTTGTGCGCGGACTTGCCGAGCGCCAGCAGCGCCTGCATCGCGTCAGGATGAATCATCACAGGGCTATTCATTCTTTGCTTGAGTTCTACTGTTACGGTCATGATTGGTTCTCCTTTGTAGTTTGTTGTGCTACACCACTCTGACGAATCAAATCGCCGCGATGTGACGGCTGCCGTCGAAGCGGCGAGCAGAAAAGAGTTTCCACCTTCTGAAGAATCCTCGTGGCTGCTTCATTACATTGCGCCTGCACTCGGTCACATCTGATAAAGTTCATCCGTCATCGGTGTAGAGGCAATGAGAGGGAACGTATGACGGAATGGTTAGCGAAGCGATTTGAGGAGAACCGGCCGCATCTGCGCCGGGTTGCCTATCGGATGCTCGGTTCACTCGATGATGCCGAAGACGCCGTTCAGGAAGCATGGCTGCGCCTCAGCCAGACGGAGAACAGCGGCATTGAGAATATCGGGGGCTGGCTGACGACGGTCATCGCCCGGATTAGTCTGGATATGCTACGCTCGCGTCGCTCGAAGCGGGAGGATTCTTTTGAGCTGACCATACCGGATTTCCTCGTGAGCCGCGACGCAGGCCCTGAGAACGAGGTCGTGATGGCCGATTCCGTGGGCTTGGCGCTGCTTGTCGTTCTCGATACACTGACGCCTGCCGAGCGGCTGGCATTTGTTCTGCATGATATGTTTGCCCTGCCTTTTGAAGAGATCGCCCCGCTCGTAGGGCGTTCTTCTACAGCCGCTCGACAACTCGCCAGCCGTGCCCGCCGGCGCGTGCAGGGCGCAGCGATGCCGGATACGGACCTCGCGCGACAGCGGAAGGTGGTCGATGCTTTCGTCGCCGCTGCACATGGAGGCGACTTCGACGCCCTTATCGCCATGCTCGATCCTCAGGTTCTGCTCCGGGCGGACCGTCATCCTGCAGCAACTGGTATCCGCGGTGCGGTAGCGGTTGCGAGTCAGGCTCTCGCATTCTCCAGGCTCGTGCAGAGAATTGAAACGGTGCTCGTGAACGGTGCGCCCGGGACCGTTTCATACCTTCCCAACGGAAGACCCATGTCCATATTGGGCTTCGTAGTGGCACACGACAAAATTGCCGAAATCTACGTAATTTCGGACCCTGAGCGCGTTCAGCAACTCCTCAAATGCCGGCCCGAGGCACATGGAGGATTCCCCGGACGAGCATGAAGCCTCTTTTCGATCTCGCTTCGTACTTTGAACGCATTGGCTCTGCGGGTGCCTACCGCAACTCGTTGTCGATTATGAGGTTACGAATTGGTGCCCTTCGAACAATCCTTCGTCGCCCTTCGTAACTGGGCTTATGGCGGCGCGCCCGGAACTGGATCGCCGCTATGAGCTGGTCTTGGCTGTCACCTGGCGCCTTCATTCTGCGTCTCAATAGGTAGATGTCCAATTACGTACCTATCGCCCTCATCTTCCTGGCTTATATCGCGCTCATGAAATGGGTGCTGCCCCGCCTGGGCGTCTCCACTTGAATGTCGCAATCCTGTGACGCCGCGGCGCGGCGTCCTACCGATGTAACGCAGCCACACCAGGCAACTGGATCCCCGCCAGAAACTCCAGGGACGCTCCGCCGCCCGTAGAGACGTGCGTGATCCGGCTGGTCACGCCCGCCGCCTTGATGGCCTTTTCGGAATCGCCGCCGCCCACCACGGAAATCGCTCCGGAATCGGCCACCGCCTTGGCCACGGCCACCGTGCCGCGGTCGAAGGGCGGTTTTTCGAAGATCCCCATGGGCCCGTTCCAGATTACGGTCTTGGCCCCGGCGACGATCCGCGAAAAGTTCTCTACGGTCCGGGGGCCGATATCGACTCCAATCTTGCCATCGGGAATCGTCTCCACGGCCTGGTTGGCCGCGCCCGCGGCGATCTCCGACACCACCACGTGATCCACCGGCAGGACCAGCTTGCCGCCTAACTCGGCGAGCAGATTCTTCGCCAGCTCGACCTTGTCCTCCTCCACCAGCGACTTGCCCGTGGGCTGGCCCTGGGCCTTCAGGAATGTGTACGCCATGGCGCCGCCGATCAGCAGCATATCCACGACCTTGCCCAGGTTGCGGATGACTTCGATCTTGTCCGACACCTTCGCGCCGCCCAGTATGGCGACGCACGGCCGCTCCGGATGGCTGATCGCCATGCCCAGGTACTTGAGCTCCTGCTCCATCAGCAGGCCGGCCGCGGCCTGCGGAACGAACCGCACCATGCCTTCGGTGGAAGCGTGCGCGCGATGCGCCGAGCCGAACGCGTCGTTCACGTAGACATCGCACATGGCGGCCAGTTTGCGGGCGAACTCCGGGGCGTTCTTCTCCTCCTCGGGATGGAAGCGCAGATTCTCCAGCAACAGCACTTCGCCCGGCGCCGGCTTGAGGGCCTCGACCTCCGGGCCCACGCAATCGGGCGCCATCTTCACGGGGCGGCCCAGCAACTCCTGCAACCGCCGGGCCGCGGGCTTCAGGCTCATCTCCGGATTCGGCTTGCCCTTGGGGCGGCCGAGGTGCGATGCCAGGATGACGCCGGCGCCATGGTCGAGCGCGTACTGGATGGTGGGCAGCGAAGCCTTGATGCGCTTGTCGCTCGTGATTTCCATTTCACCCTGGTCGTTCTTTTGCAGCGGGACGTTGAAATCCACGCGGATGAAAACCCGCTTTCCGTTCAGATCGAGATCGCGTATGGATAGATAGGACATATCTGGACCTCAAGTGAAAGTTTATATTTGAAGGTAACAGAGTCACGCGCGGTCCGGCGTGCGCGTATTCTCGCCCCTGGTGATGAGCCGCGCCCCGCGGTTGCGCGTGATGTAGTTGTACACCCACTCGACCAGCACCAGCAGGCGATTCTCGAACTCCACCAGGTACATCAGGTGCACGAAGACCCATAGAAACCAGGCGAGGAAACCAGCGACGTGCAGCTTGCCGAACTCGGCCACGGCGCGATTGCGTCCCACGGTGGCCAGGTTGCCCTTGTTGAAGTAGTGAAACGGGGAGACCGGCCGCCCGCGCAGTTTGTCGCGGATCAGGCGCCCCACGTAGCGGCCCTGCTGCATCGCTACCGGCGCCACACCGGGCAGAGGCTTGCCCGTCTGATGGGGGAAATTGGCCAGGTCGCCGACGACGTAGATCCCGGGGTGACCCGGCACGCTCAGGTCGGGCGCCACCAGCACGCGGCCCGCCCGATCGAGCGGCGCCCCCGCGCGTTCCGCCAGGACCTTGCCCAACCGCGACGCGCGCACCCCCGCCGCCCACAAAACGGTGCGCGCCGCGATGTGCTCTTCGCAGTCACCGGTCTTCACCGTCACGCCTTCGGCATCGATATTGACGACCCGCGCCCCGAGCAGCGAACGTACTCCCAGCGATACCAGTTGCCGCTCGGCCTTGGCCGACAGATCCGGGGGAAAGGGCGGCAGCAGACGGCTCTCGCCTTCCACCAGGAGGATCTGCGCGTCGGCGGGATTGATGTGGCGAAAATCCCAGCGCAGCGTGTCGTTGGCGATCTCGCCCAGCGCTCCGGCCAGTTCGACGCCGGTCGCCCCGCCGCCGGCGATCACGAAGGTAAGCCACGAGCGCCGCTTCTGCGGGTCCGGTTCCCGCTCGGCCATTTCGAAGGCCAGCAGGATGCGCCGCCGTATCTCGGTGGCATCCTCCACCGTCTTCAGCCCGGGGGCGAGCGCCGCCCATTGGTCGTTACCAAAATAGTGGTGAGTGGCGCCGGTGGCGACGATCAGGTCGTCATAGGCCGCTCGGGAATCGCTGAGGATCACCTGGCGATTCTCCACGTCCAGATCCACCACTTCGCCCAGCAACACCTCGATGTTGGCATACTTGCGCAGCACCACGCGCAAGGGCGAGGCGATTTCGCCGGGCGAGAGCGCGCCGGTGGCCACCTGGTAGAGCAGCGGTTGAAAGAGATGGAAGTTGCGCCGGTCGAAGAGGGTGACGGAAACCGGCGCGTTGCCGAGTGCTTTGGCGGCGTCCAAGCCGCCGAAGCCGCCGCCCACGATCACCACGCGATGGGCGCTCATTGCGGGCGGCCCTTATGCTGCGCCTCGCTGGCCTGGCGCAGCAGAATGAATTCGGAAAGATTTTCCGAGGTCAGCATTCCCAGCAGGCGGTCCTCCTGGTCCATCACCAGCGCGCAGGAGCCGGCGCCGGTGACCAGGGGCAGCGCTTCGGTGAGCGGCACATCCGGCGCGAGGCGCGTGAAGTTGCGATCCATGGCGCCCGCCACGTAGGCTTCGGGCCCTTCGCTCAGCATGGCCCGCACCAGGGCCGCGCGGCTCAGCAGTCCTGCCACGGTGTTGCCGGTCATCACCGGAAAATCGTGCTGCGAGGTGGCCAGCAACAGGTTGCCGGCGTCTCGAATAGTATCGCCGTGGCTCAGCGTTCGGAAATCCGTGATCATGGCCGCGCGCACGGGAAACCCGGCGGTGAAGATGCGCCCGCGCGCCGCGGCGGCCTCCTGAAACGCGCCCAGGTACACGAACAGGGCGATGAAGATCAACATGGGGTTGCCCCACAGCAGGCCTGCCAGGCCCATCAGGATGGCCAGCGCCTGCCCGGCGCCGGAAGCGATGCGCGTGGCTTCCTCTTCCGGGCGGCGCAGCGCCAGAAACGAGCGCAGGATCCGCCCGCCATCCATGGGATAAGCGGGCAGCAGGTTGAAGAGGCACAGCGCCAGATTGCCGAAGGCGATGCGCTCCGCCAGGTTGGCATCGGTGGGCTGGCGCAATTGCTCGACCGCCACGAAGCCCTGCCGCATGGCCACCCAGCCGATCAGCGCCGCCGCGATTACCAGGTTCACCATCGGGCCGGCCAGTGCGATCCATAATTCTTCCCGCGCCTTGGGCTGCCGCTCGGGGCGCGACACGCCGCCGATGGGAAACATCACGATCTCGATGGTGCGTATGCCGTAGCGCCGGGCCACCAGGGCATGCCCCACCTCGTGCGCCAGCACCGACGCGAACAGCGCCAGGATGTAGAGCGCCGTCATGGCGCCCGACTGGCGCCCGCCGATGCCCACGAAGAGCAGAAACACCAGCAGCAGGATGAAGGTGAAGTGCAGGCGCACCGGCACGCCGAACAGTCTTACCGTGCCGACGCTGCCGGCGATGTAATGGGGCCTGCCCTGCTCTTCGTTGGGCACTTAGCCATTCGATGCCGCGCCGCGCGACGAAGATCCGCCCGCGAGCGCCAGCGCCGCAATCAACACGCCGGTGGCCGCCACCGCCGCGATATCCCAGCGATGGCGGACGAGCGCGCGGTATTTCCAGAGATACTTCCGGTATTTCCAAGCCAATTGCAGTTTCTTCGTATTAATCATAAATCTAAGGCCAGTGGAGCACGTAGCATACGTTCCGCCACTGTACGGCGGCGCACCGTGTCAAATGGGCGCCAAGGTCCGCCTATAGCAGCGGCGCGATCTCGGGACCAGGGCTTCCCTCCTCGAGTCCGGCTATGGCCGACTTCAATTCCAAACCCGGCGCGAAACGCGGTACCCGCCGGGCAGCGATATCGATGGTGCTGCCGTTCCTCGGGTTCCTCACCCGCCGCGCCTTGCGGTGCGCGACCCCAAAGGTGCCAAACCCGGAGATGATTACCCGGTCGCCCCGCACCAGGCTGCTCCGAATACCCGCCACCAACGCATCCAATGCCCGCGCCGCCTGGGCGCGCGTCAACCGCGCATCCAAAGCCATCTTTCCGACCAGCTCTCTCTTAGTCACGAGGCACACTCTCAATGCCCGCGAGTAATATCAAAGCGCGCGACCCGGTGTCAACCACAAGGACCACAAGGACCGAAAGGCTGCCCGCCGTCTGCGGTAGAATCGCAGGATAATATGAAGCCTCTTCTTGTTTTCCTGGCGGCATCGGGCGCCATACACGCAGCCGATTATCAGCTCAAAGCCACGCCGTCCACGGTGGCCTGGGGGTATTACTGGGCGGCCGCGAAGCCCGTGTTGAAGATCAAGTCCGGCGACACGGTCGAGATCCAGACCATGACCACCAGCAGCCCCACTTCGCTGGCCAATGCCGGGGTGAAGCCGGAGGACATCCAGGCGGAACTCAAGGCGATCTATGACCAGGTGAAAGATAAAGGACCGGGCGGCCATATCCTCACGGGACCGATTTTTGTCGAGGGCGCGGAGCCGGGCGATGTGCTGGAGGTCCGTATCCAGAAGATCCAGTTGTCGACGCCCTATGCCGCCAACAGTTTCAGCCCTACCCGGGGAGTTCTGCCGCGGGAAGATTTCGCTCAAGGGCGCACCAAGATCATTCCGCTCGATGGCGCGCGCAACGTGGCGCGGTTCGCGGACAACATTGAAATCCCGCTGCGGCCGTTCTTCGGCAGCATGGGGGTGGCGCCGGAGGAATCGAAAGGACGCCTCAACAGCGCGCCTCCGGGGGAGCATGCCGGCAACCTGGACAACAAGGAGCTGGTGGCCGGCACCAGGCTGTTCATTCCGGTCCACGTGGCCGGCGCGCTGTTCGAAGTGGGCGACGGCCATGCCGGACAGGGCAATGGCGAGGTGGACATCACCGCCATGGAGACGTCGCTGGTGGGCACTTTCCAGTTTGTGGTGCGCAAGGACATGCACCTGAAATGGCCGCGCGGCGAAACGCCCACGCACTGGATCGCCATGGGGCTGGACCCGGACCTGACGCAGGCGCTGATCCTGGCGGTGCGGGAGGCCATCGATTTTCTGGTGGCCGAAAAACACCTGTCGCGCGAAGAGGCCTATGCGCTGTGCAGCGTGGGAGTGGATTTCGATATCACGCAAGCGGTGGATGGGACCAAGGGCGTGCACGCCATGATCCCCAAGAGCATCTTCAAGTAGCCCGCAGGCAGCGGAACGCCCGCCGGGCGACGATCAATTCCTCGTTGGTGGCCAGCGCCAGCACGGCCACGCGCGAATCTTCGGCGGAGACGGCGTGGTCGCCGCCCGGAGCGCCGTTCTTCGCCGGGTCCACGCGGATGCCCAGGAACTCCAGGCCCGCGCAACAGCTCCGCCGCAAGGGCGCGGAGTTTTCACCGATCCCGCCGGTGAAAGCCACGGCCTCCAATCCGCCCATGGCCGCGGCGAACGCTCCGATGGTCTTCCGCACCTGATACGCAAACACCTGGAGCGCCAGCTCTGCGTGGCGGCTGCCTTGCGCGGCGGCGGCTTCCACGTCGCGCAAGTCGCCGCCGGGGACATCGGACAGGCCGGCCAGTCCCCCGCCCTGCGCGAGCTGGCGTCCGGCCTCGGCCGGGCTCCATTGGTGGCGCTCCATCATATAGAGCACGGCGAAGACGTCCAGGTCGCCGTGGCGTGTGGCGCTCTCCAGCCCCGATTGCGGGGAGAAGCCCATGGTAGTGTCCACCGACCGGCCGCGGTCGATGGCGCACATCGAAGAGCTGCCGCCCAGGTGACAGCTCACCAGCTTCACCTGCCGCCCGAGCATCTGCGCCACCCGCTCGCCGATGAACTGGTGCGAAGCGCCGTGAAATCCGTACTTCACCACGCCCTCTTCCCGCCACTGGCCGGGCACCCCGTAGAGCCGCGCGTGCTCCGGGATGGTGGCGTGGAACTCCGGTTCGAAGGCGGCCACCAGCGGGACGGCGGGCATGGCTTCGCGGAAGGCGTCGATGGCCGCCAGGTAGATGGCGTTGTGTACCGGCGCCGCGGGCAGAAACCGGCGCAGCGCTTCGACCACGCCGCCATCCACCAGGAAGGTCCCGCGATAGCGCGGGCCGCCGTGCACCGCCTTGAGCGCGACGGCGTCGACGCGCGTGCCGCCGGCGTCGATCTGACGGATGGCTTCGCGGTAGTCGCCGACGCGCTCCAGGCGGCCCTTGGCCAGGACGGTTTCGGAGGGCATTTCCAGGATCTGGTACTTGAGCGAAGTCGAACCCAGGTTGGGTATGAGAATGTTCACGGGAGCAATCTCGACCTAAAAGAAAACCAGTTCTCTCATTGGATAGTGTTTCCGGTTACGCGTCCAGAGCATTGCGCTGTTTACCACGGCTCCTGCGGCCCGCGGTCCCACGTAGCGTTCCCGGACGGCCTCGCGAACCAATTCGGAAACCGTCGTTCGCTGGCTCTTCGCACGTGCGTGGAGGGCACTCCAAGGACGATCGTCGAGAAAAAACCGGGGCCGCCTCATCATGTATACATATGGTACATTGCGACGGGTTACCGGCACTCCGCGACAGGCTGGTTGTCAAAGCACTACTCGCAGGCCCAGATGCCGGGCAAGCGGATCAAAGTCCCGGTCGCTGTGCAGCAGGTCGTACCCGCTCTCGATGCATCGTGTAGCAATCACCGTATCGATGGTCTTGCGAACCGTTACGCCGAGGCGGCGCAACGCGCGAAAGTTTTTCGCGGCTTGAATCGCGATCTCCCGTCCGCCCAAATGTACGAACGTCAGCGACGTTAGCATTTTCCTGGCCTGGTTGAAGTCCCGTTCATCCGCGAAGCCCTGCAGAACTTCCGTCAGGATCAGGTCGCCGATGGCCAAAGGCTCCTGGCCAAGCAGACTGTCGAGCTTCCCGGTCTGCGCGGTGATCGTTCCGTTGAAGTAATCGATCCACACGCTGGTATCGACGAGAATCAACGGCCGCTTCTCATGGCGTCCAGATCGCCCCGCCAGACCAGTTTACCGCGGAGCCGGCGGATGTCCGCCTGTTTCCGCAGCCGCAACAAGGTTCGCAGAGCCTGGTCCACGGCTTCACGCTTGGTCTTCAGTCCCGTGGCGCGAAGCGTGTCCCGCATCAGCCTGTCGTCAATTACGATGTTCGTCCGCACGAATGTGTATCCTGCTAGACAATTATACACATTCAGGACGAGAATCGCCGGCTGCCATGCTCTGCGGAGACGGTCTGCCGAGTGTCGCGCGCTCCGCCTATTTTGACTTTGACCGGGGCAGCGGCCCATGCCCTGTCTGGGTCATTCTGTGGGGCGGACTTGTCGGCCAGTGCCAGAATCTTACCGTCGATGCGAGTGAAGAGGAGATCGTCCAGCGCATTCAATTCCTTCTGCGCCGATTGCTTGATTTCGAGAGAGTATTTAGCCACGCGTCTGGCTACGCTTCAGGCGGCTTGCCCGGTATTGCTCGTAGGGAATGCCCTGTTGCTTGCGGCGGAATTCCGAAATCAGCCCGTCCCAAAATCTTCTAATATGCTCCCGTACTTTTTCAGGTCGATTTGAACAGCCACCTTTCGGCCCTTCTCATCGGTGACAAACTGGATACCGGTCATGTCTCTATCTTCCTTCGGGTGACGGCATCGGCGCATTAACATTGTACTCCGCCGCGCGAATCGACTCGGCGGAGACGGCGGGCCGGGTGGCCCGCGCTCCACCTATTTCGACTTTGAATTTGACAGGATTGCGCGGCACCACCCAGGACCCCGCACAAACGCGGCCATGCATGTCCGGGCACGCTGCCTGATGTAATTTGCCACTCCGAGCGGGAAATAACGCTCACTACCGTTCGCGGTTCCGTGTGAGATCGGAACACGGGATCGGGGTAATTCCAGCCGCGCGGGGACGACTTTCATGTCTTTTGGCGGGCCGCCGCGGCCCATGGGCACTGACTACCGTTCGCGGTTCTGTTTCGGGGTCAAGGGTTAGAGGGATGATGCGGTGGCCAGTGCGAAGAGTCGCGCTCTTATGATTTCCGCGTGAACTTCAGCACGCAGGTCAGACACTCGGGATCTTCATACCGGATATCGAGCTTCCAGCCGGCAGCCGCAGCCCGGTCCTGCCATATGGTTTCGAAAATGCGGCGGTAATCCGCGAATGGGATCTGCGCCTTAAGGTGCCCCGTATTTCTGTACAGCGCGAAGAACTGAGGTTTGATCCGGACGGTGGCCTCGTTGTCCGTCAGGGTTTCCAGGGTGACGGCGTTTCCCCTGAGACGGCTCTGTTCCCAGCACAGATACAGGATGAACGCTCGTTCCGGCGGCACAAAGGGCACCCAAGTCTTGGCCTCCAGATAGTACCCGTACCCATCTCTCAGGAGGTTAGGCAGAAAATCCTTCCCTTTCTCTTTGGACAGGACGCTATTGAAGTCGACCATCTGGGACCAATAGATCTCCTCCCGTTGCCAGGCCTTCGTCTCCGCCGGCAGGTCCGGGAACTCGGACGCGGGAAGGCGGTTCACCCGGTCCAGGCGGATGAAGATGTTCTCGACATGCCGGTAGAACCATTTGTCTCCTTCTGTAAGCAGCGTGAAGCAGAAACTGCTCTTCGTCTGCCCTCCCCACGTGAAGGTCACGACGTAGTGGACCTCATCGCCGACGGGGTAAATCTCGGGATTGTCCCATTCATTCCAGGATTTGCATTTCTCATGCCAGCCTTTAAGGTCAGCAAGCTGCTTCAACAAGACATCCTTGGTGAGACCTTCATAAGGCCGGACCATATCGGCGGTCATCTTCCCATCCTTGACCGCAGCCACGAACGCCTTCCAGTTCGCGAGATTGTCCTGCCCGTGAGCCCGCGGTAATCCTAACAGAGCGATCAGACTGATGGTTGCCCGTAGGAATGTAATCCTGGTCATGCCGTCCTCCTCTCAGGAGATCCACTGGCGTGTATCCAGATTGAACACGTTAAGGCGGGATTTCCATTATGGGATCTCCCGAGAGACTCAGTATACAACGATCGGGCCTTTCTTGATCCATGAATATCGATCTCCAGCTCTGAAAATTTCCATTCGCTCGACTTGGATTACATTTCCACAGGCGTCAGAGGTTCAGAGCCGGCAAGTCTCACTTCTCCAGCAACTTCCATCGACACCTGCCGCTTCCTCCCTGCTCTTTGTGAAATATCGCTGCACCCGCCCTTCCTCTAGCCGGAACGCCGGATCTTGGGAGAGCCGCTCGGCGTCATTGACATCCTCGCAGCCTGCCACGCGGCTGTAGACGGATTGGGGGTACAGGTCAGCCAACGGCAGTTGCGAATTCTTGCCGCGTCGCGAATCGCTCAGATGCTCGGCGATCAGTTCTCCCAAACCGGCTCTCCGCAGGAATTCGTAGAAATGCCAATTGGCGGAGACTTGAGCGTTTTGCCTTCCCTGGGATTGCTTGGCGCAGAGGGCAACCGTCCCGCCCGAAGCAACGACGTCGGAGCCTGCCGAACAGCTCGGCCTGTGAGAGTTGTCTGGCGCTTGTATGGGAAGCGCAGGCAAGGGCAACTATATACTTACCAGACCGAATTATGCTAGGCTTGAGTTTGGTCGTTGGAATGTCTTAGGTGAGGTCCCTTCGCCGCTGGCAAAGCTGGCAGGCGAAGCAGCGTCGAAGCCCTTTCCGGTGTCGCTATCAGTGTATCATGCCTCGCCGGAAACAATACGTCGAACTATTGGCGGAAGCGCTCATCTTAAACCCCACTGCCGAACGGCATTTGGCAATGTTCAGCGCTTATCTTGACGAATCCGGCAAAGGCAATGAACGCAAGAATTTTATTGCGGTCGGCGGCTTGGTATCATCTTCCCTGCAATGGGGCCGGTTGCAAAACGATTGGACGAAGCATTTGCTACGTGTCCCAGGGATACCGTTGGACGGGCAAGGCAAGCCCATCCCATTTCATATGGCCGATTTTGAATCGAGGAATTGGCCAACTAAGCGCTATTTATGGCGCTCAGAGAGAACAAGATCGAGATTCCTTCACGGTCTGATTGATATCATGTGTCACCGGGTTAAACTGCGCGTGTTCACTGTAATCTGGCTTGCCCAATACCACACTCTTTTTCCCAAAGACCGGAGGTACAAACTTCCCTGGGTTCTGTGCGCCCTCGGTTGCGCGTCGCGCATCTCGAAATGGGCCGAACAAAGACCATCTAGGGATGATCCTGTGCCGTTTATCTTTGAGCAGGGTGGAGAGGGATGGGGCATAGCGCACGATGCATATCGAGAGTTAAAACAAAAGGGCAAGCTCGGGAAAATGAGGATCGGAACTTGGGCCGAGGACGATAAGCACATTGCTGGCTTACAAGCGGCGGATTTATGGGCATGGGAACTACGTCATCATTTTGAGGCGCAGTTGCCGTACAACCCACCGTACGTTCTGAGGGGATCGTTAGAGAAACTAATGCTTGGAGTCCCTGACGGGGCCGGGTTCGCAATAGGCGGCGCAGAGGTGCAAATACTCATGGAAGATCTGCGGCTGGGAACCTCACGAACCCAGCCCGTGACTTTCCGTAGTGATGGGCTGCCAAGGCTTATTCACGGAGCACTTTGAATGAAAGTAGGCTAAAGACATGGCCCGAACGGTAGAGATGATCGAAGGCCCGGAAGCATATCAGCGGTTCAGGAATGCGCTCAAGACGGTATTGTCGGTGCCGAAGAGCGCCGTCCCGAATCCGTTCAAGAAGCCCCGCGCCAAAACAAAGAAGAGCGAGCGGAAGGATTAACGGCTTGGGTCGGGGTCGGGAATGCCGAGTTCCACCAGTTGCTTTCGCAACTCAACGAGTCCATTGCGCCGGACGTGGTATTCCTTCAGCAGTCCGGCAATTTGCCCGGTATCGATCATTGGTGATTTCTTCGCTTCTTGCCAAGCGGCCACCGGCTCCAAGGAATCCGACCGGGGCAATTCGTGCAAAAGCGCTCCGAGGGCTTTCAGTGTGGCAGCGACACCATGGAGGTTTTCGGCCATGAACGCGAGCTCCCGCTTTTCAGCGACGTATTGACGCATGACCTTGCCAAGCACGGCATCCTTTTCGTCTTCGCTCATACTTGGATCCGGCGCATTCCGAGGCGTCAAGAGTGTTGCCGAGCCTTGATTCACCGCAGCGGCGTGACAGTTTTGCTAGGCTGACATTTACTTCACTTTTGGTGAGTAGATGTCAGCATGCGAAGATCGCCACGAAATCTAAGAATCGCCTGTAATCATGCAGGGTTGACCCACTTCGGCGGCATCTACTTCTTTCGCGAATTCTTGCGAGTGCTGCAGTTTCGCCATTTCCTAGCCCAACACCTGGACTACCCGCGCCGCAACAGTCGCTACTCTGTGCCTCAGATGATTTTGGCCTTGGTCTATCCCCTCGTCCTCGGCCTGGATCGCATCGAAGCCGCGTCATTCTTGCGTTTCAACGGTACCTTCCAATACCTGACCGGGCTGTCGAACTTCCCGGACCCGCAGACTTTGCGTCGCTTCTTACGCCACGCCCCAAAGTCGTTTTGGGAACAACTGCACCGCGTCAATGACCGACTGCTGCAAAGCGTGATTCATCTGCCCCAGCATCGTTCGCGCCTGATTTTCGATCTTGACAGCACCGTGGTCACCGTATTCGGACAGCAAGAGAACTCTGCTGTTGGCTATAACCCGCGCTATCGTGGCAAGCGCTCCTATGACCCTTTGCTGTGCCTCGAAGCCAATTCTTCATATCTCTGGGACTGCGAGTTGCGGGCCGGCAATGCCGGGACTTGGGAGGGCAGCACGGAGTTGTTGGACACCTGCTTCGCCAACGTGCCGCCGGTCATCCGCGAACTGCGCGTGCGGGCCGACGCCGGTTTCGGCTACAACCCGGTCTTGTCGATGCTGGAAGCCCGCTCAGCGCAATACGCGGTGGTGGCCCGATTGACCTCGGCCTTCAAGCGTTGCATGTCTGGTCTGCGGTATGAACCAGTGAACCGGCAGTGGGAGATGGCCGAGTGCGAGCATCGGCCGCATGGCTGGCCGCAGGCCCGTCGTTTCGTGGTGGCACGGCGATTCATTGCCCCCGACGAGACCGAAGCCACATTGTTCTCCATGGGGCGCTACCTCTACCGCGCCTGGGTAACGAATCTGTCGTTGACCCCAGCCGGAGTCTGGCATTTTTACGACGCGCGCGCCGCCATGGAGCCACGCATCGGCGAACTGCGCGAGGATTATTCCCTGCGCAAGGTTCCGACTGCTTCCTTTGCCGCCAACGCCCTATACTTGGAAATCGTTCGCTTAGCCTACAACTTGGTCACCGCGTTCCAGCGCAATTGCCTTCAGGAATCCTGGCAAAACTTGACGCTGCACAAACTGCGCCACAAGCTCTTCCTACTGCCCGGCGAAATCACACGTCCTCAGAACCGCCCGATCCTGCGCATCATGGAGTCTCCGCTGATTCAGAATCTCGCCGACGACATACTCGCCAGAATCGACAGGCTCCCGCCCATCAAGCTCTGAAAAGGCAGTCTTCACGCCGGATTCAAG
>JAIQEX010000125.1 GCA_020073615.1 Terriglobia bacterium
GGCCAGTTGCCGCTCTAGATCCGCGATCTGCTTTTCGGCATCTGCGATCTGTTTTTCGCGCTCGGCTAATTGATCGCGGAGATTCTCAATCTCGCGCTGCTGCCGCTCGACTTGATGTTGCAGTTCTTCGCGGCTGGGCTGGTTGATCTGGTTGGAGTGTCGATGGCGATTCGCTGCGGTCCCCTGTTCTGTTGCCCGGCGGCGAGCGGCTCTCGCACTCATCCACAATTCGTTAAGCGATTTGGCGCGATTTGTCCAGCAAAATCGATGGCGGTACCTGAACTGTTACTCCCGCTTCTTCCTCGAACCCGCTGCCCCCACCCAACGCCAGTACGAGGCCCTCCGGGCCTACTTCGTCGAAGGTCTTTCCTCGGCTGACGTCTCCGGCCGCTTTGGCTATACTCCCGGCTCCTTCCGCGTCTTGTGCCATCATTTCCGCCGCTCCAAGCCCGACTTCTTCCGTGAACTCAAGCACGGCCCTCATACCCAGCCCAAGAAAGACGCCGTCCGCGAGCTGATCCTGAGGATGCGCAAACAGAACCTCTCCATCTACGACATCGAAAGCGCCCTCAAGACCCAGCAGACTCCCTTGAGTACCACCGCCATCTGGGAGATCTTGCATGAAGCAGGCTTTGCCCGCTTGCCTCGGCGCCAGGATGAAGAACGGCCGGCGACGCTCCTTCCCACCGCCGCTGCCGTCGCCGATTGCCGCGAGTTTTCTCTTTCCCCGCGCCGCTTCACGACTCAACTCGGCGGCCTGTTCTTGTTTCTGCCCCTGCTGGTGGATTGCGACTTGCCGGGCTTGGTCCGGCAGGCCGGTTACCCCGGTAGCAAGATGATTCCGCCCCCTCAGGCATGGCTCGCCCTGCTGGGACTGAAACTCTCCAGCACCGAACGCAAGAACCATGTCATGGACTTGGTTTTCGATGAAGGACTGGCTCTGTTTGCGGGGCTGAACGTGGTGCCCAAGACGACCTACCTGGAGACCTACTCGCATAGCTTTTCACCCAAAACCAACGAGAAGCTCCGCAAACTCTGGATCGGTGTTCTGCGGCAGAAGAAATTACTCAAGGGCGAGAGCTTCAATCTGGATTTCCGGTAGTGGGTCCATTTGAAATTCCCTCCTCTTGACGCACTTGCGCAATCCGTGCCACGCTTGGAGTATGCCAAAGCGGACACGCAACACTGAAAAACTTGATACCGTTCAGAACGCCAGGCGGGTATTCCTGGACGCCGTAGAATCCACCGAATCCGTCGAGTTGACCATCGTCCAAAGGGTTATGCGCGAGATGGGGGCCAAAGGTGGCAAGATCGGCGGCAAACGCCGGCTCACCACCATGACCGACGAACAGCGCTCGCGTAGCGCGCGAAAGGCCGCTAAAGCACGGTGGGCAAACGCAAAGAAAACCGCCTAAAGCAGCCCGTTTCCGCGCTTTTCTCTTGACTATGCGAAAGCGCTCTCTCTTAAAGCTGCTTAAACCCTTGGTCATCAAAACTCAATTTGTCGTTACCGCCGCGCACGGATTCAATCAGGAATCTACCGCGAAGCTTAACGCTACGTGAGTTATCTGACCGAATCTCCACCAAAACATTCCAGTGGCCCGGCTCCATATCTTGAAATTGCTCACCGTTTTGCGGAGAAACAAAGACCTTTCCATCCCGTACTCGCTGTATTGTGACTATCAGTCCCTGGGTTTCTCCAGGCTCTAAGTTAATGCTGTCCACTATCCGAATTCCTCCAGTGAGCGGATTAGTGTCGTTAAGGTTTTCATTTCTCCATGCGCCGCTCTTTACTATAAGCCGCCTTCTTTGATCGTCGTGTTCGTATGTAACCTGCGCAGCTACATTTCGCAAAATGACAGGAATGGATACCTGAATGTTCCTGATATTTAACACCTGCATGGCACAAATGCTCATCGTTCCCTCAAAGCAATGGTTCCCAGCCCAAGAGAGTCCTACATAGCGCAAGGCGCCTTTAACCACCATGCTTGATCTGATAACGCGAATGGCTACGACTGACGCAGCGAATACCCCCAGTGTCGACAGCAGAATCACTAACCACGGCTGCGCCAGAAATCCCTTCAGCACAATGGCGACTCCACTAGCGACGGTTGGCGGAACCAAAAGTTCCCAGAGAGTCTTGACGCGAAGCGCATTACCGATCCATCTCCAGACGAAGGACCACACCCTAAGCATTCTGCCATTATCCCACATGCGAAACCGCATCCGCTTGTCAATGCGAAAGCGCTGTGGAAAACTTCAAATGGACCCACTACCGTTTTTCCTCACCGCCTGTCTTCCACTGCAAACCGTTCCATTCCTGCCGATAAGCCAAGTGTAGAAGAACTATGCCCTGGGGAATCCTGGAGGAAACCGCGCAATTCGTGGAACCGCAGCGCTGGCGCACTCTCCTCGAAGAAGCCAACGTCGAGCTGCGCGCCCGCTTATTCAGGGGGATTTATGCGTATCCCGTGATGATGGCGGTGCTGGCGTTCTCCACCCGGTCTTTCCAGCAACATCCTCGCCTGATGTGCGCTGCCGCGGGAACCATGTTGGCGGGTCTGCTCTTCCGGGCCTCCCTGATGGCCTGCCGGAAGGCGCTCTGCGCCGAGAATCCCACTCGCTGGCGGGCCCTGGCGGCCGGCAGCGTGGCGCTCATCGCCGGCTCCTGCGGTGTTATGCACGCTGCTCTTCTGCTCCTGTACGGTTGGGAAAGCTGGCCGTTCGCGGTCTCCATGATCTGGATCGCAGGCCTGTCAACCGGAGGCTGCATCGCATTCCTGCCGTACCTGGACCTAGTCTGCTTGCACCTGCTGCTCATGGAGGCGCCGGTATTCCTGGTGAGCCTGTGGCGGGGCGGCGTCGAGGGCGACACCTTTGCCGTCACCGTGGCCCTGTTCGTGCTGTTCCTTCTGGCGCAATCGCGCCGCCTGCACGTGGCCTACTGGAGGGGACTGGTGGACCGGGCGCTCGAGGCCGCGCGCCGCGGCGAGCTGGAAGCGCTCAGCCAGGCCAAGAGCCGCTTCCTGGCCAACATGAGCCACGAGATTCGCACTCCCATGCACGGCATTCTCGGGATGGCGCAGTTGCTGCAGGCGGCCGACTGCCCGCCGGAGCAGCGCGATTTTTACGTCGAGACCCTGTATGGCTCGGCCAAAGGGCTGCTGCAGGTTCTCAACGCGGTGCTCGATTTCTCCAAGATCGAGGCCGGCAAGCTGCGCCTCGAGAACATCCCCTTCGAGGTCCGCGCCGTGGTCGAGGAGACGCGCCAGATCCTGGTGGCGCAAGCCGAATCCAAAGGACTGCGCCTGCACTGCGCCGTTCGGGCGGACGTGCCGTTCGCCGTTCGCGGAGATCCCGTGCGGTTGCGGCAAGTGCTCCTGAACCTGGCGGCCAATGCCGTCAAGTTTACCGAATCCGGCTCGGTCGGCATGCTGGTCGGCCTGGAAAAGCGGGCGGAAGACTCGGTGAAACTCCGCTTTCAAGTGGAAGACACCGGCGTGGGCATTGCCAAAGAGAAGCTGGCGGGCATCTTCGACGCCTTCACCCAGGCCGACGCGTCGGTCACGCGGCGCTTCGGGGCCACCGGCCTGGGCCTCGCCATCTCCGCGCAGATTGTACAGCTCATGGAGGGGCGGATCCACGTGGAGAGCGAGCCCGGCGTGGGCAGCACATTTTCCTTCACGTGCCGGTTCGGCCGCGCGGCGGCGCCCAACTCCCCGCCCGCGGAATTACCGCCGGCGCCGCTTCGCATTCTGCTGGCCGAAGACAACCTGGTGAATCAAACCGTAGCGGTGCGGTTGCTCGAGAAGCAGGGCCACTCGGTGCGCCTGGCCGCCACCGGACGGCAGGCCGTCGATGCCTTATCGGCCGAATCGTTCGACCTCGTCCTGATGGATAATCAAATGCCCGAATTGAGCGGCGTGGAAGCCGCCCGCGCCATTCGCGCCAGCGGCTGTGACGTCCCGATTGTGGGCTGTTCGGCGGATGCCATGAACGGCGACCGGGAGCGTTTCCTGGCGGCGGGCATGAACGCCTGCCTCTCCAAACCCTTCCGGGCCGAAGAACTGTACGCCGTGGTCGGCGGATTCGCACCCCGCCGCCCGGCGCCTCCGGCTGCCGCGGCTACGCGCTGACGCGCAGC
This sequence comes from Terriglobia bacterium, assembly GCA_020073615.1. Lineage (GTDB taxonomy): Bacteria > Acidobacteriota > Terriglobia > Bryobacterales > Bryobacteraceae > JADGNR01. Next base: position 4,145 of record JAIQEX010000125.1, read on the forward strand.
GCTTGCGCCGGCATGGTGATCACCCGGAACTTGCGCGACGTGACGCGCACCGCCGTGCGGCCGTGTTCGCTGCGCACCACGAAGCCGGTGGCCTGCAGGTCAATCGGGTAAACGTCGCCGTACCGGGCCGGCCAATCGATGATCATTTCGATGTGGGAACCCACCGGCAGCGGCTTGCGGGAACGAAAGCTGAGGCCGGAGGTGCTGATTTCGCAGGTGGTCGCCGATCCGCTACGGGCCATCACCCATTTCTGGGATACCCGGTAGTGCACCGGAAGACGAATGTCATAGCGCCGGCTGTTGCGCCGGTCGCCGCCGATCTTATCCATGCGGACCTCCTAAAAGTCCTCCCCTAAGCGACTTCCGCCGCCGGGTCCTGGAAACGTTGCCCTTGGTTTTTTCTTACGGAGCAATTGGCCAGCCATTCGCTAAAGTACTGGACCTGCACGGCAGTGGGAGTACTGCCTCCCAGCGGCCCGGCAAGTTCCAGTGAGAATGCGTACTTTTTACGTGGTGGAAAGTTCACGGAGCCGCATTTTGCCGGCCGGAACGCTGCTTCCCCGGCGTTTGGTACGATGAGAATTCCTTTCGCCATGGCTTTGCGTTTCTACAATACGTTGACGCAACGAGTCGAGGATTTTGCGCCGGCCGAGGACAACACGGTGCGCATGTACAGTTGCGGTCCCACGGTCTACGACTACGCCCACATCGGCAATTTCCGCACCTTCACCTTTATCGACATCCTCCGCAAGTGGCTCCGCGCCAGCGGCTTCCGGCTCAACCACGTCATGAACGTGACGGACGTGGACGATAAGATCATCCGCAACGCCGCCGCCCAGGGTAAGAACCTGGCGGACTACACCGGCACCTACACCAAGGCGTTTCTGGAGGATTGCGCGCTCCTGCGCCTGGAGCGGCCCGAGCGCCTGGTTCCCGCCACCCAACACATCGACGATATGGCGGAGGCCATCCAGCGGCTCGGCGCCGGCCATCATACCTACACCAGCGACGGTTCGGTGTACTTCCGCATTTCGTCGTTTCCGGGCTACGGCAAGCTCTCGCACAACGATTTCAGCGGCAACCTGTCGGGCGCGCGCGTGGACCTGGATGAGTACGAGAAGGCCGATGCCCGCGACTTTGCGCTGTGGAAGGCGCCCAAGGAAGGCGAAACGTTCTGGGACACCGCCATCGGGCCCGGCCGGCCCGGCTGGCACATCGAATGTTCGGTGATGGCCATCAAGTACCTGGGTGAGACGCTGGACATCCACGTGGGCGGCGTGGACCTGATCTTTCCCCACCACGAAAACGAAATCGCGCAATCGGAATCGCTCACCGGCAAGCCGTTTTCCCGATTCTGGCTGCACTCCGAATTCCTCATGGTGGAGGGCCAGAAGATGTCCAAATCGCTGGGCAATTACTACACCCTGCGCGACGTGGTGGCGCGCGGCCACCAGCCCGAGGCCATCCGCTACCTGCTCGCTTCGGTGCCCTACCGCCGATCGCTGAACTTTACTTTCGAAGGCCTGAAATCGGCGGGAACGGCCATCGACCGGCTGCGCAACTTCAAGCTGCGCCTCGCCACCGACCGCTATGCGGAAGGCGCCAACGAGCAACTGGCGGCGCGCACGGCCGCCGCCTCCCAGGCGTTCACCGCCAGCCTGAACGACGACTTGAACACCGCCGAAGCTCTGGGCGCGGTCTTCGAGTACGTGCGCGATGCCAACAGCGCCATGGATTCGGGCGAGTTCCGCGCCGGCAACCGGGCAGATGCGCTGGAGTTTCTGGAGCGCTTCGATGCCGTATTCGACGTGCTGCGGCCGGCCACAGCCGGTGGCGCTTCCGATGCCGACATAGAAGCCCTCATCGCGCAACGCACGGAAGCGAAAAAGGCCCGGAACTTCGCGCGCGCCGACCAGATCCGCGAGCAGCTTCTGGAGCAGGGCGTCGTCCTCGAGGACACCAAGGCCGGCGTCCGCTGGAAAAGGAAGTAAGACCCTTGCAGATTCACACCAAGGCGGTCCATGCCGGCGACCGCAAGAAGCCCGGCGCGCAGACGCCCGTCACCACGCCGATTTTCACGGCCGCGAGTTACACCTGCGAAACCATGGCGCAGTTGGACCGCATCTTCGGCCGCGAAGAAGAGGGGTACTGCTATGCGCGCTACGAAAATCCCTCCAACGCCGCGCTCGAAGAACTGATGTGCGCCCTCGAGGGCGGGCAGGGCGCGCTGGCCTGCGCTTCCGGAATGGCCGCCATCCATATGGCCGTGATGACCGCGCTGGCCGACCGCCGCAAGTCGATCGTCGCCGCCGGCGCCCTCTACGGCGCCACCGTCAGCCTGCTCATGAACGTGCTCGAGCCCGCGGGCGTGGCCGTGCGCTTCGCCGACGTCTGCGACCTGGACCAGTTGCGCACCGCGGTGGCCGAAGCCGAAGCCGGCTGCATCCTGATGGAAACGATTTCCAATCCCCTGCTGCGCGTAGGACCGATCGACCGCATCGCGGAGCTGGCGCGCGAAACCGGCGCGGCCCTGGTGGTGGACAACACCTTCGCCACGCCGCTGCTCGTGCGCCCGCTCGCGCTCGGAGCGCACTTCACCGTGCACAGCCTCACCAAGTACCTGGCCGGCCACGGCGACGTGCTGGGCGGAATCGTCGTCACCGGCAGCGAGCACTTCGACAACCTGCGCGCGCTCTCGCGCGCCATCGGCCCGGTGCTCGGTCCGTTTGAAAGCTATCTCACCATGCGCGGCATCAAGACGTTCCCGCTACGCATGGAACGGCAGTGCGCTAACGCCCGCCGCGTGGCCGCGTGGCTGAGCGCGCACCCGAAGATCGTGCACGTCTATTTCCCAAGCGACCCGCGGCATCCCGACGCCGCCGCCATCCAGCGGCTCTTCCCGCCGGATCTCTACGGCGCCATTGTGAGCTTCGAGATCGCCGGCGCGGGCCGGGAGGAGATCTTCCGCTTCATGGATGCCCTGCAGCTCATCGTGCGCGCCACCTCGCTGGGCGACGTGCACAGCATGATGCTCTACCCGGTGATGAGCTCGCACCGCGAGATCTCGCCCAAGCATCGCGAGCGCATGGGCATCGGCGAGGGCCTGGTGCGCCTATCGGTGGGGATCGAGGCCGCCGAGGACATCCTCGCCGACCTGGAGCAGGCGCTGGGCTGTGCGCCGTGAGCTATAGCCGCGGTGCGATCTTCTCAGCCGCCTCCTGCGATGTGATGACGGGATACACCTCGAACTCGACGAGGTCGTTCCAGTTCGCCATCCACTCCTCGAGCAGCCGCCGTTCATGGGTTTCCATGAGCTGATAGCAGCGCTCCAGTTTTTCATCGACCCAGCCCGACACATACCGGAGGCCCGCCGGCGCCATGCGGCCGCGGTCGCGAAACCGGCGGTACACGGCTACGGAATCCCGATTCTTGAAGTGCTCCACCACCATGTAGAGTGTGTTCGCCATCGATGAACCTCGGGGCCCCCTGCCGAACAGAAGTATATCCTGCCTGCTTCTCCCTTGAGCCGCGCGGGCGGAGAGGATGAAAGCGGTATTCTCGCGGCGGCCGATTGTGAACAGGATCACCCACCGTCTCCGGCTAGCTCTCTCGGGCCAGTGCCATGGAAGGCATCGTGCTCGTCTCTTCGGTAGGCTCACGGCCTCTTCGTGTAAACACGCACCATGATTGAACACCGAGACCTCGCCGATCCGCCGGAGGCGCCTTCGCCGGAACCGATCGAGGCGCCGCAATTCTCGCGCCCGCTTCCGGCGCACGCCGAACCGAAAACTCCGCGCCCCGGGCGGCGCCGCCGATGGCGCGGCTTCCTGTGGCTGGCGCTGTTCGGCGTGCTCGGCTACATCGGCTTCCGCTACTACCAGGCGGCGCAGCAGAAGCAGCAGGCTGCGCAAGCGGCCCAGGCGGCGCGTCTGGCGCATCGCGCCGTGCCGGTGGCGGCCGCCGCGGCGCGGCGCGGCGATATCCCCATCTACCTGCGCGGTCTGGGCACGGTCACCGCCTTCAACACCGTGAACGTGAAGCCGCGCGTCGATGGGCCGCTCGTCGCCGTCAACTATAAGGAAGGCCAATTCGTCACCAAGGGACAGGTGCTGGCCGAAATCGATCCGCGCACCTTTCAGGTGGCGGTCGAACAGGCGGAAGGGCAACTGGCGCGCGATCAGGCGCAGCAGCACGACGCCGAGGTCAACCTGGCGCGCTTCCAGAAGCTGTGGGATGAGCAGGTGATCGCCAGGCAGCAGCTCGACACCCAAGCTGCCCAAGTCGGCCAGTTCAAGGGCGCCATCGCCACCGACCAGGCCAATATCGACAACGCCAGGCTGAACCTCAGCTTTACCAAAATCCAGGCGCCCCTGAGCGGGCGCATCGGCTTGCGCCTGGTGGACGTGGGCAACATGGTCCACGCCGGCGACCCCAATCCGTTGGCGATTATCACGCAAATGCAGCCCATCGCGGTGCTCTTCACCCTGCCGGCGGGCGAGCTCCCTCCGGTGCTGGCCAAACTGCGCGCTGGCGCGAAGCTGCCCGTGGACGCCTACGACAGCGCCGACCGCAACAGGATCGCCGCCGGCTCGCTCCTCACCGTCGACAACCAGATCGACACCAACACCGGCACCACGCGCCTGAAGGCGATTTTCGACAACCAGAACAACGCACTCTTCCCCAACCAGTTCGTCAATTGCCGCCTGCTGCTCGACACCAGACGCGGCGTTACCATCGTTCCCGCGCCCGCGGTGGAGCGCGGCCCGCAGGGCACCTACGTCTACGTGGTCGCGGCCGATGGCACCGCGGCCATGCGCACCATCACCGAAGGGATCACCGAGGGCAGCGATGTGGAAGTGACCGGCGGTCTCACGCCCGGAGAGACGGTGGTCACCGACGGGCAGGACAAGCTCCAGCAGGGCAGCAAGGTGGAGGTTCGCGCCGCCAATGGCGCTGCGGGCTCCGCAGGCGGGAGACAGCCGCGGTGAGCCCTTCGCGACCGTTCATTCTGCGCCCGGTCGCGACTTCCCTGCTGATGACCGGCATCCTGCTGGCGGGCTTCGTCGCCTACCGCCAGTTGCCCGTCTCGGCGCTCCCGGAGGTCGATTACCCCACCATCCAGGTGGTCACCTTCTACCCCGGCGCCGGGCCGGAAGTGATGGCCTCCTCGGTTACCGCGCCGCTCGAACGCCAGTTCGGACAGGTGCCCGGCCTCAAGCAGATGACCTCCACCAGCTCCTTCGGCAGCTCCATCCTCGTCCTGCAATTCGCGCTCAACCTGAATATCGATATCGCCGAGCAGCAGGTGCAGGCGGCCATCAACGCGGCGGGCACCTTTCTGCCGCGCGATCTGCCCAATCCGCCCATCTACAGCAAGAGCAACCCCGCCGACGCCCCCATCCTCACGCTGGCGCTCACCTCGGGCAGCATGCCGCTGTCGCGCGTGGAGGACTACGCCGACACCACGCTGGCGCAGAAAATTTCGCAATTGCCGGGCGTGGGCCTGGTGACCATCAGCGGCGGGCAGCGTCCCGCCATCCGCATTCAAGCCAACCCCACCGCGCTCGCGGCCTACAACCTGAGCCTCGACGACCTGCGCACCGCGCTCGGCCAAGCCAATGTCAACCAGGCCAAGGGCAATCTCGAGAACCAGCGCGAGGCCTTCACCATCGGCGCCAACGACCAGTTGATGGCCAGCGCCGGCTACGCCTCCATCATCGTGGCTTACCGCAACGGGCGGCCCATCCGCCTCACCGACGTGGCCACCGTGGTGGACAGCGCCGAAAACGTGCGCCAGGCCGCGTGGATGGGCCTCACCCCGGCGGTGATCCTGAACATCCAGCGCCAGCCCGGCGCCAACATCATCAGCGTGGTGGACAGCATCACGCACCTCATGCCGCAGTTGAAGGCGTCGCTGCCGCAATCGATCGACATCCGCACCCTCACCGACCGCACCACCACCATTCGCGCCTCGGTCAAAGACGTCCAGTTCGAGCTGATGCTCACGGTCGCGCTGGTGGTGATGGTGATTTTTCTTTTCCTGCGCTCCCTCGCCGCCACCGTGATTCCCTCGATCGCCGTGCCGCTTTCGATCGTCGGCACTTTCGGCGCCATGTACCTGCTGGGCTACAGCCTGAACAACCTGTCGCTGATGGCGCTCACCATCTCCACCGGCTTCGTGGTGGACGACGCCATCGTCATGATCGAGAACATCACGCGCTACATCGAGCAGGGCGATTCGCCCTTGCAGGCCGCGCTCAAGGGCTCCGAGCAGATCGGCTTCACCATCGTCTCGCTCACCGTTTCGCTGATCGCCGTGCTCATCCCGCTGCTGTTCATGGGCGATATCGTGGGCCGCCTGTTCCGCGAGTTCGCGGTTACGCTTGCGGTCACCATTCTGTTTTCGGCGGTGGTGTCGCTCACGCTCACGCCCATGATGTGCGCGCTGCTGCTGCGCCACCGGCCGGAAGCGCAGCAGGGATGGCTCTACCGCAACTCGGAGCGCTTCTTCGACACGGTAATCGCCTGGTACGGCAGGACGCTCCAGTTCGTGCTGCGCTACCAGCGGACCACCCTGCTGGTGACCGCGGCCACGCTGGCCGGCACCATCCTGCTCTACATCTTCGTGCCCAAGGGCTTCTTCCCGGTGCAGGACACGGGCGTCATTCTGGGCGTCTCGGAAGCGGGCCAGACGGTCTCCTTCGCCGCCATGGCGCGCCGCCAGCAGGCGCTGGCCGGCATCATCCTGCAGGATCCGGCGGTGGCGAGCCTGTCGTCCTTCATCGGCGTCGACGGCACCAATGCCACCATGAACAGCGGCCGCATACAGATCAACCTGAAGCCCCTCGAGCAGCGCGGCGAATCCGCTTCCGCCATCATCCGCCGGCTCCAGCCCAAGCTGGCGCCCGTGGAGGGCATCACGCTCTACATGCAGCCGGTGCAGGATCTGAGCATTGAGGACCGCATCTCCCGCACACAGTTCCAGTACAGCCTGGAGGACGCCGATGTCAACGAGCTGGGGCAGTGGGCGCCGCGCCTGCTGGCACGCCTGCAGGCGCGCCCCGAGCTGCGCGACGTGGCCAGCGACCAGCAGTCCGGAGGCCTGAAGGAAACGGTGGTCATCGATCGCGACACCGCGGCGCGCTTCGGCATCACGCCGCAGCAGATCGACGACGCGCTCTACGACGCTTTCGGCCAGCGCCAAGTCTCCACCATTTTCACGCAGCTCAACCAGTACAAAGTGGTGCTCGAAGTCGCGCCCTCGTTCCAGCGGAATCCCGATTCGCTGAAAGACATCTACGTGCACTCGGTGGCCAATACGCAGGTGCCGCTCAGCGAGCTGGCGCGCTTCGAAACGGTGGACACCGCGCTGGTGATCGACCACCAGGGCCAATTCCCGGTGGTGACCCTGTCGTTCAACCTGGCGCCCGGCGTTTCGCTCGGCGAAGCCGTGCAGGTGATCCGCGATGCCGAGCGCCAGATCGCATTCCCGGCCAGCATCCAGGCCAGCTTCCAGGGCACGGCGGCGGCGTTTCAGAATTCGCTGGCTAACGAGCCCCTGCTGATCCTGGCGGCGCTGGTCACGGTGTACATCGTGCTGGGCGTGCTCTATGAGAGCTACATCCACCCGGTCACGATCCTTTCCACGCTGCCTTCGGCGGGCGTGGGCGCCATTCTGGCCCTGCTGGCGACGCACAACGATTTCAACGTCATCTCGCTCATCGGCCTGATCCTGCTGATCGGCATCGTGAAGAAGAACGCCATCATGATGATCGATTTCGCGCTCGAGGCGGAGCGCGAGCGCGGCCAGCCGCCCGGCGAATCCATCTACCAGGCGTGTCTGCTGCGTTTCCGGCCGATCATGATGACCACCATGGCGGCGCTGCTGGGCGGCGTGCCGCTGGCGCTGGGCTCGGGCACGGGCTCGGAGCTGCGCCGGCCGCTGGGCATCACCATCGTCGGCGGCCTGTTGCTGAGCCAGGTGCTGACGCTCTACACCACGCCCGTCATCTACCTGTTCTTCGACCGCCTGGCGCGCAAGCTCGGCCGCGTGCGCATCGGCAATGCCATGCCCTCGGGGACGCCGCTGGAGGAGACGTGAGCCTCTCTTCGCCGTTCATACGGCGGCCGGTGGGCACCTCTCTGCTCACCCTCGGCCTGGCCCTGGCGGGCGCCATCGCCTATAAGATGCTGCCCGTGGCGCCGCTGCCGGAAGTGGAGTTCCCCACCATCAGCGTGCAGGCCGGCCTGCCGGGCGCCAGCCCGGAAACCATGGCCTCGGCGGTGGCCACCCCGCTCGAACGGCAGTTCGGCCGCATCGCGGGAGTCACCGAAATGACCTCCACCAGCGGCCTCGGCAGCACCAACGTGGTGCTGCAATTCGACCTCAGCCGCAACATCGATGCCGCGGCGCGCGACGTGCAGGCGGCCATCAACGCCGCGCGCGGACAACTGCCCGCCAACCTGCCCAACAATCCCACGTATCGCAAAGTGAACCCCGCCGACGCGCCCATCCTCATCCTGGCGCTCACCTCCGGCAGCTACGACGTCGCCCGCATCTACGACGCCGCCGATTCCATCCTGGCGCAGAAACTGGCGCAAGTGGAGGGCGTGGGCCAGGTGATCGTGGGTGGCGGCGCCAAGCCGGCGGTGCGCGTGGAGCTGAATCCACGCGCGCTCGAGAGCTACAAAATCGGCCTGGACCAGGTTCGCGCCACGCTGGCCAGCGCCAATGCCAACCACCCCAAGGGCAGCCTCGCCGCCGGCGAGAAGACCTGGGAGCTGGACGCCACCGATCAACTCTACAAGGCCAGGGACTACCAGAAACTGATTGTCAGTTACCGCAACGGATACGACGTCCGCCTGGGCGACGTGGCCGACGTGGTGGATTCGGTCCAGGACCGCCGCAACGCGGGCCTGGCCAACGGCAAGCCGGCCGTGCTGGTCATCCTCTTCCGCCAGCCGGGCGCCAACATGATCGAGACCGTGGACCGCGTGCGCGCGCTGCTGCCGCAATTGCAGGCATCGGTCTCCGCGGCCATCGAGATCCGCGTGGTGGTGGACCGCACCACCACCATCCGCGCGTCGGTCGAGGATGTCGAGTTCACCCTCACGATTGCCATCGGCCTGGTGATCCTGGTGGTGTTTCTGTTCCTGCGCAACGGGTGGGCCACGGTGATTCCCGGCATCGCCGTGCCGCTGTCGCTGCTGGGCACCTTCGGGGTCATGTACCTGGTGGGCTACACGGTGGACAACCTGTCGCTGATGGCCCTGACCATTTCCACCGGCTTCGTGGTGGACGACGCCATCGTGGTGATCGAGAACATCTCGCGCCACCTGGAGCGCGGCCTGCCGCCGTTCCGGGCCGCGCTCCGCGGCTCGCAGGAGATCGGTTTCACGGTGCTCTCCATGAGCGCCTCGCTAGTGGCGGTGTTCATCCCCATCCTGCTGATGGGCGGCATCGTGGGCCGCCTCTTCCGCGAGTTCGCCGTCACCCTGGCCGTGGCGGTGGCGGTCTCGCTCATGGTCTCGCTCACCACCACGCCCATGATGTGCGCCCGTTTCCTGGTATCCGAGCGCGAGCGCACGCACGGCTGGTTCTACCGCGGCGGCGAGCGCGCCTTCAACGCCCTGCTGAGTTTCTACGACCGCACCCTCTCCTGGGTGCTGCGCCACCCGCAGCCCACGTTCCTGGTGCTGCTGGCCACCATCGGCCTCAACGTCTATCTCTACTCCGTGGTGCCCAAGGGCTTCTTCCCGCAGCAGGACACCGGCCGCCTCACCGGCTCCATCGTGGGCGCGCAGGACATTTCCTTTCCCGCCATGCGCCAGAAGTTCGACGCCTTCATCGATACCGTGATGCGCGATCCGGCCGTGGAGAACGTGGTCGGCTTCACCGGCGGCGGTTCGGTGAATTCCGGACGCGTGTTCGTGGCCTTGAAGGACCAGAAGGACCGCAAGGGCGTCACCGCCGACACGGTGATCAACCGCCTGCGCGGGCGCCTGGCGCGCATCCCCGGCGCCACCCTGTACCTCCAGGCGGTGCAGGATATCCGCGTGGGCGGGCGTATGAGCAACTCGCAGTATCAATACACCCTGCGCGCCGACAACCTGAACGACCTGGGCGACTGGTCGCAGCGCCTGCTGGTTCGCATGCGCACCATCCCCGGCGTCCGCGACGCCAATACCGACCAGCAGAACAAGGGCCTCGAATCGAACCTGGTGATCGATCGCGACACCGCCTCGCGCCTGGGGCTATCGCCCTCGGACATCGACGAGGCGCTCTACGATTCCTTCGGACAGCGCGACGTCTCCACCATGTACACGGCGCTGAACCAGTATTTCGTGGTCATGGAAGTGGACCCGCGCTATCAGCAGGACCCCGATTCGCTGCGCGGCATCTATGTGCGCGCCTCCAATGGCAACGAGGTTCCGCTCTCCTCCTTCGCGCGCCTGGAGTTGACCAACACCACGCTGGCCGTGAATCACCAGGGCCAGTTCCCTTCGGTCACGCTTTCGTTCAACCTCGCCCCCGGCGTGTCGCTGGGCGATGCGGTGAACGAAATCGCCGCCGCCGAAAGAGAAATCGGCATGCCCGCCAGCGTGCAGGGAAGCTTCCAGGGCACGGCGCAGGCGTTCCAGTCTTCGCTTGACACCGAGCCGTACCTCATCCTGGCGGCCCTGGTGACGGTCTACATCGTGCTGGGGATGCTTTACGAAAGCTACATTCACCCCGTCACCATCCTCTCCACCCTGCCCTCGGCGGGCGTGGGCGCGCTGCTGGCCCTGCTGCTGACGCACGAGGACCTGAGCGTGATCGCGGTGATCGGCATCATTCTGCTGATCGGGATCGTGAAGAAGAACGCCATCATGATGATCGATTTCGCGCTCGATGCCGAGCGCCACGAAGGCCGGAGCTCGCGCGACGCCATATACGAAGCATGCCTGCTGCGCTTCCGCCCGATCATGATGACCACCATGGCGGCGATGCTGGGCGGCGTCCCGCTGGCCGTCGGCGGCGGCGCCGGCTCGGAGCTGCGCCGCCCGCTGGGCATCACCATCGTCGGCGGCCTCATCGTGAGCCAGATGCTCACGCTCTACACCACCCCGGTGATCTACCTGTACCTCGACCGCCTGCGCCTGTGGGCCACGCGCGTGCTGCCGCACCGCGCGCCGGCGGTGGGGTAGGCAACCCGGTCTGCCAGCAAAACGATGCCTCTGCTACCGTTCCGCTGTGGGCTCTTCCCAGGGATTGAAAACCGTGACGCCGAGCCCGCCAAAGTCCTTCACGTTGCGGGTGACTACCGTCAGATTGTGTTCGATTGCGGTCGCCGCGATCATGCCATCAGCGGTATTGAGCGGTGTGCCGCGCAGTTGACATTCCCCGTCGAGGATTCCCCACCGGCTCGCGATCGCTTGGGTCACGGGCAGGATTCGCCCCTCAAACCACGGAAGGAGTTCGTTCTGCAGCCAGTCTTCAAGAAAGGCGCGCCGCTTGCTCTCGCGAAGGTTCGTAAACCCCTTCCTCAGCTCGCCGATCGTCACCACACTGACGAACAATTGCGCATCGTTCGCGGCCTCTATCCACCCGGCAACGCGCGGCTCAGGGCGAAGGCGAATCAATTCCGACGGGACGTTGGTGTCCAGCAGGAATCCGCTCATAGCTCCGCGGGCCGGCCAGTGGAGGCGTTGCGGCTGAAATCGAGATCAAGACCGCGCAGCGGGGCAAACACCTCGACCAGACTTTTCTTGCCGGCGGGGCGCCTGTTTGCCGGCAAACTCTCCTGGGGAGCTATGGACTGAATCGCGTGCTCGAGCGCCTCCTCAACCGAGTGGAAGCGTCCTTGGCGGAGCGCCTCTTGCAGGATGCGTTCCTGTTCCGGCTTCAGTTCAATGGTCATTGCCGATACCCTGCTCCGGCCCGCCGGGACCGTCAACTGATGATCCCACAGGATGGCAGGAGCCGCACCCCACTCCCCTACTCGTACTTGAGGGCCGTCATGGGATCGACCCGCGTGGCGCGCCGCGCCGGGTACCAGCTTGCCGCCAGCGCGATCGCCAGCCATGCGGCGCTGGCGGTCGCGAACGCCATGGGGTCGAATGGGCTCAGGCCATAGAGATAATTCCGTAGCAACCGCACGCTTCCCGCGCTCAGGAGCAATCCCGCCGCAATGCCGATTCCGCCGATGCGCAGCCCCTGCGCGACCACCATCCAATGGACCGTTTCGGGTTGCGCCCCCAGCGCCATGCGAATGCCGATTTCGCGCGTCCGTTGCGACACCGCATATGCCATCACGCCGTAGAGACCCACGGCGGCCAGGAGAATCGCCAGCAGGCCCAGGCTCCCCACCAGCGCCGCCTGCCATTTGCCTTCCCAGAGCGACAGGGCAATCGCATCCTCCAGACTCCGCACCTCACCGATCCGCAGGCGCGGACCGGCGTTCTCTGCGATCTGCATCAGAGGCTTCGCCCAACGATACGGATTGCCTGCCGTCTGGACGATCAACGCAAAGGAGTTCTCACCCGGCTGCTCGATCCGCGAGGTGTAATAGAAAGGCGCCGGACGCTGATCCAGGCCATCGTACCTGCTATCGCGGGCAATACCGGCGACCTGTCCGATCTTCCGCTTGGATGGCGTACAGCCCAGCCAAAGGGCCTTCCCGATAGCATCTTCGCCGGGCCACCACGTGCGCGCCATGGTTTCATTCACCACCACGCTGGTTGCTCCCGTGAGGGCGCCGGACGCCGGGAATCCGCGGCCCCGCACGATGGGGACGCGCATCGTTTCGAAATAATTGGGCTCCACCACACCACCGCTCAGTCTCCGCGGCGCCGCCAGCGCGGATGAACTGGCGCATGCGCGGGGCGCGTTTCCGAAAATCACCGAAGAAAGAGTGGCATTCCGGACGCCTGGCAGAGCCCGGGCCTGCTCCAGCAGACCGGTGAACAACGGGACGGCAGACCCCGGTGGGGACGTATTTGGAAGTGCGGCCAGGCTTATATAAAGACGGCGATCTCTCGCGAATCCCGGGTCGGCCGCTTCCATACTCCCCAAGGCGCGCAGCAAGAGCCCGGTAGCGATCAGCAGGGTGAGGGAGAGCGCGACTTGCGCGACTGAATACAGCTCGCGTTGCCGCGATGCCATCGCGCCTCCCGCGCCGTTCAACTCGAGATACAGGTTGCGCCGGCCGTTCGCCAGGGCCAGAGGCAGGCTGAAGAGAATGACGCTGAGGAGCCCGGCGGCGCCGAGAAGCAACAGAACCCGCCAGTCGATTCCGAACTCAATCCCTTTGTATGCCGCAATCGGTAGCGAGGGTAGCATCCATTCCAACAGCCGGCCCGTCCAGTGGCCCAGGACGATTCCCATTGCCGTGCCGCCCGCCGCCAGCACCAACCCTTCGGTGAGCGCGGCCCCAAACAACCGCCAGCGGCTCGCCCCCAGCGACCGGCGCAGCGCTATCTCCCGCCGCCCGGAAACGGCGCGGGCCAGCAGCAGGTTGGCCACATTGACGCAGGCGATCAAAAACACCATGCCGCAGACCAGGCCCATAAGCAAAAGAACCGGCTTCAAATATCGCCGGCCGTTCGTCCAAACAAAACCGGATGTACGATCTACACGGATCGGATCGTCCTGCGGGTCAGGCGGATTCCCGGCTCGGAGCCGGGCAGCGACCACCCGCACTTCCGCGCGAGCGTTTTCGAGCGTGGCACCGGGGAGGAGACGGGCCGTCACGTTCACCGGCAAACGGTCCGCGGGCAGGCCCAGGTTGAGCAGACTGGCTTGCGGCACCCAGGCGTCGTCGGAAATGGGCGGAGCCACCCCCCGAAAGCCTTGGGCCGCAACCCCGACAATCCGATACGGCTGCACATCGGTTCGGACTATCCTTCCGAGTACGCCGGGGTCGCCGTGCATCTGCGATTCCCACAGATGATGGCTGATGACTATGGCGGGCTCACTGGAAAGTGAGTCGTCATCCGGCGTAAACCATCTTCCCATAGTGGTGCGCAGGCGCAGCACGTCCGCGTAGTTAGCCGATGTAGTCTCGATGCTGAGCAACTGGTTCACGCCGTCGATATCGGCGTAGCTTCCGAACCGGAACCACGCAGCGGCGTCGAGCGACCGCAGTTGGCCGCGAAAACCGAGGTACTCACTCCAGGTGCAGGTGGGACTGCGCTCGCGGCTGATTTGGACCACTCTGCCCGCGTCCGGCACGGGCAACCTTCGGAAGTACATACTGTCGAGAAAGCTGAACAGCGTGGTGTTGACGCCCATTGCCAGGGCGAGGCAGAACATCGCCGGCAGCGCGTGGCTGGGGTTGCGGCGAACGCCGCGCACGGCGTAGCGAAGATCCCGGCGGCAGTCCGCGAGTACTGACCGGTACATGGATCCTCCACCAGCCTTGACGGAAATGCCCGCGGGACGTGCAGTGACGGACACGGAGTTGGGACAATTTGTCCCAAAATCATGATCCCGCGGGCCTGTAAAATCAATAGGATAGATCGGTCAGTCGGGCCATTTTGTCCCAAACGGCCTAATTCTCTGTAATTGGAAATGCTAAGATAGTTTTGGCACGGATAAGAGCCCGACGCTATGTTCCGCAGCTCCTTTGCAGTCGCCATCGCACTCGCTTGTTGCGCCGTCATTCCTCTCCGCGCGGCCGATCCCGGGCGCGACTTCTCCGGTAAGTGGGTGCTCGATCCGCAAGCCAGCAACCTGCGCGCCTTGTCCGCACAACCGGATCCGTTTCTCGAAGTGACTCAGGACGACGACGCCATTCACTGCGCCGCCACCGCGGCCGATGGCGCGATCTGGCGGTGGTCCTATGCGCTCGACCGCAGCGAGAGGAAGTACCATGTCCGCAACGAGACCATGAACAGCGTCGCGAAATGGGAAGGCGCGGCGCTGCTGGTCAATACCCTGGTCTCCGGTCCCCGCGACTACACCGTGATGGACCGCTGGCGGTTGTCCGGCGACCGGACGGTGCTCAAGGTCGAACGCCACGTCATGAACGGGACCGCGGAACTGGAGGGGCTGCTGGTCTACCGAAGGGAGGGGCAGACGGCTGCGGCGGCGCCCGCGGCGGCGAACGAACCGCAGTCCCTGGCGCGGCGCGCGGCACCTCCGGCCACGGCCAGGATCACGGTGCCCGCGGGCACGCACATCCCCATGGTGCTGTTGAACGCCGTGGACACCAAGCACTCGCACGAGGGCGACCGCATCTACTTGAAGACGTCGGTTCCCATCGCGCTGGACGGCCGCATCGTCATCCCCCGCGGCAGTTCGGTAACCGGGACGGTGGCGGAGGCCAAGCAGGCGGGGCGCGTGAAGGGCAAGGGCGAGTTGTTCCTGCGCTTCGATTCGCTCACTCTGCCGAACGGCGTCACGCGGGACTTGCGATCGCGGGTGGGGTCGTCGGATGGCGCGGGCACGGTGGACCGGAAGGAAGGCAAGATCGGCGGGGAAAGCGACCCGAAAGGCGATGCCACCAAGGTCGCCATCGGCACGGGCGCCGGGACGGCGGCCGGCCACGTTGCCGGTCACACGGGGATGGGAGCGGGCCTCGGCGCGGCGGCCGGACTCGCCGCGGTGCTCTTCTCCCGCGGCCCGGGCGTGGTGCTGCCCAAGGGCACTTCCGTCGAGATGATTCTCGATCGCGATCTGTTCTTCAGCGGGGAAGAGCTGCGCTAACTAGCGTCCTTGCATTAGCGAAGCTCGCGCAAACGAGTCAAATTTCAATCTCGACGCTGAGTCGCGGAGGCCGCGCGGAGCAAACAGAATTGGCCCGGCGCTCGCCGCGGCCTCACCGCCCGAATCGCGAGTTCCAGCGAAGGCACCTTCCCGGCATGAGGGCGCGGCGCGAGCGCGTTCACGGAGAAACCGGTGTAATTGGGGCTTCTCCGCGTGATCTTCGCGTTCTCCGCGGCTCCGCGTCGAGCTGGGGGTGCCGGGAGTCCCCACGGGTCAGAGGCACAGCCTCGTTAGCCGAACCTTCGCAGTTGAGCCGAGTTTCACACTAAATTCGGGCGGATCGGCGAGGTAAGCCCTTCGCGGTGAGTAAAACATTTTCGCAAGTGCTTGTAGTGGAGACCTACCCTCTATGCAGCCGGGCAGGATTCTGGCATTCTGCAATGGAGCATGTTTCTGCGCAGCAATACGCGGATCAAAGACGGCAAGCCGCACCGGTACTACACGGTAGTGGAAAGTCGGCGACTGCAATCGGGGAAAGT
>JAIQEX010000240.1 GCA_020073615.1 Terriglobia bacterium
CGTCGAGCAGGTTTGCCGGAATGTGAAACGGTGGCATGGCGGTGACCAGCGCGAACGCTGGGTGGGATCCGGACTCCTGGTCGCCGAGAAGCAGTTCCGCAGAGTTCAGGGGTACAAACAGATTCCAATCCTTATCAGAGAATTGGTGGCTCTTACTCCGAATAAGCTGGGGGTTGCTAAGCGGAGAAAGGCGTCGTAGAGTGGGTTACGCGGGAGTCGCAACTTTCAACGGAATTCCGGGCGTTCCCGGGGCTCGGGCAGCAGGGCGAGTTGACCATTTACTTCTGAAAGGAGGTGGCGGGCGAGTTGAATAGGATCGAGATCCTTACGAAGGAGAAGGTCCGGAGTTATCTTGCTACGATCGAGGATTTGTGCGACTAGTTTGGCAACAGCTTCTTGATCGTCGATGATCAGGTTCTTGCCTTCGGTCTCGAATATGAACATAAGGCTTTCAGCCGCTTTTTCTCCGATTGCAGCCAGTTGTCGATCGGCCTCCTTTCGAGCACGGATCTCCGGTATCACCTTGGCCAAAATGTCAATGGTGGACGCGCCTCCTTCGGAGGCCAGGTTGTCATCGGCTGCCCATAGTTTTAGGACCGTCTTGGCAATCGAAGGCGCAACAGTTAGGATGAGGGTTTCCAGCAGGGGCATGAGCAGTCCTATAGATGTGCCTACTATTTTAGGCCAAAAGTGTGGATTTCTACGGGCAGTCTCGCGAACGTGTACTTGGCGCTATAGTTCGGCCCGAACTGCATCAGCGGGTAGCCGTCCGAAAATCATGACTTCACGCCCAACGGAAAACCCCGCAGCGCCGGCGCCGCTGCGCAAATAAGGTACCCTCAGACGTGGCCCACCTGTTGATCGTCGACGACGACGCCAATACGCTGGCATCCCTGGCGCGGGCCTTCCGCCTGGCGGGGCATGAGGCCACCGTCTGCGATAATGCGGGGCGCGCGCTCGAGCTGCTCAAGTCGCAGCCGTTCGACATGATGTTGTCGGACGTGGTCATGCCCGGGAAAGACGGGCTGGCGCTGCTCGAGGAGCTGCGCGGTGCGGGCATCGCGCTGCCCGTGGTGATGATCTCGGGGCAGGCCAACATCGAGATGGCGGTGCGCGCCACGCGGCTGGGCGCCATCGATTTCCTGGAGAAGCCGCTCTCCACCGACAAGCTGCTGCTGACAGTGGACAACGTTCTCAAGCTGAAGCGTTTGGAGGAGGAGAATCGCGACCTGCGCCAGCGGGTGGGCAAGCACGAGATCGTGCACGCGGGCGAAGCCATGCGCCGCGTCATGGCGCAAGTGGACCGGGTGGCGGCGAGCGAGGCGCGGGTTTGCATATTGGGCGAAACCGGCACGGGCAAAGAGCTGGTGGCCCGCGCGCTGCATGAGCGCAGCCCGCGGCGCGGCGGGCCCTTCGTCACCCTCAACTGCGCCGCCGTGCCGGGCGAGCTGATCGAATCGGAGCTGTTCGGGCACGAAAAAGGGTCGTTCACCGGCGCCGCCGCGCGGCACATCGGGAAGTTCGAGCAGGCCCACCATGGCACGCTCTTTCTGGACGAGATCGGCGACATGCCGCTGGTCATGCAAGCCAAGCTGTTGCGCGTTCTGGAGGAGGGGCAGGTGGAGCGGGTGGGCGGCGACCGCGCCATCACGGTCGACGTGCGCGCCATCGTGGCCACCCATCGCACCCTGGACGAGCTGGTGAAGAAAGGCGCCTTCCGCCAGGACCTGTACCATCGCGTCTACGTGTTCCCGCTGCAGTTGCCGCCGTTGCGCGAGCGCCCCGGCGATCTTCCGCCGCTGGTGGCGCACTTCGCCGCGCAGATCGCGGACCAGAACGGATGGAAGGCCAAGCCGTTCGAGCCGGAGGCCATCGAGGAGTTGCAGCGCTACTCCTGGCCGGGCAACGTACGGGAGCTGCGCAACGTGGTGGAGCGGCTCCTGCTGCTGGCCGATGGGCCGGTGGATCGGGCGGCCGTGAGCCTGGCCCTGCCGCGGGGCGCGGACCGGGAGAGCGGGCCCGCGGGCGTGCCGCAGCCCGGCGGCCCGCTGGCCGAGCGCGTGAACGGCTTCGAGCGCGAGCAGATCCTGGCCGAGCTCAAGCGGCACAACCAGCGCATGACCGACACGGCCAAGGCGCTGGGGCTCGAGCGCAGCCACCTGTATAAGAAGTGCCAGGCGTTGGGAATCGATCTGCGCGCGCTGCGCAAGGCCCCGGAGGCTTGAAACCCGCGCGCACCCCGCTGTGCTACTTTCGGAGTAGCTATGGGCAAGTTCCTGCTGGGCCTTTTCACCGGCTTGCTGCTGGTCTTCCTGACTTTTGTACTGCTGGTCTTCGCGCTGCTGCGATTTCGGGAAAAGCCGCCGCAGGTGGCGGACAATTCGGTGCTCGTGCTGCGCCTGGCGGGCGAGATTCCGGAAAGACCGCCGGTGGAGCTGCCGGCGTTCCTGGGCGGAGGCACGACCGTCACCGTCTCCAATATCTGGATGATGCTGCGCAAGGCGGCGGCCGATGCGCACGTCACCGCGGTGGTGGTCGAGCCGGAGCGTCTGGCGGTGGGGTGGGCGAAGCTGGAGGAGATCCGCGCCGACCTGGAGCAGTTCCGCAAATCCGGCAAGCCGGTGGTGGCGTACCTGCGCATGCCGGGCACGCGCGAATATTACGCCGCTCTGGGCGCCGACCGCATCTATCTCGGGCCGCAGGAGCCGGTCATGGTGAAGGGCTTGCGTGCCGAGCTGATGTACTTCAAGAAGACGCTGGAGAAGATCGGCGTCTCCGTCGATGTGGAGCACGCCGGCAAGTACAAGGATTTCGGCGATATGTTCACGCGCACCGACATGAGTCCCGAGACGCGCGAGGTCATCGGCGGCCTGGTCGACGACCTCTACGGAAACGTGGTGCAGCGGATTGCGGTGGCGCGCAAGAAGACGCCCGCGGAGGTGCGCGCCATCATCGACCAGGGACCGTTCACCGCCGCGCAGGCGCTGCAGGCCGGGCTGGTGGACGAACTGCGCTTCGAAGACCAGATGTGGGGCGAGTTGAAGGACCGCCTGCACACGGGCGAACCGGTCAAGCTCTCAGCGGAGAAGTATATGAAGGTGCCGCCGGAAGCGGCCGGGCTTCCGGGCGGGAGCCGCATCGCGCTGGTGGTCGGGCAGGGAGACATCGTCCGCGGGAGTGCGGGCGATAACGGCGCCGACGAGGCGGCCTTGACCTCTTATGGCTTCAACAAGCTGCTGCGCGAGGTGGGAAGCGACTCCTCGATCCGCGGCGTGGTGGTGCGCATCGATTCGCCGGGGGGCGAAGAGACGGCCTCGGACGAAATGTGGCGCGAGATGAACCTGCTGAGCAAGAAGAAGCCGCTGGTGATCTCCATGTCGGACGTGGCCGCTTCGGGTGGCTATTACATGGCCATGACCGGCGACCCGATTGTGGCGTATCCGCAGACCGAGACCGGCTCGATCGGGGTGGTATTCGGCAAGCCCAATCTGCACGGTCTCTACGACAAGCTGGGCATTACGAAAGATGCCATCCAGCGCGGAAAGCACGCCGGCATCGATTCCGACTACACCTCCCTGACCGCGGAGGAGCGGCAGATCCTGCGCGCCGGGATCGACGAAAGCTACCGCGACTTCGTGACCAAGGTGGCCAACGCGCGGCACCGCGGCTTCGACGACATCGAGCCGCTGGCCCAGGGGCGGGTATGGCTCGGCTCCGAGGCCAAGGCGCGCGGGCTGGTGGACGAGTTGGGGGGCATCGACAGCGCCATTGCGCTGCTGAAGAAGAAGGCCCATATTCCCGCCGGCGAGAACGTGAGTGTGGCCGTCTATCCGGCGCGGCGGAACATTCTCGATGTGCTCCTGAGCCGCTCGCAGAGCGACCTGCTGGAAAAGAAGCTGGCGGAGGTATGCGGCCCGATGCCGTTCCGCGCCTGGATGCAGGGCGGGATGCTGCGCCTGATGCCGTACTGGATCGCGGTGCGGTAGCCAAATTCCGAAATCACCGCCGAGACGCAGAGGCGCGGAGAAAAACCGGCTCCCCATTCTTTGCTTTCTCGGCGGCTTCTATGAGAAGGCCGCTCGCTGTCAAGCAGAATCTTTAATGTGTTTAGAACCCTCCTCGGTCACGTGCGCCCCGGGGGCCGACCAACGGGAGGCAAGACCAGGTTGCGTTTCCGCTCTCCAGTCCAGAGCTCCCATTCCCTCTTGTCAGGATGATGTTTTTCGCAATCGCGGCAGAGGGAATGGGAGCGGACCGGCGCCGCAGCCGAGCCGTTTCGGGATCCTGTTG
>JAIQEX010000126.1 GCA_020073615.1 Terriglobia bacterium
TGCATCCCGTGGGGTCAACCTGGGTGAGCCGCCACCAGAACGTGGCCGGAGGCAACCAGGCTTCCTGCCAGCCGTGCCACGGAACCGACTATCGCGGAACCATCCTGTCGAAGACGCAGGCTGACCGCAGCCTGGCCGGGCACAGCTTCCCGCGCGGCACCATCATCGGCTGCTACAGTTGCCACAACGGGCCGAACGGAGACTAGCTGCCACATTTGCGGGGCAGCTTGGCAAGCAGCGCGCCGGTTGTCAATAGGCGCCACGCGGGTTGCCAACCCGCCGCAGGCTGCCAGCCGGCTGACAACCTTCCCCACACGGAAAGGATCCCCTCAGTGGCTGAGTGGGGTCAAGTGAGTTGGCAGCAAGGGGCCGGTCCGCCGGACCGCCCCTTTCTTGCCGCAGCAAGGCCAGACTGCCACAAGGCCCTATGAAATCAACAGCTAGGCGCATCGTGAGTTCGCGTACCGACACGCACATTCTGGGGCACAACGACTCTGAGACAGGCACTTCAACAATCTTATCGGTCGGCATCGGCCAGGATGACCGATCCTGGCGCAGGCACTCCCCTGGAAGCGCAAAACGCTCACGTCTCCGCCAATTGACCACTTCTCCGAATTCTCACTCAGAGCCAGAAAGATAAAGTACTAGCCCAGTACTCGACCCCATTGTATTAAACCCCACTTTCGAGTACACTACCACCCATGATTCCCCTCTGCCTACTCCGGAGCAGGATCGCCATTCTTGCTCTTGCAGTGCTCTCCCTCCTTCTGCCAACTGCGGCCCGAGCGGATCTGATTTTGGCCTTCACCCCCGATTTCCAGGTTGCCAACCCCGGTAACACGGTAACATTCACGGGCACGATCACGAACACAACTGGTGTAACCCTCAATGCGACGGACATGTTCTTGAATTTCAGCGGGTTCGATCCAACCTCACTCACTGATTTCACGCAGCTTTTGGGGACTCCCGATTTCGTTCTCCTAGATCACCACATCTCCCCGATAGTCGACTTGTTTAGTGTCACGGTTGGGCCCTCAACGCAGGTAGGTGATTACTCATTTGGTGTATCGGTACTAGACATCAACAACAATTCAAGTGACATGCTGACGGCAACCGTGCAAGTGGGAGGCTCCGCGACAGTGCCCGAACCGTCGAGCGGACTCTTATTCGCTACAGTGACTGTTGGCGTGATTCTTTTCGCCCGGATTAAGGCCTTTGGAAAATACCACTGCAGCAACCGGGCACCAGGCTTCGGCCCGTCATTATAGAGGGGAGGTAATATGCCTCAAGTTGTTACGCACGCACCAAGTTTCTCAACGAGAACGCCAGACATTCTGAACAGTTCGAACAAATTGTCACTATCCATCCCTGTACTCAACATTGGTACAGCGGCGGCGAACAATATGGTCGTGACCGGAATCACTCTCGGCTCCTCTGTACCCCTAAATCCCGCCATGCCTGTGGTTTTGGGCGACTTAGGCGCAGACAACGCTGCCGCGGTCAACGCAAGTTTCTCTGCTGCCAATCTAACGGTAGGAAATAAGTATCTGGTAACGGTTCGCGGCACCTATGCCTTTGGTAATGCCACTTATGGGTTTGCAGTAAATCGGTTCATTGTTGTGCCGGCCCCAGTGGCACCGCCTATTCCATTTCTTGCTGCTCATGTCCTAGTCAGTGTCAATCTGGTCGCATCGACTTGGTCCTATACAGTGTTTAACGATGAATCCGCGGGCAGCCACCGCTTCATCAATGCGATATCGATCGACATGACAGTCCCGTTCACCGTAACAGGTACGCCATCTGGTTGGGCAGTGGATACCGATAACTTTTCGTATGTGCTGTGGTACGCAGTTGATGTCCAACTTCCATACCCTCATCACATCGCTCCCGGCGCATCTCTCAGTGGGTTCCAGATTATGACTGCTCGTAGTACCTCCGAGTCTAAAGGTCTCAGCATCACATCTTGGAATCACCAAACCGATCAAGCTGACCTAACGGCGCTGGGAGACACCCTGGTTCCATCCCAGACCTGATTGCGACCAAGAAAGGGAAAAGAGGACACTCCCATGGAAACCATTCATTCATCTCCCGCGAGTAAAGCTGAGCCAGAAGCGGAAGCCTTTGAGCAAGAGTGTCGCGCCACCCAAAGCGAACTCTTCGATAACATTGCCCGAATACTGGGGAGCGTGATGCCGCGCCGCACTGCTTTCAGGCTAGTCCTTAGTGGGTTGGCGGGCGCGGCTCTCGCCGAAATAGGCATCAAATCGGCTTGGGCTGCTACCACCACGTGTCTTTGTCAAGGCCAGACCTATGACCCCACGACCGCCTGTTGTACGGCCACTGGAGTGCAGCCAAAGCATCCACTTGCAAGTGTAAGTGCCTGTCCCAACAAGGTACCTCACCCAGGCTACACCGCAACTTTCAACGGTTGCGGCGGAGAAGGAAGTGTGTTTAATCCGATTATTCCAGGCCATTACGGTGCCGCTAACTTTACCCCATGCTGCAACAACCATGACATCTGCTACGGCATATGTAATGACGTAAAGGCCACGTGTGACAGCACGTTCTTGACTTGCCTGACAGCGTCTTGTGATGCGGCTTATTCGGCTCCTGGAGTATTGAATAGTATCCAGCGAGCTAACTGTCATGGCGTCGCGAACACGTTCTACGCCGCCGTTTCGAACGCCGGTGGTGGTTTCTTTGAAACGGCACAAGACGGAGCTTGTGACTGCTGCTCAACATCGACGTGTCCGCAGACTTGCGCAGGAAGCGCCTGTGGATCATTACCAGCGTGCGCCGGTGGAGCCGATTGCGTGTGCTTCACGAGTACAGAAGGCACCGGGGCTTGCGTGCACGGAGCCACGCCGTGCTCAGCAGTATCCACATGCTCCACAACCGCCGATTGTCCTGCCGGAACTGCCTGTCTGACTACCTCATGCTGCGGATCTTTCGGGGTATGCGGTCCATTGTGTAACCCTATTATCCCGGCTTCTCAATCGGTTTCGCTTACGCCTATGTCTAGGTCAGCATCTCAGTCAGGAGTTCGGACTCTCGGAGGACTCTGAGATGGTGCGGCTGTCGGTCGAAGCTTGGTGATGCGGCTACCGGCATCGAGGCTTTGTCTTCAATGAATCTTGTTCTAATTCTTGGCAGGTTGATTTTGGCCGGTGTGTTTGCGCTGGCTGCAATCACGAAGCTCGCTGACCGAGACGGCTCTAAGAAGGCGGTCACCGATTTTGGCCTGCCGAATTCACTCGCCCACCCGCTGAGCCTGCTGTTGCCGCTGGTGGAACTTGTAATTTCTTTTCTGGTGATCTTTCCGCGATCAGGTTCGTGGGGTGGCGTTGGCGCGCTCGCACTGTTAGCGATCTTTACCGTCGGAATATGTGTCAATCTCGCACGGGGGCGAGCGCCCGAGTGTCATTGCTTTGGCCAACTGCACTCTGCGCCAATTGGGTGGCCGACCCTCGTGCGCAATTGCCTACTCGGGGGCTGTGCAGGCCTTGTAGTATGGCAAGGGCGAAACGAGCATGGCGTAAGTGTATTACAAGCCATAAATGATTTGGTATACAACCACGATGTCGGCGGTGCTTTCGCGGCAGTTGTAGTAGCGTTAGCGTTTGTTGCTCAAGGCTGGCTGATGTTCCACCTGTTTCGTCAGCATGGCCGGATGTTAGTGCGAATCGATGATCTTGAGACTACTCTCAAAGAGAGGGGGCTCCTCGCCGTTGCTGCTCAGGCCCAGTCAGGCTTGCCTACTGGTTCTTCTGCGCCTTCTTTTGGGCTTCCCCTGCTGTCCGGTGAGATGACAAGCTTGGAACGTTTGCTTGAACTCGGCCGTCCCGTACTGTTGATCTTCTCGGACCCGCGTTGCAACCCGTGTAACGCTCTTCTTCCAGATGTAGCGCGTTGGGAACGCGAGGAAGGAAGCAGATTGACGATCGCAATCATCAGTCGAGGGACCGTCGAGGCAAATCGCGCCAAAACCATTAATTATGGACTCAAGAATGTCTTGCTTGAACAAGATCGCGAGGTCTCCGAGACATACTACGCCCAGGGAACGCCGAGCGCGGTATTGATCTTCAGCGACGGATCAATCGGTAGTTCTGTTGTCATGGGAGCACAGGCTATCGCTCAATTGGTCGTTCATGCCACAGGTCGGACATCGCACGATGCCGCGGCTTTCGATGGCCGGCACGGCCACCACAATCACACGCCCCAGAGTGGATTACGAATCGGCCAGAAAGCCCCTTCTTTTCGGCTGTTAGATCTTGAGGAAAAATCGGTTGAATTGGACACTTTCAAAGGACGCGATACGCTGCTCCTCTTTTGGAACCCTAACTGCGGATTTTGCAGGAGCATGTTATCGGACTTGAAAGCGTGGGAACAATACCGTCGAAAGATGGCGCCTCAACTTCTGGTAGTCTCGACGGGCACGGCGGAGTCAAACCGCGCAATGCAACTTCGAAGTACAGTTGTCTTGGATCAGAGTTTTGGTGTAGGAAGCTTATTCGGTGTGACCGGAACGCCGTCTGCGGTACTCGTTAATTCCGAAGGACTTATCGGCTCGACTGTGTCCGTTGGAGCAGTGGCGGTGCTAAGCCTAGCAGGTGCTGCTGAACCACTCGCTACATATGCTCAGCAATGACATGAGTATCGGCAAGCTGGCTCTGTCAGTTGTATGTGTCCTTACGGTGTCGTGTATGTTTACACCTGGAGGCGGAGGAAGTACGCAAAGTGGTCCGGACTCAGTGAAAGCTGGCGAACCCATCGTGATTAATTTGGAACTCTCAGTCTGGGGATCGGGGGGAAGCATAGACGGTCGTTATAAGGATATTGTTCTGTTTTACCGGTGTGTGGGGGACAGTGAGTATAAGACGATTGAACCAAGGCTTATTTCACGACACGACAAAAGTGAAGTGTACGAATTCACTGTTCCTGCAGTTGCGAACGAAACAAGCAGAGAAGTTGAGTATTATCTTGAGATGAAACTGGATGGCCATCTCAACCGTATCGAGGGAATTAAGAAGATCAGGATTGATCATTCGTGAGACGTTCTGTGGCACTTGAAGACCTGAAACGAACGTCTTGCCCCCTCTCCTGAGTGCATGAGTCGCCCCGGGGCCGTGCCCGTGTGGCGTCTCCACGTCCGCGTAGACTGTCCGTACCTACTACCGCTCCGACGAAACGCGAAACCAGACGAAGTATTCGCTGGAGGCACTCGTGCGTTCGCTGACCGAGCGATCAATGCGCATGCAGGTGCGGTTCGGGCTTCTCGACCGGCCACGGCGGCTTGCAATGCGAGGCCTGCCATGGCTCGACGCACGCCGAGTATCCCTCGTCGAACGTGAACGACAACGTGCAAAGCACCGCGCTGCAGGGCCACGTGGGCGCGCTGGCGGAGTGCTCCGCCTGCCACACCACGGTTCCGACCACGACCAATGGCGGACCGCACGGGCTGCATCCCGTGGGGTCAACCTGGGTGAGCCGCCACCAGAACGTGGCCGGAGGCAACCAGGCTTCCTGCCAGCCGTGCCACGGAACCGACTATCGCGGAACCATCCTGTCGAAGACGCAGGCTGACCGCAGCCTGGCCGGGCACAGCTTCCCGCGCGGCACCATCATCGGCTGCTACAGTTGCCACAACGGGCCGAACGGAGACTAGCGAGAGGCTAGCGAGGCTGTGCCTCAGACCGGCCAGCACTCCCGGCACGCCCACTCGACGCGGAGCCGCGAAGGGCGCGGAGATCACGCGGAGAAGACCGTGATAGAGCCACCTTCTCCGTGACCTCCGCGCGCTCCGCGCGCTCATGCCGGGCACGTACATTCGCCGGAACCAGGTGCCGCGGCTGCGGCGATCGCCGAGCCCATTCTGTTTGCTCCGCGCTGGTCTCCGCGACTCCGCGTCTCCGCGTCGAGATTGAAATCTGACTCATCTTAGGTGAACTTCGCCGGGAAAAAGGCTCAGCTGTTAGGGGCGGTCCACCAGGACCGCCCCCTGGGCCGCCGCGCCACTATAATCAGACTAATGTCAAAAAACAGTTTCGGCGCAGCGTCCAAGCTGCGCGCAGGCAACGCCGAATATGAATACTACCGGCTGGCCGCCCTCGAAGAAAAAGGCGTGGGCAGCGTTTCCCGCCTGCCCTTCTCCATCAAAATCCTGCTCGAGAACCTGCTGCGGCACGAAGACGGCAGGCGAGTCTCGGCCGACGACGTGAATTACGTGGCGCAGGGCGTCCGGCCCGGCGACAGCGGCAAAGAGATCAGCTTCATGCCGGCGCGCGTGCTGCTGCAGGACTTCACCGGCGTTCCCTGCGTGGTGGATCTGGCCGCCATGCGCGACGCGCTGGCCGCCATGGGCGCCGACGCCAATCGCGCCAATCCGCTGCTGCCCGCCGACCTGGTGATCGATCACTCCGTGCAGGTGGACCGGTTCGGCTCGCGCGACGCGTTCGATGTCAACGCGCTTCTGGAATTCCAGCGCAACCGCGAGCGCTACATCCTGCTGCGCTGGGGGCAAACGGCCTTCCGCAATTTCCGCGTGGTGCCGCCCGATACCGGCATCGTCCACCAGGTGAACCTGGAGTACCTGGCGCAGGTGGTATTCCGCGGCGACGGGCAGGCGTACCCCGATTCGCTGGTGGGCACCGACTCGCACACGACCATGGTCAACGGCCTGGGCGTGCTCGGCTGGGGCGTGGGCGGCATTGAGGCCGAGGCCTGCATGCTGGGCCAGCCCGTTTCCATGCTGCTGCCGCCGGTGATCGGGTTCAAACTCCACGGCCGGTTGAAGGAAGGCTGCACCGCCACCGACCTGGTTCTTTGCATCACGCAAATTCTGCGCAAGAAGGGCGTGGTGGGCAAGTTCGTGGAGTTCTACGGGCCGGGGTTGAGCGCGCTGAGCCTCGCCGACCGCGCCACGGTGGCCAATATGGCCCCCGAATACGGCGCCACCATGGGCTTTTTCCCGGTGGACCGGGAGACGCTCGCGTACTTGCAGTTCACCAACCGCGATCCGGACCTGATCGCGCTGGTGGAAGCCTATACCAAAGAGCAGGGCCTCTTCCGCACCGATGCCACGCCCGACCCGGTCTACGGCGGCACGCTGGAGATGGATCTCTCCACGGTAACGCCCTCGATGGCCGGTCCGAAGCGGCCGCAGGATCGTGTCGAGCTGCCCGGCGTGAAGGCGAATTTCCACGACGCCTTCCCCGGCCCCCAGAGGTGCGCCGAAATCGAGCTCGACGGCCAAGCAGCCACCATCCAAAACGGCTCGGTGGTGATCGCCGCCATCACCAGTTGCACCAACACCTCCAACCCGTCGGTGATGCTGGCCGCCGGACTCCTCGCCAGGAAGGCGGTGGAGCGCGGGCTGCACGTCAAGCCGTGGGTCAAGACAAGCCTCGCGCCCGGCTCGAAGGTGGTGGCCGATTA
Source organism: Terriglobia bacterium (assembly GCA_020073615.1). Classification (GTDB taxonomy): domain Bacteria; phylum Acidobacteriota; class Terriglobia; order Bryobacterales; family Bryobacteraceae; genus JADGNR01. The sequence continues at coordinate 7,435 of JAIQEX010000126.1, forward strand.
CTACTGCGAATCCGGGCTGATGCCGTATCTCGAGCAGCTCAATTTCCACCTGGTCGGCTTCGGCTGCACCACCTGCATCGGCAACAGCGGGCCGCTGCCCGAGCCGGTGGCCGAGGCGGTGCAGAAGGCCAACCTGGTGGTGGCGGCGGTGCTCAGCGGTAACCGCAACTTCGAAGGACGCATCAACCCGCTGGTGAAGGCCAATTACCTGGCTTCCCCGCCGCTGGTGGTGGCCTACGCCCTGGCCGGGACCATGGATATCGACCTGACCAGCGATCCACTGGGCAACGACTCCGCCGGCCAGCCGGTCTACCTGCGCGACATATGGCCCTCCAACGAAGAGGTGGCCGCCACGGTGCGCGCCTCCATCAACCAGGAAATGTTCCGCCGCGAGTATGCGCAAGCCTTCGACGGCGACCAGAACTGGCGCTCCATGCCCATTCCCACCGGCAACATCTACCAGTGGGACGAGCTCTCCACGTACATCAAGAAGCCGCCCTACTTCGACCACATGGTGGACCCGGCGACCTCGGTGACCGACCTCCACGGCCTGCGCGTGCTGGCCCTGCTGGGCGATTCAGTGACCACCGACCACATCTCTCCAGCGGGCTCGATTCCCAAAGACGGCCCGGCCGGCCGCTACCTGATCGCCCAGGGCGTGGAGCCGAAGGACTTCAATTCCTATGGCGCGCGGCGCGGCAACCACGAAGTGATGGTACGCGGCACGCTGGCCAACATACGCCTGCGCAACCAGCTTGCTCCCGGCACCGAAGGCGGCTGGACCGTGCATTTGCCGGAGGGCGCGCAGATGTCCATTTACGACGCCTCCGTCCTGTACCAGAAAGACGACGTGCCGCTGCTGATTTTGGCCGGCAAGGAGTACGGCTCGGGCTCCTCGCGCGATTGGGCGGCCAAGGGCGTGGCGTTGCTCGGGGTGCGCGCGGTGATTGCCGAGAGTTTCGAGCGCATCCACCGCACCAACCTGGTGGGCATGGGTGTGCTGCCCCTGCAATTCGCGGCGGGCGAAAATGCCGCCGGCCTGAAGCTCACCGGCAAGGAGACGTTCCACATCGAAGGCGTACCCGCGGCGCTCGATGGCGGCGGCCGGCAGGCTACCGTGCGCGCGGTGGCCGATGACGGCGCGGAGACGAAGTTCGCCGTGGATGTACGGGTAGACACGCCGCAGGAGGCGGAGTACTATCGAAACGGCGGCATCCTGCCGTATGTGCTGCGGCAGTTGGCGGCGTAGACCGGGGCGCCCGGGCCTGCCCCCCGGTGAGGTCGTATGCTTCGTTGCAGCCTGTTATTTCTCGTAGCGCTTGCCGCCCAGGGGCAACCGTGCGACGCTCCTGCAGAGGTGAAGGCCGCCATCGCAGCCGCCACACTTCCCGTGGGTGCGTCCATGGACGAACGGATTGCCGCGGCCCGGAAGGTTCGCGACCAGTTTCCATCCGATTATTACGCGCACCGCTTCTACCAGGATAAGTTCGCATCCGACGGCGTGTATTCCCAATCCATTCAAGACGAGTACAAAGCTCTGCGGGAGGCTCACCCCGGCGACCTGACGTACCAGATGATGTATGCCCGCACCTTGCCGGGCCGCAACACCCGCGAGGCGATCTCCCTGCTGGACAAAATCGCGGAGCGCCAGCCGGATTATGCTCCGGCGCACCTGAAGCTGGTGGAGATCTATGCCACTCCCGCCTTTGGCGACAACACCATGCTGCGCGCGCATACCGAGGCATACTGGAAAGCGTGCCCTGCGTCCCTGGGCGTCTATGCGCGCATCGGCCACGTCGACGATGCGGATTTCCTGAAGCGAGCCGCCGCCAGGCTGCGCCTTGCGCTGGCCGATCGCACCGATGACGAGGCCCTCAATCTGTATGGCCTGCTATGGAACATGGAGTTCAAAGCGGTGCCGCTAAGCCGCCAGAACCAGCCCCGTGAGTACATGCGGCACGACGCGGCGCGTTTGCGCGCCATCGGTTTCCTGCGGCATCCTTATGTGCTGAAGGAACTCGCGCAAGCCTATCAGACGCTGGGCGACCAGGAGGGGCTGGCGTGGGTCGCGGAGAACCTGCCGGAGGGCGAGCGGGCGCGCCCCGACCCCGCCCGAAACGCGATCGTCCAGTGGCACAAGGAACATGCGAGCGCGGGCGCACCGGAAATCGAGACCTATGTCCGGGCGTGGCTCGAGCAGACCGGGGAGTGGATTCGCCGCTGGCCCGATGATCCGCTGCCCCGCTATGAGCGCTTTCAGGCATTTCAGAGGATGCCGAATGCCCCGCTGGGACAGGCGGTCCAGGCGGCGGAGGACTGGCTGCGCGTCCACCAGGAGCACCCCGGCATGGCGCCTCCTTATATGGTAGTGGCGTCGTACTATGCACAGCACAGCGTGCATCTCGACCAGGTCGCTGGTCTGGTGGGGAAAGCGCTGGAGGGCCTCGTTCCGGAGCGCCGTCCGAGGCCGGTTTCCGACCTCTACCCGGAGCGCAGTCCGGTGCCGCAGCCGGATTTCTTTCGCCTGTCCCAACTGGAGATGGCGGCGCGCATCTACGTGCAGGTCAAGGAATACGAGAAGGCCAGCGACGTATTGGCCGGCCTGGGCACACCACTCCTGGACGCCGTGCGGACGGGGGCCGGAAAGCAGGGTTACGGATACCTCGAAATCGGCTACTGGTCCGACATGGCCGCGCTGGCGCGGGCCCGGGGCGAACGGGTGCTGGCCCTGGTGGCGGAGCGCAACGCGCTGCAAATCGCCTTCCGGGCCAACCCGCGGTTGCCGCAGAACCGGATCGCATCGCTGCGCGAGTCCTGGCACGGGCTCACCGGCAGCGATGCGGGATTCGACGCGTGGCTGGCCGATGCGGAACCGAACGCCGCGCGCGCCACGCCGGCTGCCGCCATCACCGGGACCGCCTGGACTGCGCTCGCCAAACCGCTGCCCGATTTCCAGATGTTCGACGCCGCGGGCAAGACCTGGCGGCTGGCCGACCTGAAGGGCAAGGTGACGCTGGTGAATCTCTGGGCCACCTGGTGCGGGCCGTGCCGCAACGAACTGCCCTACCTGCAAAAGGTCTTCGACAAGGTCCGCGAACGGGACGACCTGGCGGTTCTCACTCTCAACGCGGACGACAACCCGGGCCTGGTCCCGCCGTTTCTCGAGGAAAACCAGTACACCTTCCCGGTGTTGCCGGCGGTGAACTATTTGGTTAAGCTGCTTCCCGAATTCAGCGTTCCGCGCAACTGGATCGTGGATGCCGAGGGCGTGCTGCGGCAGGAGCGCATCGGCTTCACCTCCGGGGGCGAAAGGTGGGTGGATGAAATGATCGCGGCCATGGAGAAGGCCCGGCCGGGGAAAAATTAGAGGGTAGGATGCGCGCTTACCGTGGAGTTGCGGGGTTGGAGCTTGTCGAACGAGGCGATCGCCGCGATGGAGAAGCAGCGGCGAGCGAATGAATAAGGGGCAGGCCCGGAGGCCTACCCCACTTTTGCTATACAATTATTTTGCGGGCCTTGTTGCCCCGACAGAGGAGCTTGACTTCAGCGTTATGCCGGATCGCGCATACTTGTTTCTCTTCAGTATCCTCATGATTCTGGCCGGACTGGGCGCCGCGGTGTGGCTGGTTGTCACCGGCCAGGCCGGGACCGTGGACGGCCTTTTCCTGGTTCTGACGGCGCTGCTCATCGCGCTGGTGTTCGCGCTCTACGTGGTATTCATGATTCGCCGCGCCATGGAAGCGGCGGCTAAACCGGCCGTGCAACCGGCCAAAGCGGGCGCCCCTGCTGCCCCCGCATCCAAGCCCGCGGCGGCGACTGTTCCGCAGCCGTAGGCGCGCGGCTCTCTCTCGTTCCGCCGCTCCTGATATATACTCAACTTCCACGTGGAGGTGTGAACTCATGAAGTGGCTGCGATCCCTCGCCCTCGCCTTGCTGGTCTGCGCGCTGGCCCTGGCGGCATCGTATGACGCGAAGTTTTTCGCGGAGTTGCGCTGGCGGCCGATCGGTCCGTTGCGCGGCGGCCGTACACGGGCGGCCGCGGGCGTTCCCGGCCAGCCGAACGTCTTCTACATAGGGGTCTGCAACGGCGGCATCTGGAAGACCAACGATTTCGGCCGCACCTGGCAGCCCATCTTCGACGATCAGCCCACCGGCTCCATCGGCGCCATCGCCGTGGCCCCGTCGGACCCCAACATCGTATATGCCGCGAGCGGCGAAGGACTCCACCGCCCCGACCTTTCCACCGGCGACGGCATCTACAAATCCACCGACGCCGGCAAAACCTGGACGCACTTGGGACTGCGCGACGGCCAGCAGATCCCGCAGATCGCCATTGATCCGCGCGATCCGCAGCGGCTCTTCGCCGCCGTTCTGGGCCATCCTTACGGGCCCAACGAGGAGCGCGGCATCTACCGCTCCACCGATGGTGGGCAAACCTTTCAGAAGGTCCTCTCGAAAGACGAGAACACGGGCGGCGCCGACGTGGCCATCGATCCTTCCAACCCGGACACGGTCTATGCGGCCATGTGGGAAGACCGGCAGGGTCCGTGGGAAAACTCGGCCTTCGGCGGCACCGCGGGCGGCATCTTCAAATCGACCGATGGCGGCAGCCACTGGCGCCAACTGACCGGGGGGCTTCCCAGCGGCGCGGAGGCGGTACGCCAGGCCAACCTGGCCATCGCACCCAGCGATCCCAAACGCATCTACGCTTCCATCGCCTACGTCTCCATGGCCAACGGCCGCCCGCAACCCACCACCGCCATCTACCGCTCCGACGACGCCGGCGAAAGCTGGACGCGCGCCACCACCGATCCGCGTCCTGCCGCGCGCATCGGCGGCGGCGATCTCTCTGTGCCGGCGGTCGACCCCAAGAACGCCGACATCGTCTACTCGGCGAGTGTCGTCACCTGGAAATCCATCGACGCCGGCAAGACCTGGACCGGCATTCGCGGCGCTCCCGGCGGCGACGACTATCAGCGCATCTGGATCAACCCCAACACCCCGCAGATTATGCTCATCGTTAGCGACCAGGGCGCCATCGTCACGGTGAACGGCGGCGAGACGTGGAGCTCCTGGTACAACCAGCCCACGGCGCAGATGTACCACGCCAACACCGACAACGATTTCCCCTATCGCGTGTGCAGCGGCCAGCAGGAGAGCGGCTCGGCCTGCGTCTCCAGCCGCGGCGACGACGGCCAGATCACGTTCCGCGAATGGCACCCGGTGGGCGTCGAGGAGTATGGCTATGCCGTGCCCGACCCGCTCGACCCCAACATCGTATTCGGCGGCAAGGTGACGCGCTTCGACCGCCGCACCGGGCAGGTGCAGAACGTGGCGCCGGCGGCCATCCGACCCGGCAATTTCCGCACGCTGCGCACCGCGCCCCTGGTCTTCTCGCAGGCGCCCGGCACACACGTCCTGTATTTCGGGGCGAATACGGTTTGGCAGACGGCCGATGGCGGAAACAACTGGAAGCAGATCAGCCCGGACCTCACCCGCAAAGAATGGGAACTGCCCGCCAGCGTCGCCAGGTATCGCGACGACCCGTCCGCCAAGCCCACCCAGCGCGGCGTGGTTTACGCCATCGCGCCATCGCCGGTGGACGCCAAGCGCATCTGGGCGGGCACAGACGACGGCCTCATCCACACCACCGCCGATGGCGGCCTGCACTGGACCAACGTCACGCCACCCGCGCTGGCACCCTTCGCTAAAGTGTCGGTCATCGATGCCGGGCACGCCGATGCCCTGACCGCCTACGCCGCCATCAACACGCTGCGCCTGGACGACATGCGGCCGCACATCCTGCGCACGCGCGATGGCGGCAAGACGTGGCGCGAGATCGTGAGCGGGATTCCCGACGGCGCGCCCGTGGACGCGGTCCGCGAAGACCCGCGGAGGAAGGGGCTGCTGTTTGCCGGCACCGAGCGCGCAGTCTACGTCTCGTTCGACGACGGCGACCACTGGCAGTCCTTGCGCCTGAACATGCCGGCCAGTTCCATCCGCGACCTCGCCATCCACGAAGACGACCTGGTGGCCGCTACGCACGGGCGCGGGTTCTGGATCCTCGACGACATCACGCCGCTGCGGCAGATCAATGAGCAGGTCGCCTCCGGCGCCGCGTACCTGTTCAAGCCGCAGACGGCGGTGCGCGTGCGGTGGGATATGAACACCGACACGCCACTGCCGCCCGACGAGCCGGCCCTGCCCAATCCTCCGGATGGGGCCGTCATCGACTACTACCTGGGCGCGGCGGCCACCGGGCCGGTGACGCTCGAAATTCTCGATGGCGCGGGCGCGCTGGTGCGCAAGTATTCGAGCGCGGACCCGGTGGAGCCGGCCGACCCCATGCTCGCGATTCCCACCTATTGGGTGCGCCCGCCGCATCCGTTGTCCGCTGAGGCGGGTATGCATCGCTTCCTGTGGGACCTGCACTATACGCCGCTCGGGGGCGGCAGCGCCGGCGGCGGGCGGGCCAACTACCCCATGCAGGCCGTGGTCCACGACACCGCGCCCGCCATCACGTCGATCTGGGCGATGCCCGGGCAATACACCGTGCGGCTCACGGCCAGCGGGAAGAGCTATCGGCAGCCGCTGGCGGTGAAGATGGATCCCCGTGTGAAAACCCCCGCCGCCGGGCTCCAGCAGCAGTTCACACTGTCCAGGCAGTTGTATGACGACACGCTCGAGGCGCAGAAGGCGCTGGCCCAGCTTCGCGCGGTGCGCGCGCAACTGCGCCCCTTGCGCGACCGCGCGGGCGAGGGCGCCGCGCGCGACGCCATCCAGGCATTCGACCAGAAGGCAGCCGCGATCGAAGGCGCCGGCGGTGGTGGGCGCGGCGGCGGAGGCGGCGGCCGCGGCGCAGTGGCGGGCGGCCCGGAGACGCTGGCGAGCGCCGCCGGGGGACTCACCGGTCTGATCCGCTTACTCGAGGGCGCCGACGCCGCTCCGACCGCCACGCAGGTGGCCGCCGTAGCCGATCGCCGCGCCGCCGTGGCCAAGCTGATAGCCCAATGGACCACGCTCAAGACCGCGGACCTCGCCGCTCTGAATGCGCAGCTCAAGCAGGCCAACCTGCCAGCGGTGACGCAGTAACATTTCGGACGGGGCCGGGGGAAGGCAATGGGAGGGGAGGTGGGTTGGAATCCTACCTGGGCAGCCAATTCCTGGGCTGCGCGCCTGCACGCGTTGCCGGTATTCGCTAGTGAGATGGCGCTCGGAACCAGATTTGCCTACTACCACGCGAATGTCGCAATCTGTTTGCCAAGCGTAAAGGCTTATCTGAGACAATTATGTCTGATCGGATTTAAGCGCGAACATCAACCATGCCATCGATATTCGATCCCCTTGTGGAGATCATTCATTCTGGAACGCTGGACTCCTGGAAGGAGCGGAACGAACTGGCCCTCGCTGGCCTCTTCGGTAGCAGGTACGCCAAGCGTGCAGAGAAGGCGGTCACGCTCCGTGCCCCAGACATGCGCGGTAGTGACTCCAATGTCCCTTACGCGGCGTACATCCATCCTTCCAACGCGGACGCCGGTGCTTATGGCGGCATGAGTTTCGTGATTTTTCCGGTCGAGAGTGAGTCGTGCCTCGTTGCAATGGTGATCGGGACTCAGGGGCTTGCGCCGGACGAGGCCATTCTCGGGCGGCCCGGTCATTCGAGGAAGATGCAGGCTATTTCCACCTGGCTGAACCATCAGTTTGGAGGTGGCGATCAGGTGGCGTGGGCCAAGCAGGACCCCACCCGCGTGGACATCGACGTCCCTGAATCAATTCAGCAGGCGTGGTCGGCTTACGAGCGGGTCTTTAAACGCTATGGACGGGTCCTCTACGCTTTGTACAAGCCGACGGCCGATCGTACTGGCACGGTGGCCGCACTCACGGCGATGCTCGACCTAATGTTCGAGGAGCGCGGCCACGCTGCGCTCAAAGAATTCCAGGATGAATCGATTAGCACGCGGTCCGCTTGGTTTTCGCACCTGATGCCGAAGACCGACAACCATCACGTTGTGGAACTGTTGAAGAACCGCCGCTTCGTTGTTCTCCAAGGACCGCCCGGAACGGGGAAGACGAGAATGGCGCGGCAGATTCTCGCCGGTGAATACGGCGACTTCGGCCGCTCCGTGCAATTCCATCCCAGCACTACCTACGAGAACTTCGTCGGCGGCCTCGCGCCACTGCACGGCGGCGGAAGTGGAGAAAGTGGGCTCGGATTCCGATTTGCTCCGAAGCCGGGCTTCCTTCTCGAAGCCGCCGCTCAAGCCGCGGATTCCACGAAGCCGTACCTTCTCCACATCGACGAGATCAATCGGGCAGATCTAGGGAAGATCCTGGGCGAAGCTATCTACCTGTTCGAGGCAAGTCCGGAATCGCGGCGCGAAATTGATCTCCCTTACGACTTCGGCCAACCGTTTCACCAACAGCTCTTCCTTCCCGATAATCTCCACGTACTCGGAACAATGAACAGCGCCGATCGGAGCATCGCCATTGTTGATGTAGCTGTGCGGCGCCGGTTTGCATTCCTGTCACTCTGGCCGAGTCTGGACGTCGTACAGGAGCATGGCTGCCCGCTAACCCAACGCGCGTTTAAGGAACTCGTTTCGATTTTTGTCGAACACGCACCGGATGAGGCACTGGCGCTCGTGCCGGGCCATTCGTACTTCCTGGGGAAGGATGAGGTGCAGGCGCGGGTTAATCTGAGGACGAGCCTGGCGCCGCTGCTGTCGGAGTACCTTGCTCAGGGATATGTGAGCGGATTTGCCGAGTCAATTCGGGGTTACATGCAGTGGTTGGAAAGCTTGTAGCCTCCAGAGTACGCGCTGCAGCACGCCGTCATCGGACGCCTGCGGGGCCACCCCTGAACGCAATCAGACCGACACAGGAGATCTGTCTCGAACTTCAGGATCACAGCCGAGCTATCAGATCGGCGGTGGAGTTCTTCGGCAGGAAGAACTCCGCCGACCCACAGGCCCAGGCGGCACGCCTGACTGACCAGTTCATCAAGCAAAATTCGCCGATCTTCCAACTGCTTCAGGTTGATATCCATCGAGACTACGATGGCACCGACGTTCTGCTGAACATCGAATCCCACAGCGCAGTTGGGGCCGTCCCGCTTGTATCTCCGCTCACTGCTCGCCACGACCTTGGTCTAGTCGTGCAGCCAAGATTTCCCTGGGCAGGCATCGGACCGATGCTGGCCGAAATGGGATGGCTGATCAGCCCCACACCGCTGAAACTGCCGCTCTTGAAGAGATCAGAAAGACGGGTGCCTCTCTGGGTCCTGTCGTGTATGGTTCTCGCCAGGTTCAAGGCCCTACTCGACCGGCTCGATCGCCGTTTTGAGGTCACAACGGAAACAAGATCCGCCCCGAAGGGCAGAATCGAATGGACGCAATATGCCACTCGGCAAATGCCGCGCGGCGACTTCCTTTCCGTGCCTTGCACTTTCCCCGATCTGCGAGATGACCGTCACCTAAAAGGCGCGATCCGCTTCGCTGTCCAAAAGCAACTCCAATCGCTTCAGACCCAGTGTGAACAAGGCACCTTCGTCCACCGTCTGATCGCTCTTGCGGAATCTCTGCTTCAGAAAGTCCGCGGTGTCTCCGCCCGCCGGCCGGCCATGGGGGAGGTGCAGACGTGGCTGCGGCAACCATTACGGAGCGCCATATTCGTAGAAGGCATGCAGGCGATCGACTGGACCGTTGAGGAACGGGGTTTGGCCGGTCTCAGCGACCTCGAGGGCATCCCTTGGACGATGCCGATGGAGCACTTCTTCGAAGCATGGGTAGAGACGATCATTCGAAACGTGGCACAGAGAACAGGCGGGTTCCTCAAGACCGGCCGGCGTCGGGAAACGGTTTCACCGCTTGCGTGGGAACCACCATATCTCGGGTCGCAACGGTCGCTGGTCCCTGATCTCATCCTGGAAATGGAGAATGTCACCGTCATCGTCGACGCAAAGTACAAGAGGCACTGGGAGGAACTGCAGGATGGAGGTTGGAGCGGCCAAACCGACGAACTACGCGAAAGGCATCGGGCCGACTTACTGCAAGTGCTCGCCTACGCAAATCTTGTCGGCGCACGGGATGTTGTATGCTGCCTGGTTTATCCATGCTCTATGACAACCTGGGAATCACTCGTAAGGCGGGGGCGCCTGTTCCACCAGTCCGAACTTCCGAATCGCGGCCGTCGCGTGCGTGTTTGGCTGACTGCGATGCCAATGTGCGCGGCGGCGGAGCGGGTCGCATCGCCTTTTCAGAATCAACTCCGCTCGATTCAATCTCAATAACCATTCCCGGATCTCACGAAGGCGAGGGTTGGGTGGCTACTTACTACCGATGATTAAACTCTTCTTCCAGGCCTTCCAGGGTCTCGATGATGCGGGCGAATTGCGGAACTTCACCGAAGATCATCACCTGCATGGCATCGTAGTCCTTCTCCAAATGGCGGCGGTGCGGCCCGCCTGGCATTAGCTTAAATGTTCCAGGTCGGGCATGTTCATAGTTCGCCCACCCGCACGGGTAAAACCGCTGCTTGAATTCGACGACATCTCTGAGAAGGTCCCATGCACGAAAGGCGGCATCCTTGACAGGACTGTGCGCGAGTCGGTGGAGATCGTAATAGTGACGCGAGTATCGAGGGGGCATCACGCCGGTGCGGTGCGCCTGCTGGTGAAGAATTGTGGCTTTCTCCCAGAACGTCCGCTCGGTGGCAATCGCCACCACAGGACAGGCTGGGTCCGCGAAGAGTTCCGGAAAAACGTCCGCCGCATAGGGCCGGATCACATGTGGTGCAGATGGAACCCAAGACGCCAGCGGGCCAATCTCCAGACGCACGTTGGGCCGCAGGTATGTTTCTGAAAAGGCCGCGGGGTATGCGACTTCGACGGCTTGAGCATCGCGGGTATCGATAGCAGCGGTGACCTGCGGGCACACCGCGAAGATCGAACAGAGACGCGGCAACAGTTCGCCGCCAATATACTGGGCAGCCTTTTCATTGAAAGCTTATTGAACTGGTCTTGCTTGGTGTTCGACCCGAACTCCTGGTACGGGTTTTCTAAGCCCTCACCGAAACCCAAAAGCCGCCAGTCCAGGACAAGATCCACGTCTTCCGAAAAGCGTTCGATGATGCCGAAGACCTTCGAGAGGGTTGTACCTCCTTTGAAAACGATGTGCTCCTTGATGGCCGCATCGGCAAAAAGCCTCTTCAGGACCCAGCAGACCCAGAAATCCTTCTCGGTCACGGCTGAACCGGTGCCACGACGGGCGCCAGCTTCCTGGAAAAGCTCCGCCCGTTGTTTAGCCGGTAGATTCGCGACTCGATCCATCGGTGTCCCTCCCCGCGATCCGCCTGAGTGCAGCGTACACCCATCCCGTGGCGGTCTCTGTGTCGGCTAGCACCCGCGCCCGTAGATTGGGCGCCAACCATTCACGGATCCTCGAAATGACTTCCGGGGTGACGTGCTCTTGTCCCAGAGACTTGAGCGCCTGGACGATGAGCCGGCTTTCCGGAAGTTTGAAGCCGGCCTCTTTCAGGGCGGTGTGATCGAAAACAAGAGCAGTGCGTCCGCCCTGGTACGAGCGGTTCGGGCCATCCGACAGGTAGACCGCACGTGCGGGCACCTGCGTGGAGAGGCGGAGCAGGTTCTGTGCGACGGCTCCGCTCGGCTGGATTCTCCAGCCGAATTTGCGCGCGAGCGCATGTGCCACCTGGTCGAGGTCGGGGCTCAATTCTGTCGAGAGCGCCTCACTGAATCGGGGGCGATCATAGATCCCACGAATAATCCGCCGAATCGAACCTTTACGCTCCAACCGGTGGAGCGCAGAGTCGATAGTTGGGCGGCTCCCCAGGTCAGCGAAGTCCCGTGCAGAAAACGCCCAGCCCTGTCCGCTGGTGTGAATCCTGCGAAGAGCCTTTTCTTCGGTCGATCGGTCCCTCATGGCTGCCTCCCTTGCAAGAAAAAATAACACTTTTTTCTTGCAACAGCAAGGTTACGGCGTGGCTGCCTCCAGCCTCTCGTGGCTGGCAATTCGCTAGCCAGCTATCTCCAGAGATTCGCCTTGTCGTTTCAGTAACTTGCGTATTGGCGAGACCGTTTTATTCCGGGTTTTGTGGGGAGCCAAATTCCCAAACCCCAGACTGGATTCGAACTCAGCCGCGAGGCTTGGAACGTTTTCGAGTGCGGCAAGCCTATCGCTGCCAGAAATCCGCGCCGCCTGAATCGTCCTGACCTGTTCCAATAGCGCCGGTACGTCCTCCGCCGCGGTTTTCCACAATTCGTCAATGTCCACCGCGTCGTAGCCGTGAATGAGGCGCTCCCGCATGCCCGCAATGTCCTTCCACTGAGCTTCTGGATGCCTGCATCGGGTGGTCGGAGAAAGTCGCTTCACCGCCGCCATTGTTTACCATGCTGGAGTCGTGTAAAGCCGGGCATTGAAACGGATGGGGCTCTAGCATGACGCTTTGCCGATACAGCGGGAGATGATCGCTGTACTTAGAAATCACCGTGTCGATTACTACCCGATCGCTGACCAGGCCCTTCTCTATGATCCGTGCCGGTGTCGGCGCCGCGGCCACGCCGCCTTGCTCACCGTGATGGCAGGCTCGCTTCTCGCGCTTGGTCACTACCACAAAGTACTTGGCCGGCTCCACATCGAGTTGCTCGCTGGTCTCGTATCCGATCACCGTCGTGGGTT
>JAIQEX010000241.1 GCA_020073615.1 Terriglobia bacterium
CACGCTACACCGAACCGGATCCCGAGCAGGCCATTTTGCTTCATCACCTGAACCTCGTATTGCCGCAACAACCGCCGCCGCGCATCACCACTTCTGCTTCGTCAGCTCCCTTTCCCCAACTCAAAATGTAGTGGAGACCTTTGGAGTATTTTTGTTGAAAACAAAAGACATTCCGGCGTCAGATCTGTCGAACTGCGAAGGTTCGGTTAGGGTCGAACTTGTTCGGCGGTGCGCCATCCACGGTCCCCAAAGTGTCATTGGGCGTTTTGGGCTTGATCTGGCGCCGCGGTTCGCTGCGCCCCGTGCGGGAAGTGAAGCCGGTCACCAGGGCCGAGTAGGTGGCCGCGTATACCGTGACTCCAGCCCGTTCGGCCGCGGCCGTGGCCACGTCCAGCGCGGTCTCGCTGCCGCGGTCGCGCGATTCGGAAATCAGCAGCAGCACGCGGCGCGCATTCGGCTGGCGGGCCAGGTGCTCGACGGCCGATTGCACGGCATCGAGCATGCGCCCCTGCTTGTCCTCACCGGGCCGGAGCATGGGCCGGAGCGCGTGGAAGGCGCGGGCGAGCGCGTCCTGGTCCTTCGTGCACTCCTGGAGCCAGTCGACATGCTCGGCGAAGGAAACGACCCCGGCGCAGCCACGCTCGCCGGTAATCAGCGGCTGAATCATCGCTCCGATCTTGCGCGCCTTTTCGAGAACCGCGGCCGAAATACCCGACGACTGTACAGCGACGATCAGTGCAATGGGCGCAACACCTGTGTCAATAGTGTCCACAGTAGCCTTCTGCGGCCGGCCGTTATCGAACAGCAGGAAATCCGACGCTTCCAGGCCGTCGACGGAGCGGCCGTTCGGGCCGGTGACGGTTGCGGGCACCAGCACCAGGCGGGAGCGGACGTCGAAATGCGACTCCTGGGCGGCCAGTGAGGCCGCGCAGGCGAGCCACAGGGCGCGTTTCATCACCTGCTTGCGTGCACGCCGACATCCATCCAGAATGGGAGTCGTGGAACCGATCCTTCGCGGGTCTTAGAGACATGCGCTTCCTTATTTCCTTGGTTCTCGTAGCAGCCTGCGCCCTGGCGCAATCGGCGCCTCGCAACCGGTTGACTTTCAGCGGCGGCTGGTCACATGACGTCGGCTCTTCCTCCGAGCAGGAATCGGCCACGGGGTTGGGCCTGTCCTACGGCTATCGCGTCCACAACTATGTGGAAGCGGAAGCCGGCCTGTTTACGGCGTTGGACCCGACAGGTGACATCTGCTCCCATAACGGCTGTGTGGACGCCAACGACCATTTCTTCTGGGTACCGTTCGGTGTCCGTTTCATCGCACCGCTCGCGGGCGGACGCATCGAGTTCTCCGTCGGCGGAGGCGGACTCTATGAGAGGCACACGGCCGGGAACGCCGGCGCCTTGCCTTATAGCGCGTGGGGCGGCTACTTTGTGGGGTCGGCAGCGGTGGCCCTGGACCGCTCCCGGCACCTCTGGCTGGGCGCCACTCCTCGACTGTTCCTCGCCAACTCTGGCGCCGTCGCACGGGACCGCTGGTTTCAGATCTCCGCCGAACTCAGCGTGCGATTCCGGTAACTGCGCCAATAAGACTGGCCCGTGTCGATTTTGCGGCTGCTCGCTCGTTATTACCCTGCAAGACCCAAAACACTCAAGAGGAGAGATCATATGAAAACGCAAATTGTGTTGACCGTGATGCTTGTGTCCGCGGCGGCGTATGCGGCGGATGCCAATACCGGCCAGCCGGTCGATACCGCCGCGGCTTTCTCACGGCTCAAGAGCCTGGTGGGGGAGTGGCAGTCCGATTCCGACCAGGGGAAGGCGCGGCTTACCTATGAGCTGATCGCCGGGGGCACCGCCCTGGTGGAGCGGGAGAGGGCCGAGAACAGGCCCGAGATGCTCACCGTCTATCACCTGGACCAGGGCCGCCTGCTGTTGACCCACTACTGCATGGCCGGCAACCAGCCGCGCATGCAGGCGTCCGCTTTCCAACCGGCCACCGGGGAGCTGAAGTTCCAGTTCCTGGATGCCACGAACCTGCCTTCGCAGGCTGCCGGCCACATGCACAATGTCACGCTCCGTTTCGTCGACGACCAGCATTTGATCGCCGAATGGCAGTTCTACGAAAATGGTCAAGTGAAAATGACCGAGGCCGCGCAGTACGCGCGCGTACGATAAGGAGAGAAACCATGGCACAATTCATGCTCTTGCTCTACGACAGCCCGACTGACTGGTCGAAGGTGAGCCCGGAGGAAATGCAGAAAGCCCTCGAGAAGTACATGGCCTGGGCCAAGAAGCCCTTCACCGTGGACAGCAAACGGCTGGCTAAGGATTCCGGGAAGGTGCTGCAGCCCGGAGGCGGCAAGCCGCGCGTGACCGACGGTCCCTACAGCGAAGCCAAGGAGGTGCTGGGCGGCTACTACACCATCGAGGCGGCGGACTATGATGCGGCCGTCAAGCTGGCTCTCGATCATCCGCACCTGGAGTACGGCGGCACCATCGTGCTGCGCCAGACCTGGGAGTGATGGCGCCGTCGTCGGAAACCGGCGTCCTGCTGGAACACCTGTTCCGGCGGCAGGCGGGCCGCATGGTGGCGCACCTCACGCGCCTCCTGGGGCCCGCCCACCTCGACCTGGCCGAAGAGGCGGTGCAGGAGTCCATGCTGCGCGCCCTGCAGACCTGGCCGCACCAGGGAAGCCCGCCCAATGCCGAGGCATGGCTGTTCCGCGTAGCGCACAACGCGGCCATCGACGGGGTGCGCCGCGCGCGGATGGCGGGCGAGAAATCCGCGGCGCTGGTGGCCGAACTGGAGCGCTCGGCGGTCGCGCCGGCCGACAGCGCGGATATCGAAGAACAGCTCCGCGACGACGAGCTGCGCATGATCTTCATGTGCTGCCACCCGGAGATTCCGCGCGATGCCAGCGTGGCGCTGAGCCTGAAGAGCGTCAGCGGCTTCAGCGTGCGCGAGATTGCCCGCGCGTTTCTGGCCGATGATGCGGCGGTGGCGCAGCGCCTGGTGCGCGCCAAGCGGCAGATCCGCGAGCGCTCGCTGACGCTCGAGATGCCGCGCGCGGCCGAGCTGGAGCGGCGGCTCGACGCGGTCCTGGAGGTGATCTACTTCGTCTTCAACGAGGGCTATGCGGCGCACGAGGGCGACGAGTTGATCCGCGGCGATCTTTGCCGGGAGGCGCTGCGCCTGGGCCGCTTCATCGCCGGGTCGTCGCTCGCCACCCCGCGCGTCCATGCGCTGGTGGCGTTGCTGGCGCTGCAGGCGGCGCGGTCGGCGGCGCGGGTCAGCGACGCGGGAGACTTGATCCTGCTGGACGAGCAGGACCGCAGCCGTTGGGATGCGCAGCTTTTGGCGCTGGGCTTTCACCACTTCGATCTCTCGATTGCGGGCGCGGACGTTTCCGAATACCACACGCAGGCGGCGATTGCCGCCACGCATGCGCGGTCGGCCGCCGGCGGGAGCACGGACTGGCCCATTATCCTGGCACTGTACGATCAACTGCTGGCCATGAACCGGTCGCCGGTGGTGGCGCTGAACCGGGCGGTTGCGGTAGACAAAGTGCATGGTGCGGCGCGGGCGCTGGCCGAAATCGAGCCGCTCCAGACCGACTCCAAGCTGAGCGATTACTACCTGCTGCTGGCGTTGCGCGGCCACCTGCTGCTGGAACTGGGCAGGCGGGAGCAGGCCGCCCGCTGCTTTCGCGGGGCGCTCGAATGCCGCTGCTCGGCGCCGGAGCGCCGGTTCCTGGAGAAAATGCTGCAACGGTGCGCGGAGTGAGTGTTTCTCCGAGGAATACGGCTGCAGGGATTGGCTCAGGGATGGGCACCAACCTCGACACACTTCTGGTGGTAAAGCGAAAGCAGTCTGCAGGCTGCCGCCCGCACCGGCGGAACTTCGTGGGCTGCGAGTTGCTTGAGTTTCTCAAACAGGTACGTTTCCGGCACCGAGCTGGGCGCACCCCAGTCGATCTGCCGTGCAAAGTCATCGTCGCTGGCGTTCACCCGGGGATGCCCGGTAGATCGTAGAAAGTAGCGACTCTCCGCTCAAAGCCTTTTGATAGGCTGAGAGCAAATTTCTTTGCAGAGAAAAAGGAGAGTCGCCATGAAGAAACCATATCAGATTGAATCGCAACAAGCAGTGAAGCGGCTGGAGCGAATGGCCGCCGAGGGGAACCCTGCCGTGCAGTTGGTGTTGCCGATGGTGGAGACGTTGGGCTGGCTGCGCCGCGGGGTGGGCGAGTTGATTCGGCAAG
>JAIQEX010000127.1 GCA_020073615.1 Terriglobia bacterium
TCATCGGCGAAGTATCCGGTGGAGTCAAATGTGGCTTCGGAGAGAGAGGCGGCCAAGGGAAGAAAGGGATTCCAAAGGGAAAGAAACCGCAGGTTTCGTTCCCTTTGGGCTACAGCAACGAAATGCCGCGACTTGCCCTGGGATGCGTATGGTTCGGGCAGTCAAAATTGCAAATATTTTTGGCTAGACTTTACCGGTCACCGTAACCCGCTTGCCGGCCAGCGGCATGAGCCGCTTATTCTGCCCTTCAGCCGGCATGGTATCCGCGATCGGCCAGTAAATGGAGCCGTCGTCCTGTAGGACGACGAGCGGCGATCCCTTCCTGGCGCATGATACCGCGCAGTCGACGCTGATAGGCTTCTTCAGGTCCTTGGTGAAGGCACAGGCGGAGTCGAGGAGCCAGCCGGTGATCGTTTTCTGTTCGGCCGCGCCGGCCGTGCCCGCCATGATGCCGAGAATTGTCACAATTGCCAATCGTTGTTTCATAAGATTCCATCGAGAATACATTCAACACTCAGAGGCGGCAATAGCAGGAACATATTAGCCGTACTGCGCCTCGCCATTGCCAAACGACCAGTTCTCCTTCCGCACCTCCACCAGGTTGACCAGCACATCCTCCCGGCGCATGTTGAGGCGTTGCTGGAGCCCGTCCGCGATAGCCTTGTAGAAGGCGCGCTTCTGTTCGATGGTGCGCCCCTCGTTGAGCGTTACCTGGATGAACACGCAGTCCGGCGACCGGTGAATCCCGAGGTAGCCGGGATCAAAGACCAGGGTGCCGGCGGCATGCTCCGTGATGACTTGGAATCGATCGTCCCGGGGCACGTTCAAAGCCGCGATCATGGCGTCGTAGACCACTTCTCCGATAGTCTTGCGATACTCCATCGTTTTCCCCTCGGCCAGATCGATGCGGGCGAGTGGCATCAGAATGCTCCTTTCCAACGGAAGGCTGCTGGCCGCGTCGCGGCCGGCCTCTTACCGGCGCAGCAGTGTCTTGATGTAGGCCCGCCACTCACGCTGTGTCGCGGCGACGGCAGCCTTCAGGCCGGCGATCTGTGCACCCTGCTTCTCCACCACGCCGATCACTGCGCCGATCTGGCGGTCGTGTGCGTCGATCGCGCTGTCATGCGCCGTTACCGCGCTGGCCAGCGTCTCAACGATACCAGTCCGGCGATCGAGTCTTTCGTCGGTTGTCATTGGACCCCCGCCCACATCTATTCCAGTATAAGGGCGCAATTCCGGCACATAACCCCGCGCACGCCGACGGCGGGGCCGTTGAAATTGTTCGCAGGATGGAAAAGGCCACCCAGTCTCCTCCCGGCCGCGCCACGTAGCCGGAAAGCTACGTGCGATGAAATTAGCCCAGGCGCTAGTAGCGGAAGGGCCGATCCCGCGCAAGGCCGGCGGCGACGCACTCATATCGCGGTGGCCACAGCGTACACTTGCGAATACCTGCTCACCTGGAACTGCCGCCATATCGCCCATGCCGAGATCCAGCGGGCAGCCCGCCTGGTGGTGGAGCGGCAGGGATTGGAACTGCCGATCATCTGTACGCCAGAGGAACTGATGGGGACTCCCGCTCGGGCCAAGTGACAGGCCGCGGCGGAACTCGTTGCGCGCCCTTATTCCATCATCAGCGCGCAGATCCGGTCCATAACTCCGCGCACTTCCGACGGCGGCCCGTTGAAATTGTTCACCAGGATGGAAAAGGCCACCCAGCCGCCGCCGGGCCGCGCCACGTAGCCGGAGAGCGCACTCACGTGCGCCAGCGAGCCGGTCTTGGCGTGGACGCGCCCCACCGCCTCGGCCTCGGCGAACCGCCCGCTGAGGGTGCCGTCCTGGCCGCCCACCGGCAGCAGCGAGATCCAGTTGCCGCGCGCGGGCGAACCATACATGTAGCGCAACAGCTTCACGGTGGTGGCCGGCGTCACCAGGTTGAGCCGCGCCAGCCCGGAACCGTCGTTGAGGTTGTATGCCCCAGCGTCGATGCCGGCCTCGGCCAGGAACGCCTTCATTTCCTCCAGGCCCGCCTCGCGGCTGCCGATATTGCGCCGCGCGCGGCCGGCGGCGCGCAGCGCCAGCTCGGCGTGCAGGTTCTGGCTCGCCTTGGCGGTGATGCGCAAATCTTCGAGCAAGGGCGCCGACACCCGCCGCGCCAACTCGACAACCGGCTCGGCTGGCGCGGCGGCGGGCGCCTGCAACAGGTCGGGCACTTCATTGGGGAACTGGTGGCGGGCAACGGCGCCGCCCTCGACCGCGATGCCGCGCTCTTCGAGCGCCTGGCGCAAGGCCAGCGCGGCGTAGCGGGCCGGATCTTCGACGCCGAGCACCAGGTCCTGGCCGCGGTCGCGCAGCGGAATCGTGCCCCACAGACGCACATCCACGCTGCCTGCCGCGCGCTCGAAGTGGATATCCCGCTCAGCGCCCGCGGCCACCGTGAGCAGGCGGTTGTCGATGCCGTAATACTCCAGCGCCGGGCTCAACGTCAGGGCCGCCAAGTCGCCTTGCCGCGCGCCCGGCCGCACGCCCAGGGTGAAGGTGTTGTCGTTGACCGTCAGCGCCGAGACGGGCGCGCCGTATTCGAATTGCGGGTCGTCGATCGACCACCCCTCGGCGTAGGGTTCCCACACATACCAAGTGTCGTCGCCCACGATGTCGCCCTCGACGCGCTTCACGCCATGGGCGGCCACTTGGCCGGCCAGATCCGCAATCGCCGCCAGCGGATCCCCCGTGGCTGGTCCCATGCGGTACGGGATGGCGCGCGCCGAAAGGTTGGAGTCGCCCGTTCCCACCAGGCGCAGCGAACCGTGAATGCACCCCTCGGCATCGGGCGCGCCGGGCGCCACGACGCGTGTCTGGAAGGTGAATTCCGGGCCGAGGCGGCTGAGCGCGAGCGCGGTGGTGAACAGCTTGGTATTCGAGGCGGGGACGAAGAAATGGCCGGGGTTCAGCTCATACAGCGTCCTGCCGCTCGCCAGGTCCACCATCTGGATGCCCCAGAAAGCGGTCCGCGTGGCCGGCGACGAGTCGATCAGGCGCGCGATGCGCCCGGCCAGCGAAGCGGCGCTCAAATGCCCGGCCAGCGCCAGCGCCAGCGCGGCCGCGCGGAAACTCCACCGCATTTTCCTCATCGTCCGGTTACCTTCGATTCCAGCCAGATTAGCAGGATCAGGACCATGACCAGGCACGTCCCGGCCAGCGGAATGCCGATCACCACCCCCACGCCCAGGCTCGATGCGACATAGCCCAAGGTGGCCGGCGCGATCAGGCCGCCCACCAGTGCCAGGGAGAAGATGCCGTTGAAGAAGCCGGGATGGTAATACGGGAAGCGGCGGCCGATAGCCTCGGCCACCAGCGGATAGATGCTGGCGTAGCCCGCCCCCACGAAAGCCGCTCCCGTGGCTGCGCCGAATGCGTTGTTGGTGGAATACAGGATGAGGCAGCCGAACAGCGCCGCCAGCACACTTCCCAGCAGCAACCGGGAGTGACGGACGCGGCGCAGAATCGCCACCGAGCCCAGGCGCCCGGTGATCAGGAAAAGCCAGTAAAGGGACAGGATGAAGAGGGCGGCATTGGGACTCAGGCCCACGCGCCGAATCAGGAACAAGGGCATCCATCCGGCCAGCGACCATTCGTTGCCGAACTGAAAAAACAGCAGCAGGGCGAACATCACGGCGCCCAGGCTGCGGAAGTCGTGTAGCGCCTGGCGCAGGGTCGGATGGGCGCCCTCCGCCGGAGCCGCGTACGAGCTTCGGGCATAAATAGCGGCGAAGACTCCGGGCACCGCGGCCATGAACATCAGAATGCCGGGCACGGTGTAGGCATAGAATGTGCCCGCCACCAGCACCGTGGCCAGCAGGCAGCCCAGGCCGTACCAGATGCCGCCTTTATTGACGGTAGCGGCGGCGTCGGATTGGTACGGGCGGGAGATGGCATAGAACAGCGCCACGTTCAGCAGGCCCGCGCCCAGGCCGAGCGCCAACAGGCCGCCCACCCGCCACCACGAGGAGAATGGCGGGGAAACCAAGGCCAGGTAGGCCAGGGAGAGGCAGGAAAGCGCGCAGGCAAACACCAGCAGGAACGAAAGGCTGCGGCGCGCCATAATACGCCGCGCCAGTACCGCCGCGGCCGCGATTCCTACCGCCAGGCTCAGAAAATAGTTGCCCACCGCCACAAAATCGGGCGGATCGCGATGGTAGCCCCAGGCGGGCAGGATGGCGCCCAGCAAAGCCATCAGGAAGCCCGACAGCAGAAACCCAGCCAGGGCCCGGCCGCCTCCGGACACGCCGGGAGCGGCTTCGGATGGCGCGGAACTCATTGGTCCGATTGTACCGTGTGTCCCTGAGGGCCGATCCAAAATGCGGAAATCCGTAGGGGAAACCTACCGAAATCAGGAGAACCGGGCGCGCCGGGCCCTGGATTCAAGTGTTTGCACGTGGCCACTCGCTTGCATTCAGGCCTGTGGGTTCTTCGTTGGAGGTTCTGGCTTTTGGTGAGTTGCCTCGTCTGGGCGATCTAGCCCCGCTCCGGATTCCATCTGCCGGAGCGGGGCTTTTTTCTTTGCTAAACTGAAGTCTTCTCACCACATGACGGGACCCTACGCGCGCTACATTGATCGCTGGGAGCGGAAGCTCGCCACGCGCGACACCAACCGCGTGGTCCGGCCGTTTGAATGGGGCACGGAATGGCTCCACAGCGTGGGATTCCCCGCCTGCCCGGAAAACGCCAACGGCGATGCGGCAGACTGCGTTTCCCGGTTCGTGAGCGAGGCTCTCGCAGACTCGGACCGCTTCTTCTCCTACCAGCCGGTGAGCGACTACCAGTTGCTTGAGAACCGGCTTACCTTCACCAGTCCGGTGCGCTCCCGCCATCCGGAGAACGACACCGTGCATGCCTTGTGGTTTCCGGCACCCCGTGATCGCGGGCGGGCGCTGGTGGTGCTGCCCCAGTGGAATTCCGATGCGGAGGGCCACGTGGGCCTGGCCAAACTGCTCAACCGCTTTGGTATCAGCGCGCTGCGAATGACCATGGCCTACCATGCGGAGCGCAAGCCGGCCGGCTTCGAGCGCGCCGATTACCATGTGTCGAGCAATATCGGCCGTACCATCCACGCCGGCCGGCAATCGGTGATCGATACCCGCGCCTGCCTGGACTGGCTGGTGAGCCAAGGCTATCAGCGCGTCGGGCTGCTCGGGACCAGCCTCGGCTCCTGCATGGCGTTTATCGCTGCGGCGCACGACCCGCGGGTGCGCATGGGCATCTTCAACCACGTGTCCATGTACTTCTCCGACGTGGTCTGGACCGGCCTTTCGACGCAGAATGTGCGCCAGGGGTTCGCCGATATCGTGAGCCAGGACGAATTGCGGCGTTACTGGGCCGTCATCAGTCCGGCCAGTTATCTGAAGCGCTTACCGGGCCGCGACTTGCAGAGCCTCCTCGTCTGGGCGCGCCACGACAGCACCTTCCTGCCGGTGTACTCGCAGCAGGTCTTGCGGAGCTTTCGCGAGATGAAGCTGGCCCACCAGGTGTTCACGCTGCCCTGCGGCCACTACACCACGGGACAGTTCCCCTTCAACCTCATGGACGGGCTGGCCATGTGCCGGTTCGCCGCCCGCTACCTGTAACCCAAGCATTGCATTGTGCTTATCCGCGCAAATCCGCAAAACCATATTGACAAGAATGGCGCCTCATGAGAGCATGATGACATCACTGGAAAAGGAGGTGGTCCAAGAAAATGGGAAGTAATAAACGACCGCGAGAGGTGGCCGACTTCTGAAGTCGAGCCTCTAATCTAGCCGATTCCGTCCAGTGGCGGGATCACGTTCCTGTGGACCGGCTGCCTCACGCGTCAGCTTAAGCCTCAGGTTTTAATCAAGGCTACCTGCCCCCGCGGGCCTCAGTGGTTCGCGGGGGTTTGCAGTTTTGATATACTGAAATTCTCGAAAGGACCCACCCCTGAAATGAAGGCTGGTATTCATCCCGCTTATAACGAAATCAACGTCACGTGCGCCTGCGGCCACACCTTCAAGACGCGCTCCACGCACAAGGGCGACATCCGCGTGGAAATCTGCTCTTCCTGCCACCCGTTCTTCACGGGCCGCCAGAAGCTGATGGACACCGCCGGACGCATCGACAAGTTCGAGAGGAAGTACAAGGATACGCGCGGCGCCAAGAAGGCCGCCCAACCGACCGCGTGAACTTCAGCCGCAGCAGCGATTACTTCTTTTCCCCTTGATGTTGCAGATCGTGCCGCCGCTTGCGCGCCTGCTCGTGCTCGGCGTGCAGGGCCTCGAACAGCGGCATCTGGTCCGGCCGCAGGATCGCCTTGATCTTTTCGGTCTGGCTGTCCCAGAGGGCGTGGGATTCGACGTTTCTCTTCTCGTTCAACAGGTTGAACTGTTCCCTGGTCTGATCGTAGATCTTTTCCAACTGGCCGACCTGCTGCTCGTCCAGTTTGACCCGTTCCCGCATCTCCGTAACCAGACGCTTGCGCACTTCTTCGGGATCGGGCCGCCTGGAGCCGGGAGCGGCCACCACGGTGGCGTTGTACATCCGGTAAGCAAAAGCGCCCACCACTCCGCCGCTCAGGAAGACCAGCAGCAGCGAGAGAAATGCGGAGAATCTCGACTTGAGCATGAGTCCACTCACCGGGCGGACAGGTCCAGGCGCACCGGCCCGACGATGTCCGGAGTATCCAAGGAGTTGGCTTCCGCCAGCGCCTCGATGTAGGTCTGCGAGTAGTAATTCGGGTTGGAGCGGGGCATGGACATATAAACCCCCAAGGCGATGGAAAGCGCTACCGCCGCCGTCACAAATGCACTGGCCATGCGCCGGAACGAGAACGTGAACGTCTGGCGCGATTCGATCTGCCGCCACAGGTTGGGCATGAAATTCGTGCTGGCCTCCGGGGTGGGACAGGCGTCACGATACGCCCGGAACAGCGCGTCCAGCCTTTCCTCTTCGTTGCCATGCACAGAATCCATAAAATAACCTCCAACTCCGCCCGGTGTTACCCGGGTCCCTCCTTGCTCTCTCCCGCTCCAAATGCCTTCAAAACCCGCTGCCGCGCCCGAAATAGTCGCACTTTGAGAGCGTTTTCGTTGACCTTATAGACCTTTTCCAGTTCCTTCAACGAAAGCCCTTCTACTTCTTTGAGCAACAACAGAATACGGTCCGCCTCGGAGACCGCACCCAACAGCGAATCCACCGATTCCCGGATCTTCTTCTTGTGCTGCGCATCCTGATCCGCCTTGCCTCCGGCCATGGCATCGGCCATGACCACCTGCTGCTCGGACAGGTCCGACATGCGGTACTCCTGACGGCGCCGCTGCTTCCGCAGATAGTCGAAAGCGGCATTCGTCGTCAGGCGGTGTAACCAGGGCTCGAAGCCCTCCGCCATCCTGAGCTGGTCGAGGGAAAAATAAAGCCGCAGAAAAACTTCCTGCGCGACATCCTCGACATCTTCCGGACGGGAGATCAACCGGCTGATCGTCCCCATGATCCGTTTCCGGTATGCCAGCACGAGCTCGTTAAACGCCGCGCTGTCGCCTTTTTGCGCGCGCCTAACCAACTCGAAATCAACCAGCATGCCGCACCAAAAGCGCCGGCATCCGAAAACAGGTGGTCCGATTGCAGAGGCGTACCGGCAAACAGACAGGTTACAAAGCTTTACCGGGAAACGCAAAAGGAGTACTGCCCGCCTACCCGCCGGAACCTGCTACTATGGACCTCCTTGAAGGCCATCGCATTCATTCTGGTGCTGGTTTCCGGCGCGGCGAGCGCTTGCATTTTGCTGCCAGCTCCGAATATGGCGCTGCTTCCGTTCACGGTGGCGGCGCCGGAGCTTGCGCCGTGGCTCATTGTTATCAGTTTCTTGGGCTTGGCCGCGGCGCTCCGGGCCTTCCGGCGCCTAGCGCTGCCCGCCCTGGCCGCGCTCCTCATCGCCGCCTGGCCGCTGATGCAAATTCCAACAGTGGAACATAAGATGGCCACGCAACTTACCGCCCCAGCTCAACGCCCGCCCTTCGTCCTCCTGGACTGTTTCCGCGGAATCCGGACCGCCGCCATCGAACCGGAGCTCCTTCCTTTCAACATCCACTACTACCGTCCGCGCGCCGCAGGAGATCGCCCCGGCCTCATCGATATCTATGGAGGCGCCTGGCAGCGCGGGTCCCCCACCGACAACCAGCGCTTTGCCAGGTACATGGCCTCCCGCGGATATGCCGTTTTCGCCATCGATTACCGGCACGCGCCGGCCTGGAAGTTTCCCGCGCAGATGGAAGATGTGCGCGCCGCCATTTCGTTCATACACGCCCATTCCAGAAGCTACCAGACCGATCCGGACCGGCTGGTGGTCTGCGGCCGCTCGGCCGGGGCCGAGCTCGCCCTGCTCGCGGCCTATGAGCCGGGACCGGTGCCCATCGCCGCCGCCATCGGCTTCTACAGCCCCACCGATCTGACTCTGGGGTATGCCGATCCGCCTTCTCCCGACCCCATCCACGTCCGCGCGGTGCTGGAGGCTTATCTCGGCGGCGCCCCGGCCGCATTCCCCGAGCGCTACCGGGCCGCTTCTCCGGTGAGCTATGCGAATCGCCCGCTACCGCCCACGCTGCTCATTCACGGGAGCCGCGACCACCTCGTGAAACCGGAATTCTCGCGCGAACTCTACGGCCGCCTGATCGCCTCCGGGAACCGCGCCGTCCTGCTCGAGATCCCCTGGGCGGAGCATGCCTTCGACGCCGTCTTTTCGGGAATCGGCAGCCAGCTCGCGCTGCATTACCTCGAGCGCTTCCTGGCGGAATCGCTCGCACCGCGGCATCCGAAGGCGGGCTAAAATTCGTAGAGAACAAGGGGAGGGATCATGGCAGCCGCCGCTCGCAAACGCGCCTTTGTGCTGCTGCTCGTGGCCGCGCTGGCGCTGTGGATCGCGCTCGATCTCTACCTGCCCCTGCATCACGATCTGCGCCGCTTCGCGCCCGTCCAAGTCGCCGCGTTGGAGACCGCCATGTGGCGCTCGTACTACGACCACCGCCCCATCGCACTGTTTCGCGAGCTCACCACGCTTCTGCGGCAGGAGTACGGAATGCCGCTCTGGCGATCGGGGGTGGCCGCGTATCGCGCCGCGCATGCCGCGCGGGTATTCCAGCGCGGGCGTAGCCGCGGCGATTATGAGCTGGCCTTGCCGGACCTGGTTTCCTACTACGGGCTGATCCGGCGGAGCAGCTCCACGCCTTTCGATGTGGGCGAAGCCGCCCGCCTGGAACTGGAATGGTGGATCGTGCATCGCGAGCGCGCCAGCCACGCTTCGGGGGATCTCGACACAGCCCTGGCCCGGTTGCAGGCGGCCATCTACAGCCTGCCCGCCGCGCGCTTCGCCATGCACGCGCGCTATCGCTCCGAGGCCATGCGGATACGCGATGCGCAAGCCGGCCAGGGTCTGACAGCCGTGGATTGGAGGCGCATCGAGCAGCTCCTGCGGCTCTCCTGGGGGTCGCTGCACAGCGCGGTGGCGGAAAAACTGTGATAGCCTCGCTCTGAGTTAGGGAGGCCAACAGTATGCCCGCAAAGAAAGTTGCAGCCACAAAATGTACGCCGGTTTGCGATGTCGACAGTCCGGCGAGACAACCATTCCAGGCGGCGGTGGAGATCAAGCTGCCCAACGGCACCGGGGGCCAGAACGGGTTCGTGGTGGTGCCCAAGGGAAAACGGCTGGTGATCGAATATGCCTCCGGCGAGGCCTTTTTGCCGACGGGTCAGAAAGGCCTGTTTTCGGTGATCACCTCGCTCGCGGGACAAACGACCGGGACGCGCCACTACCTGGACTCCGATGCGTTGGGAAAATTCGGCGCGCCGGATTATTTCCGGGCGGGGCAGGTGGTGCGCCTGTACGCCGACCAGGGCACGACGGTCATGCTGCGCGCCGACCGCGATATCGCCACGGGCGACGGCCTGGCGCGCATGTCGATCTCCGGACACCTGGTGGATGTGTGAGCCGCCGGCGGCCGGCGCTCACCCGGTCAGGGAGTTGACCGCCGCGTTCCACTGCGCCGGCGTCATGCCGGCCTGCTGGAAGTTGGTGTTGACCAGAATGGCGCCGGTGGCCAGGTTGCGCACGGCGATGATGTCCTCCAGCCGGATGCCCTCCACGGCCATGACTTCGGCCTGCGCGGCGTTGCCTCCGGCAAAGCGGTTATAATCCACGCCCGCATTCACCCGGAAAACATACACGTATCCGCCGAACGCGAAACCCTTGGCCACTCCCAGGTCGCGACTGCACGATACGTAGATGCTGTTTCCCGGCCCCGCCTGGTGGGTGTGGGGATTTCTCTGTACCGCCGTTCCGCCGGTGCCGACCGCCGCGGCCTGGTGGGCCCACAAACCGCCCGCCGCATCGATCGCCGCCGGCGCCCGGGTATCGCCGCGAAACGCGATCTCCGATTGGATGAACGGCGCCATCGCCCGTCCGGTCGCGTAGGGGTTCACCGCCGCCACCCATCCCCGGTTTGACGGGGCAACCGGAGTGGCCGGCGGATTATTGTGGGTCATCAGGACGGCCCCTACGCCGCCGTGTGCGACATTGAATAGAGCCCAAGCCATCGGTCACCTCCCATGGTGCGGATCGCTCGAATGTATCGCGCTCCGCGGGCCGAAATCAAGCCTTCCGAACCACTACAATAAAGTGATGAAGTTTTCCGAGTCGATCTTCGCGGCGCGCTTCAACATCACCAAGCAGGACCTGGAAAGCTATCTGGCGGAATCGCTTTCGCAGGGCGGCGATTACGCGGACCTCTACTTCGAGTACCTGCTCACCAGTTCCATCAGCATCGACGAATCCATGGTCAAGAGTGCCACCCAAGGCGTCTCCATGGGCGTAGGGGTGCGGGTGATCGCTGGGGAGCGCACGGGGTACGCGTACAGCGACGACCTTTCGCCCGAGAAGATCCGCAAGGCGGCGCGGGTGGCGGCCTGCATCGCCGCCGGTCCCAGCAAGGTGGAGAAGTTCGACCTCAGCGAGGGCGCGCGGCACAACCTGTACCCGGTGATTACCGCGCCCACCGAAACCGCTTTTTTGGAGCGCGTCGAGCTGGTGAAACGCGCCGACCGCACGGCGCGCGGCTTCGACCCGCGCATCTTCCAGGTGCAGGCGACCTACGCCGACAACCTGCGGTTCGTGATGGTGGCCACCAGCGAAGGCGTCCTCACGCTCGACCGGCAACCGCTCGCGCGCCTCAGCGTCTCCGCCCTGGCGCGGGAAAACGGCGGCCAGCCGCAGCGCGGGCACGCCGGCGGCGGCGGACGCGTGGAGCTGGACTTTTTCTTGAAAGAGAAGACGCCCGAGCATTTCGCCAGCGAGGCGGCGCGCGAGGCCGTGGCCATGCTCGACGCGGTGGAGGCGCCGGCCGGGGAGACCACCGTGGTGCTCGGTCCGGGCTGGCCGGGGATCCTGCTGCACGAGGCCGTGGGCCATGGCCTGGAGGCCGATTTCAACCGCAAGGGAGTCTCCGCGTTCAGCGGCCGGATCGGCCAGAAGGTGGCCAGCGAGCTGTGCACGGTGATCGACGACGGCACCATCAGCAGCCGGCGCGGCTCGCTCAATGTCGATGACGAAGGCCACGCCACGGCGCGCAATGTCCTGATCGAAAATGGGGTGCTGCGCGGGTATCTCCAGGACAAGCTTTCCAGCCGCCTGCTCGGTTCCGATTCGACCGGTAGCGGACGCCGCGAAAGCTACGCCCACATTCCCATGCCGCGCATGACCAACACCTTCATGCTGGCGGGCGAGAGCCAGCCCGAGGACATCATCCGCTCCGTGGCCAAGGGGCTCTACTGCGTGAATTTCGGCGGCGGGCAGGTGGATATCACCAGCGGCAACTTCGTTTTCTCGGCGTCGGAGAGTTACCTCATCGAAGACGGCAAGCTCACCCGGCCGGTGCGCAACGCCACGCTCATCGGCAACGGTCCGGAAGCGCTGAAGTACGTGAGCATGGTGGGCAACGACCTGCGCCTGGACGAAGGCATCGGGGTGTGCGGCAAGGAAGGCCAGAGCGTGCCGGTGGGCGTGGGCATCCCTACCATCAAGATCGACCGCATGACCGTCGGAGGCACGGCGTAACAGCCCATCCGGGCCGGCTGAAGTCTGCCCCACCCTTGCTTCCCTCTCCGCCAGTGCGTCACACTGAAGCCAGCCCATGCCGGAATTCTGTACGTGCGGCTCGCAGTTGCCGCCGGATGCCCTGTTCTGTCACAAATGCGGAAAGCCGCAGCGCGAGATCGTCGAGCCCGAGGCCGTGGCGCCCGTCCGCGTGGAGGCGCCTGCTTCCGCCCCGCCGCCGCCCCTTGCCCTGCCGCCCCTGGACTTTCGCAACCGGATCGCCGTGCGCATCGGGCTGCTGGTGGCCATCGGCGCCACGCTGTTGAGCTTTATCCCGTTTCTGAACTGGGTGGCCGCCGGCTTCGTCGCGGTCTATTTTTACCGCCGCAAGACCGGCTCCAAGCTCAATGTGAAGGCGGGTGTGCGCATGGGCTGGATCACCGGCGTCCTGATGTTCCCCATGTGGGCCGTGATCTTCACCGCCCAGAAGCTTCCCGATGCGCTCTCGGGGCGTCTGGCGACCGCGCTTCAAGAGCAGATGAAGAGCTGGCCGTATCGCGACCCGGTGATGCAGGAGGCCACCCGGTTCCTGTCGAGCGGGCCGGGTTTGGCGGCGCTGATGCTTTTTTCCCTGGCCTTCCTGTTTGTCTCCATCACCTGCCTCAGCATGGCGGGCGGCGCGCTGGGCGCCAAAGTGGTGGGGCGCGGTTGATCCTCTACGCCAGGCCGGACCGCTCCAGCAGCGCCTGCGGATCCGGCTCCCGGCCCATGAACCCGCGATACAGCTCGGCGGGGTCTTCGCTGTCTCCCCGCGAGAGAATCCGTCCGCGGAACTCTTCGCCGATGGTGCGGCTGAAGATGCCGTTATCGCGGAACCGCGTGAAGGCATCGGCGTCCAGCACCTCGGCCCACTTGTAGGAATAGTAGCCCGCTCCGTACCCCACCGGGTTGCCAAACAGGTGGGTGAACGCCGCGATCATGGCATGCGCGGCCGGCAGCGGCGCGGGGCTGAATTCCTCGAGCAGGCGCCGGCTGTACGCCACCGCGTCGCCATCCCGCTCGGGCGCATAGCGCGTGTGCAGCAGCAGGTCAATAAAGCCGAAGCCGAGCTGCCGCATCTGGGCGTTGGCCGCGCGGAAGGTGCGCGCCCGCTTCATCTTCTGGAACAGCTCCTCGGGCACCGCCGCGCCGGTCTCCCAGTGGCGTGCGAACAGGTCCAGCGCGGCGCGCTCCCAGCACCAGTTCTCCATGATCTGCGAGGGGAGCTCCACGAAGTCCCAGGCTACGTTGGTGCCCGCCAGGCTGCGCACCTCCACGCGGCTCAGCAGATGATGCAGCAGGTGGCCGAACTCATGAAAGATGGTCTCCACTTCGCGGTGCGTCAGCAAGGCCGGCCGCCCGCCCACCGGAGGGGTCAAATTGCCGCAGATCAGGCCCAGGTGCGGCCGGAAGCCGCCGGGCGCCGGTCCGCCGGTGATGAACGCATCCATCCAGGCGCCCCCGCGTTTGTTGTCGCGCGGATACCAGTCGGCATAGAAGCCGCCGATGGCGCCGCTGCTGTTCCTGAGCCGCAGCGTGACGGCGTCACTCCTCGACCAAGCGGGCGCTTTTGGGATCGTAGACGACATTCGTGATTGTCCCGTCCTTTATGCGTTCGACCACTTGGTTCACCACAAACAGTGGAACGAGGAACCACTCCCGCGGTCTGACAGGGTTGCCGAAGCGATCGCTGATTTCAATATCCAACTGCGCGGGATCGAACACACGGTGAATTACGTTTTCGAGCTTAATTCGGTTGATATTGAAGAGTTCATAAGTGGCCACGACTTCCACGTCGGCCATGAGGAAGGTAGGGTTCAAGTTTGCGTTCGCGATGCGAGTTTCGATCTTACCTCCTGTGACGCCGATCTTGTGTAGAACATCCTTGTTGGCCGCAACAAGCGGGTGGTTGGACTTGCTACGCAGAACATAGATCGTGCCGCTTGCCAGATCATCGTCAGCGGGCTCCTCGGCGAACAGCGGCCCGGCTTCGGGATTAGTAATGAGCCGTCCCGCCGCATCGCGGTGAAGCGCGCGCTGGAAGGAACGCATCAACAAATTGCTCTCAGTCCCGTTGTCGTAGATGACACGCAACCGGCTGTCACGACGGTCATATTGCGTTCTGAAACCCTCACCCTCCTCGGCGACATAGGCGATCTGACCCTGAACAATGAAGTACTCGCCCCTCTGAATCTCGGCCATCTTAATCTCGTCCATAGCCTGGACGGGGAGCGTATGACGGATACCGGCCTTCAACTCCCTTTTCACCCGCTCAAAAAGCGGTTTGAACTTCTCGAAATCCTCGCAGACGGTGCGATTGGCGATTTCTTCGGCGGCACGTTTGTCAGCACTCTTGCGGACGTGCCGCAGCTCGGTGATGCCGCCAGCACCCGCCGCGCCCTGTAGTTCGGCCAGCAGTTCATCGTCGTCGAGCGTCTCCGCCGAAGTTTCGGCGACAATCTCCGTGCCAGAGAGCAGCCCCAGGCGATCCAGCGGCACAAGCAGCGAACGACACTCCTCAAGCGCTCGCAGGCGGTCAAGACGCACGGCATACATCCGCTCGAAAATGTCGCGATCCTCCCCGTGTTGCGGGGCGCGACCGTGTTTCTCGACAAACCGCTGTATCTCCTCGAATCCGGCGATGATGCGTTCCTCGCGCGGCGAGCGTCCGCCTCTCTTCTCCGGCCCCGCGAAGTCGGCCAGTTCCGAGCGCAGTTCGTCGAGGTCCATGTCACTCATAGCGACCCTCATCCTTGTAGCGGACAAAGGCGGCGGCGCCCTCAGCCATGCGCTTTTCCCAGGCATCCTGCGAAGTGTGCGAGGGGAGCCGTCCCCGTTCCTTCTTGAACCTGACGGCGCGTACAGCAAGCTCTTTCGCTTCCTCCGGCGTCAAACTCGTGCGCTTGGCAGCGATGGCCGCAGCGACCTGCTTCAGGCTATCCTCGCTCATGGTCTTGGCGAGGATTGCATAGGCTTCGCCGAACGGGTTGATACGGTCAATCAGGTCGATGTCGAGTTCGCGTACGTCCATGGCAAACGTGCGCACGCCATCGACCAGGGCCGTGTTGGCGGTCTGCCCGGCGTTGTCCCCGCCGCCGAGCGAAAACTGCTTGGCTTGCTGTGTCAGATTGAGGGCGGCAATGGCATGCTGGCGCACGGCCTCCTGGTCTTCGCCGTTAAGCTCCGGGTATTTGTCCTTGACGATCTTGCCCATGCGCACCTGCGTCAGCTCCTCGGGCACCAGCTCCTCGTCGAACAGACCGCGCTCAAGAGCGGTCTTGTCCTGAACAAAGGCGGCAATAACCTCGTTCAAATCTTCCTGGCAGATGCGCGTGGCTTCCTTGCTCCTGGGCTCGGCGAGCCCTTTGATCTCGATCTGGAACTGCCCCGTGTGCTCGTTGAAGCCGACATTGCATTTGTTAGGGTCATAGCCGCCCTCGCCGTAGTCGAAGCCGGTGGCAGATCCGCTCTCCTGGTGCTTAGGCTTGAACTCGAAGCGCGGCGCAAGCACCTGCTCCATAAGCAAGCTCGCCGCGATGGCCTTCAAAGTATCGTTCACCGCCTCGGTGACTGCTTCCTCGGAAGCGTCCGGCTCGGCAATCAGGTTCGTAAAGCGCGCGCGGGTTTTGCCCGGGGCGTCGCGGGTCGCGCGCCCAATGATCTGCACTATTTCAGTCAGGCTCGACCGATAGCCGACCGTCAGCGCGTGCTGGCACCAGATCCAGTCGAAGCCTTCCTTCGCCATGCCGAGGGCGACGATGATGTCCACATAGTCCCGGTTATCCTTCTGCTGCGGGTCTTTCAGCGAGGCGGAAACGCGGTCGCGTCGGGCGGGATCGTCATCGACCAGGTCGGCGATGCGCAGAATGCGGCCTTCCGCGGTCTTGACGAGCTGGAATCCGGTCGCTGCGTCGACCCCTTGCCACTCGCCCAATGCCCCGATGATGTGCTCCACTTCCTTGATTTTGTCTTTCGTACTCTCTCGCGAATTGACGTTCGGAATATGGATGATGGTTTTTTCGGCCGGGTCGAGCACGTTCAGAATGTCATCGACATAAGAGCCGCTGTAGAAGAAGTAGCCGATGTCGAGCTGCTTGAGGTATTCGTAGCCGTTGAGCTGTTGGTAGTAGGTATAGGTGACGCTGTCAAAGTTAGCCTCGTCCTCCGGGGCGAGCACGGCCTCGGAGTCACCCCGGAAGTAAGAGCCGGTCATCGCCACGATATGAAGGCGGTTACGGGCGATGAACTGGCCAAGATGCAGGCCGAGCTTGTTGTCGGGATTGGCCGAAACGTGATGAAACTCGTCTACGGCAATGAGCCGGTCGTCGAACTTTTCCACGCCATATTTGTCGACGGCGAAGCGGAACGTTGCGTGCGTGCAGACCAGCACCTTGTCGGCGCTGTCAAGAAACGCTCCAACCGACTTGACCTTACCGCCGTTGTCATCGCCGGGCGCGTCGCAAAGGTTCCATCTGGGCTCCACGCACCAGTCGCTCCAGAAACCAAACTTCGATAAAGGCGCATCGTGGAAGCTGGCCCCGATGGTCTTTTCGGGCACGACGATAATTGCCTGCTTAAGACCCTGATTCTCGAGTTTGTCGAGCGCGATGAACATGAGCGCCCGGCTCTTGCCCGACGCGGGAGGCGATTTGATCAGTAGGTATTGCTCGCCCCGCTTTTCGTAGGCGCCCTCCTGCATCGGTCGCATGCCAAGCGCGTTAACCCTTGTCGAGCTGCCGTTGCTCGCGTAGTTGACGGATACTGAGTTGATGTCTTGATGATGTCTGCTCATCACTTTCAGTTAATAAGGTTGACTGCTAATTACGCACGGAGATAGTCCCATATCTTCTTCCGCTCTGCATTTCGCTACAAGAGCTAATGTGCATGCCGTAGATCCGAAAAAAGTCTTCATACTCAAAGGCCCCAAGTACAACTTCACCCCCCTCAATGTCGAACGTGAGAATCTTACCGTCATAGCATTCGTATCCGTATTGTTCAGGGATAGGAAGGGTCAGCTTTTCCATGGAGTTGTCCCCATATCGTAGCCGTCGCTCAACGACTTGACCGGTAGGAGTTCTAATCCTTAAGTCTCCTAGCCGGCTATTGCGTATCGGATTATGGACCTCTTCGAGGCCTAGGTACACATGGGAGCGCCTCGGAAGGTCAAATTGGTTTCCTAGTCGATCTGGCCCTCTATTCTTCGTCACATAGCCAACGTCGATCCAAAATAGCTCGGTGGCATCTGGATCGTGATCATCTACAGCAGCGTGGACTATAGGGCTACTTATGAAAGGGTACTGAGCTTCATATTCCTCGAGTACGCTTGCCAGCGGAGTGGCCTTTCCCCACAACTCCTCGAGGGTGGCTATCAAAGCAGTTCCAGACTCATGGTCGACCCCCGTAAAGTCAACTACGCAACCGCCCTCGATTCCTGATGACAGGCCGGAGGCTGATAGATTACCTGAGCCAACGATCTGTTTACATGGGTAGCCGGTGTTTAAGAGTGTAAGTGCTGTTTTGAGGTGATAGCTAACTCTCGGCACGAACGCCTTCGAGTGGACAACATATTGTCCATCGTGAATACGAACTTCGCTGTTTCCGATCTCTGTCAAATGCCGTAGAGCCGTAGGGTGACTGCGCCCGTAGTCAAGACCAAACAACCAACGACAATGCCGGACTTCTCCCAAATAGCGGATTAAATGAGTGCGTTTCTGAGCGACCCCGGAATCGGTGACGTATGCGAACGCTCCAAAGCTGGGCAACTCATTGCCTTCAAGGATGTGTTTCTAATGGCTCAGGGTTGACTGTTGATTCTGTATCTGAATGAATGGCTTCATCGTTTTCGCTGCTGCCTGTCGTACAGGGCAAATAGCACCTCTAGCCTCTCCGTATTGTTTTTGAATCGGCGCCCAATATAGATGCGCTCCAGCACTTCGTCATTGTGATCGTGCGCGTGCAGCAGATTGTCTGGCATGTGTTCGGGGTCATACAACTCTGCAATGGTTGCCGGGAAATGGGCCTCACGAGCAAGTAGTATCTCTTCAGCACACCGCATCAGATCCGTTCTGTTCTTTTCAATGAGTCTTGGAATGGGGAACGTATTCCAGCCAAGCGTATTAGAGTAACGAAAGTCCGTTTTCAGTTTGCCGCAAACGGTAGCTATCCATACGAGATGAAGTCGCGAGGCGATGATGGAAAGGTTCCATAACGGCGCATCATAGAGAGCGAACAGAAGATCGCTGATGATTGCATCGTTGTTTAGCAGATCTACTGGTAAGTAAAGCCTTCGTTCGGATGATACTTTTGCAACCGCAAGAGAGTGGCGCTGCGCGGTTCCCGCGATCTGCACGAACCGATGTGCTTTGTTTGCAAAAGCCCGAGTTGAAGGTGCGCTACTCTTGAGGCGAAACTCTCGTACGCGGGCAATTACGTGGCTTAGGAACGGGTGCTGCTCGGCGAAGTGCGCATCTTCATCTTCGATCCACACACACCACCGAGGCTTGCCCTGAATCATCTGCTCAGAGCCCAAGTATGGTCTTATAAAGCGAGAAAGCTCAGGATATGTACCCAGGACCGCCGCCCTTTCATCGCCAGATATGATAAAGTGGCCGCCGTCTCTCGGCATGTTGCCAAAAAGCATTTGGGAAACGTCGGACAAGGGATTGCGCAGTTGTTCAATGTGAACCTTCTTGCCGGGCACAAGATATGCATTTATGTTGTCGCATTGTTTCGAGATTGCTTCTCCGTTATCGCTAGACGAATATAGGCGGCGCACTTTCCCAGCGTCTGTTGCGATGCCAACAATGATCACAATCACACCAGCATTATGACTTGCTAGATTAGTCCATTTGAAGCTTGTATGCGCGAAGGCAATCTCATGACCCGTCTCGAAAATCAGTGGCCATAAAACCGGCACCTGTTGGCCCTGACAAATGGAGTTGGTTGAGACAAAGGCGGCTGCGGCATTCGTATGTGTGCCATAGTCCGCCGCTTTCATAAACCAGCCCGCAACGTAATCGAGGGATTTCCAGCTGCCGGTACGGCTCTCAAATATCGCTTGCAGGTCGGATTTGTGGTCTTCAGATTGCCACTTGCTACCCAGATAGGGCGGATTCCCACAAACGTAAGTCTCGCCGCCCTCGTTCTCGAAGTCGATCTCTGCTTGATCCAACGGGGTGCTGAATAGGTCATCCGCTTGCAATTTCACACCCGTCCCTGTAGGCGGGCAGATACCAAGCCAATCCAGCCTCAAGGCATTACCGCAGGTAATCCAGTTCTGCTTATCAAGCGGCAAAAACTCGGCCAAAGCTAGTTTGTGCCCGCGGTAGAGCACGTCGCATTGAAACTCGGCGATGACGAGCGCGAGGCGCGCGATTTCCGCAGGAAAATCGCGCAACTCTATGCCGCGAAAATTCGTCTTTGGAATTTCGGCGTACCGATCCACTTCGCCGCGCCGCTTGTTGATCACGGCCTCAATTGCACGCATTTCCTTGTAACTTGAGAGTACCGATATGTGAAGGTTTTCGACTCATGCCGCCAAGCTGGTTCCTTCGGTTCTGGACAGATCAAGCCTGTCTCGGATGAATTTCACGAGGATTGAGGGATTGGCGGGAGTTGCGAGAAATTCCGGGAGGGTAGTGCGGAGGGCAATGGCGAC
This sequence comes from Terriglobia bacterium, assembly GCA_020073615.1. Classification (GTDB taxonomy): domain Bacteria; phylum Acidobacteriota; class Terriglobia; order Bryobacterales; family Bryobacteraceae; genus JADGNR01. The sequence continues at coordinate 19,785 of JAIQEX010000127.1, forward strand.
AACCTGTTCGGAGGGGGCCAGCCCTGGTCGAACGGTCGCATCCACGAACCGAAGGACTGCCAGACTAGGGTGGGTTTTGTCGCGGAGAGGATCTGAAGCAAGCCCTGGGCGATGAGACCGAGTTGGATGTGGCGATGGTAGGCGGCGATCTTACGGCGGACGGCGTCGCGGTATTCATCCGATTTGTGGTGCAGATACTGGTTGCCGCTGACGCGCCGTAGGGGCGTCATGGCCGCCATCCAGAAGTGATAGGCATACGCGCCGATGCACCGGAGGGCCTGCTT
>JAIQEX010000128.1 GCA_020073615.1 Terriglobia bacterium
CTCCCCGGCTGCCTCCTTCTGCGTGATCAGCTTCTTCTTCGCCTTTTTCAGGGCCACCAGGCGGTCCCGTTCGGCTTGTGTCATCAGTAGTTGTCCTTCTTGCACCTCCCCAGCCTGAACGCTGTCAATAGGACATTTCTACTTGGCACGAATAGGACATTACCATTTGGCGCCGACAATTGGCCCCTGATCCCAGCCTGTTCCGCCGCGACTTGCTAAAATTAGGAGGCAATGCCCCGACTGCCTGCGATTTCGGGTCGGATTCTCATCGTCGATGACGACGCGCGCCAGCGTGCCGCCATGGTCGCCATGCTTTCCGATTGTGACCTCGACACCCAGGTCGCCTCCGACGGGCAGGAAGCGCTGGAGCGGCTGGCTGCCTTCAACGCGGACGTCGTCGTTACGGACCTGGTCATGCCGCGCATGGACGGCTTTGAACTGCTGCGGCAATTGAGGGAACGCGGGAACCTCACTCCGGCGATCGCGCTCACCGCCTTCGGCAGCATAGAAAAGGCGCTTTCCGTCGTCCATGACCTCAAGGCGTTCTGGTTTCTCGAGAAGCCGGTGGAACCGCGGGCCTTCAAGACTCTTCTGGAACGCGCCATTCAATACAAGAGAAGTCTGCAGAAAACCGACGAGCTGAAGCGCGACCTGAGCCTGCGCGGCGTACTCGGGGACCTGGTGGGAACCTCCCACGCCATGCAGCAGATCTTCACGCTCATCCGGCAGGTGGCACCCACCTCGGCGCCCGTATTGATCTGTGGCGAGAGCGGCACGGGGAAGGAGTTGGTGGCACGGGAGATCCACAAGTACAGCCCCCGCAGCGAGGGGCCTTTCATCGCGATCAATGCCGCCGCCTTGCCCGAGGCTCTGATTGAGAGCGAGTTATTCGGCCACGAGAAAGGCGCGTTTACGGGAGCCATGGAGCGTTCGGCCGGCTGCTTTGAGCAGGCTCACGGTGGAACTTTGCTTCTCGACGAGATCGGCGAAATGCCGCCGTCCACCCAACCCAAGCTACTGCGCGTTCTCGAGGACCTGCGCGTGCGCCGGCTGGGCGGGAAGCACGAAATCGCGGTAGACGCCCGCGTCCTGGCCGCTACCAGCCAGGATCTCGGAACGCACCTGCGCGAGGAGCTTTACTATCGGTTGAGTGTATTCCAGATCGTAGTTCCGCCGCTGCGGGAACATAAAGAAGATATCCCGCCCATCGCCGAAGTGTTGTTGCAGAATCTGAACAAGAAGCACGGCACGCGCGTAACCGGGCTCGATGCCGAAGTGCTGGATCTTCTCCATGGCTATGATTGGCCCGGTAATGTGCGGGAACTGCGCAACATTCTGGAGCGGGCCGCCATCATGGCAGGCTCGGGGTTGATCCGCCTGGCGGACCTTCCTTCCCCCGCGCTCGGTGTAAGCCCTGGCCCGTATGCCCGGCCATCGCGGGGCGATGACGGTCCAATCATGCTTCGGCCTGGCCAGCCGCTCACGAAAATCGAGGAGGCTTACATCAAACTCACTCTCGATCACGTGCGCGGCAATCGCAAACTCGCCGCCGAGATGCTGGGGATCAGCCTCCGGACGCTGCAGAACCGGATCGCCGAACTGCGCGAAGAGGAGAAGGCGGCAGCTCCCGGCTCATGAGCGGTTTGCCATAGTCTTGCTCAATCTTCCATCTCGATTTCGCCGCTCGTACCAAACGGCGCAGTGTGGTGGCGTTAGGACTTCGATGGGCTTCACGCCGAGCCGACAAGGGAAGACATCATCCTTCCAGATCAGTTTCGTGGTGTCCTTGTACGGCGGTTTCACCACTTCCAGGATGCCAATGAACCTGGAGATGCCGGTCAAATACAGTGAGTCCACCCGGGCTGGTGCCGATTGAACTGAGAGGCGCTGTGTGCGTGCAGCGGCCAAGCTGGAGAGTGCTGGCGTGGTGATGACGGTGATTACTGCGATGACGGTCATTACGTCTACGGAGCGATTCTGCGGCTGAGACAAAAATGGCAGGGCCGAAGGATCGACCCTGCCAGAAAACTGTGCCCAAAACACGGCCTCATTCCACGGAGGCAAATCCGACGAGCCGAAAGTTTTGGAATGAAATGGAATGAAACTGCGTTTTGGAAGGCTTGTAAACTACTGAAAACATGGTGGCCAGGGACGGAATCGAACCGCCGACGCCAGCCTTTTCAGGGCTGCGCTCTACCAGCTGAGCTACCTGGCCGGGGAAGCTTCAGTTTAGCAACCCCGTTATGTCTTCTGCAATGCGGCTAGCTGCTCGGCGCTCGCCTGCTCCACGCCCGCGTGCAAGCTGTTGCCATGCGCGTCCATCGTCACGATGGCCGCGAAGTCTTTCACGCGCAGATGCCACATCGCTTCCGGTATCCCGAACTCCAACAGGTACACGCCCACCACCTGCTCCACCGTGCGCGCGTAGTATTGCGCGGCGCCGCCGATGGCGTTCAGGTACACCGCGCCCGATTCCTGCAGCGCCGCCAGCGTCTTCGGCCCCATCCCGCCTTTGCCGATCACCGCGCGCACGCCGTATCGCGCGATCACATCCGCCTGGTACGGCTCCTCGCGGATGCTGGTGGTGGGGCCGGCGGCCTTCACCGTCCAGTGATCGCCGTCCTGAAGCATCACCGGGCCGCAATGGTAGAGCGCCGCGCCCGCGAGGTCCACCGGCGGCGGGTTCTTCATCAGGTACGAGTGCACGCTGTCGCGGCCGGTGAACATTTCGCCCGAGATCAATACCACGTCGCCCACTTTGAGCGCACGCATCTGCGCTTCGTCGAGCGGCGGGTGCAGAATCACCTCGCGCCCCGTGAGCGGGAAACCTTCGCCGCGCGCCATGCGCTCCACCGGCCGCTCGGGATCGCGATAGAGCCAACTCGTAATCGCGCCGGTCGCGGCGTCCAGGCGCACGCCCAGGCGGCGGAATGCCCAACAATCGTACGCCACCGAGACGAAGAAGCTCGCCGGCAGGCGGTTCGCCGCAGCGATCTTGCAGCCGATCAGCGACACTTTTCCGCCGAAGCCCATCGCCCCCACGCCCAGCTTGTTGGCCTGCTCCATCACTTCGGCTTCCAGCTTCGCCAGCTCCGGGTTGGGGTTGACGTCGTCGAGGGTGCGGAATAGCTGCGCCTTGGCCAGCTCGTAGCCGTGCGCGCGGTCGCTGCCGATGCACACGCCCAGCGCCCCGGGCGCGCAGCCCTGTCCCTGCGCCTGCCAAACCGCGTGCAGCAGGCACTTGCGCACGCCTTCCAGGTTGCGGTCCGCGCGGCCCAGATGCTCCAGGGTGCAGGGTACCGAATACTGAATGTTCTTGTTCTCGCAGCCGCCGCCCTTGAGCACCAGCTTCACTTCGATTTCGTCCTGCTCCCACTGCTCGAAGTGCACCACCGGCGTTTCTTCGCCCAGATTATTGCCGCTGTTCTTCCCGGTGATGGAATCCACCGAATTCGGCCGCAGCTTGCCCAGCCGCGTCGCCTCGGCCACCGCCTCCCGGATCGCTTTCCGGATGTGGATCTGGTTCACGCCCACGGGCGTGTGCACCACGAACGTCGGCATCCCGGTGTCCTGGCAGATGGCGCCCTGGTCGTCAGCCGCCATATCGATATTCCCCAGGATGATGTCGAGCGCCTGCGAGGACTGCGTCCCCGGCGTCTCGGCGTTGGCCGCCACCGACATCGCGGCGCGCACGTCGGGCGGAAGATTGGTGGAGGTCTGGGTGACCAGTTCCAACAGACTGCTGGCTAGAAATTCCATAATCGGCTCCGGAAAACTCCATTGTAGAGCATGGCGCCCCCGGCGCACCGGGCCGGCAGGGGCGAGCATCGCGCCTACTCCAGCTTCAGGCGCACGGCGGCCTGCATGCCCGGCTTGATGGCCGGCGTGGTGCTGCCGAATTCCACCACCACAAGACCGCCCTGGATCTCCTTCACGTCGCCAGGAATGCCCGCGCTCTGCAAGTCCAGCACCAGCACCAGCGCCTGCTGTCCGGGCCGTATGTGCTTCAGCACGGCAGGCTCCGGCTCCACGGTCGCCTCCAGCGCGTACAGATCGGTCGCGATCTGGAACAAGTCGCCCCCTTCCTGGACCGGCTTGCCCGCTTCCCCGTTGCGCGCCACCACAAAGCCATCGACCGGCGACCGCACCTCCGCGGCCTGCAAATTCGCCTGTGCCTCGTCCAACTCCCGGACCCTGTCCGCCAGGGCCTTCTTCGCCGAGTTCCACTGCGCCACGGCGCTTTGCACTTGTTCGGCGGCCGCGCGCGCCGCCTTGTCCATGATGCTCAGGTCCTGCTGCGCCCCCTCATATTCGTGCTCGGCCTTCTCATACGTGAGGCGTGGCGTGGCGCCAGCGGCGTAGAGGGTCTGCTGCCGCGCCCAGTTCTTTTCCACGCGGTCGAACGCCATGCGCGCGCGCGCCAGGTCGGCGTCGGCGCGCGACGCTTCCAGACGCGCGCCCGCCACCACGGCTTCGGCCCGGCTCACCTGATCCTGCCCGTGCTCCACCGCGCTCGCCGCCGCTTCGCGCGCGCTTTCCAGGCCCGACGCGCCAATGCGCGCCAGCACCTGCCCCGTGTAAACATCCTGGCCCACGTCCGCCAGAAATGCGTCGATGATGCCGCCGGCCGCGGCCGCGACCGGCGTGAGGTGCTGCGGGCGGATTTTTCCCGTGAGCGTGACTTCCGCGGAGGCGATCACCGCCGCACCGCTCGGGCGCACCGGCGCTGCGGGCGCGCGAACGCGGTAGCGCAACGACAGAGCCCCGCCCCCCACGCCGGCCGCCACCGCCGCCGTTGAGAGCCAGATCCATTTCCGCCGCATACCGGCTACCGGTTGTACTTGGGCGTCACCCCGCGCAATTCGCTCCACACGCCATCGCACGCGGCGGTCACATCCGCGAGCAAGGGGCCGCGTTCAAAGGCGTCCAGGTTCTGCTCGAGTTGCTCCAGCTTGGAAGCGCCCAGGATGATCGCGTCCGTGGCGGTATGGTGCAGCAGCCAGTTGAGCGAGAGATCGACCAGCGTCCTTCCCGCCTTCTCTGCGATGCCGCGCAACTGGTCCACGGCGTCGAAGCAGGCCGGATGCCAGTAGCGGCCCAGGTACAACTGGTTGTTGTCGAAGCGCGTCCCCGCGAGCGGCGTCTGGCGCGGCTGCTTGCCCGTCAGCAGGCCCCCGGCCAGCGGGTTATACACCACCATCGCCACGCCGAACCGCTGGCACATGGCGACGTACTCCTGCTCGATGCCGCGCGCCAGCAGATTGTACATCGGCTGCGAGACGTGCGGCGCTTTGTACCCCTTCCGCTCGCCGATCCACAGCATCTCCGCCACTTGCCAGGCCGCGTAATTGGAGATCGCCGGGTATCTCACCTTCCCGGCGCGCACCAACGCGTCCATGGTCTCGAGCGACTCCTCGATGGGCACCTCCCAATCGGGCGCGTGCAAGTAGTACAGGTCCAGGTAATCGGTCTGCAGCCGGCGCAGGCTGGCATCGATAGCCGTAGACATGGCGGCGCGCGAAAGTCCGGCTTCTGCGGGCGCGCCCTTCACCGGAAAGCGCACCTTGCTGGCCAGCACCACGCGGTCGCGCCGGCCCTTCAGGATCTCGCCGAGGATCGTCTCTGCCACCCCGGCGTTGTACATGTTGGCCGTGTCGAAGAAATTGACGCCGCGATCCAGGCAGCAATCCACCAGGCGCGCGGCGGCCGGCGCATCGGCTTGCGATCCGAAGGTCATGGTGCCGAAGCAGGCGCGCGAAACGGTGAGATCGGTGTGGGGAAGGGTGCGAGTGTCCATGAAACCGATAGTGTATCGTAGCCCGGCGCGCTACCGGACGGCGTCGGACGCGTGGTAAGAGCTGCGTACCAGCGGCCCCGATTCCACGTGCGCGAAGCCCATCTCATAGCCCGCGCGCCGGAATTCGTCGAACTCTTCCGGAGGCACGTAGCGCGCAATGGGCAGATGCCGCGGCGAAGGCCGCAGATATTGCCCCAGCGTGAGGACACCCACCCCGTGCGCGCGCAAATCGCGCATCACCCCGAGCACTTCGTCCGCGCTTTCGCCCAGCCCGAGCATCAGCCCGGATTTCGCCGGGGTGGCGGGCGACACGCGCGCGGCATGCCCCAGCACGTCGAGTGAACGCTCGTAGCGCGCCCCCGGCCGCACCTCGCGGTACAGGCGCGGCACGGTCTCCGTGTTGTGGTCGAACACGTCCGGCGCGGCCGCGAGCACCGTTTCCACGGCCGCGTGGCTTCCTTGAAAATCCGGCACGAGCACCTCGACGCCGCAGCCGGGAACGCGCTCGCGAATGGCGCGAATCACCAGGGCGAACAGCTCCGCGCCGCCATCCTCGCGGTCGTCGCGATTCACGCTGGTGACCACCGCGAATTTCAGGCCCATGGCGGCCACAGCCTCGGCCACGCGTTCCGGTTCGTGGTAGTCCACAGGCAGCGGTGCGCCTTTCTCCACCGCGCAGAATCCGCAGCGGCGCGTGCACACATTGCCCAGGATCATGAAGGTGGCGGTCCGCTGGTTCCAGCACTCCCCCACGTTGGGGCAGGCCGCGCTCTCGCAAACCGTGTGCAGGCGCAGGCGCGCGATCAGTTCCTTCAGGTCGCGATAGTTGTCGCCCGCCGGCGCCGGCGCGCGCAGCCAGGCGGGGCGCGCCGCAACGCCCTTCCCCCATGTGGGCTGGGGCGCAATGGTGACCAGCATCTGATTTTCATTGTAGCGAGGTACGGGACCCCAACCGCCGTGCGAAAATTGTCTTCGAGCCCATGAAGACGTTCACGATTGCCGTGATCGCCGGCGACGGCGTCGGCACCGAGGTCGTACCGCAGGCCAAGCGCGTCCTCGAGAAGATCGCGAAGAAGCACGCCGTCACTTTTTCGTTTCAGGATTTCGACTGGGGCGCCGGGCACTTCTTCCGCTGGGGCCGCATGATGCCCGCCGGCGCTATCGACCTGCTCCAGCCTTGCGACGCCATCCTGCTGGGCGCGGTGGGCCATCCCGATATTCCCGACCACACCACGCTCAACGGTCTGCTGCTCCCCATCCGCCGCGCCTTCGACCTCTATGCCAACGTGCGCCCGGCCTACCTCTATCCCGGGGTCGAATCGCCGCTGGCGAAGGCGCGCTCGGGCGATATCGATTTCGTGGTGGTGCGCGAGAACACCGAAGGCGAATATGCCCAGGTGGGCGGCTTCGTGTACCATCTTCAGCCGGAAGAGGTGGCCATTCAGACCTCCGTGTTTACGCGCCGCGGCATCGAGCGCATCGTGCGCTTTGCCTTCGGCCTGGCGGTGAAGCGCGACAAGAAGAAACGGGTAGCGTCCATCACCAAATCCAACGCGCAGGGATACAGCATGGTGCTGTGGGACCGCACGTTTCAGGAGGTCGCGGCGCAATACCCGGGCATCGAGACCGAATCCCTGCTGGTGGACGCGGCGGCCATGAACTTCATCCGCCGTCCGGAGAGCTTCGACGTGGTCGTGGGTTCCAACCTCTTCTGCGACATTCTGAGCGATATTTCCGCCATCATCGTCGGCAGCATGGGGCTGGCCGCCAGCGCCAATCTCGATCCCTTGCGCCGCTTCCCTTCCCTGTTCGAGCCCGTGCACGGCTCGGCGCCCGATATCGCCGGCCGCGGCGTGGTCAATCCCATGGCCACGATTCTCAGCGCGGCCATGATGCTCGATCACCTGCAAATGACCGATGCCGCGCGCGCCGTGGAAGCCGCTGTGGCCGCGGTGCTGGCCGAGCGCAAAGTGCGCACACCCGACCTCGGAGGCAAGAACAGCACCGAGGAAGTCACCGATGCGGTATTGGAGAAGCTGGGTTAGTGGCCCAGCCGGCGCACAGGGAGAGCAGCGCGCGTCACGCCTTTCTTGTGGCCGCCGGCATCCTGGTCAGCCGCGTCATCGGCCTCGTCCGCCAGGGCGTATTCTCCAAGTACTTCGGCCAGGGCATGGAAAGCGATGCGTTCACCGGGGCGTTCCGGGTGCCCAACCTCCTGCAGAACCTCTTCGGTGAAGGGGTGCTCTCGGCGTCCTTCATTCCGGTTTACGCTCGCCTGCTGGCCGAGGGCGACGAAGAGGAAGCCGGCCGCGTGGCCGGCGCCGTCGGCGCCATTCTCGCGCTCACCGCTTCCGTCCTGGTCCTGGCCGGCATCCTCGCCACGCCGTACCTCCTGTTCGCCATCACCCCCGGTTTCACCGGCGAGAAGCGCGAGCTCACCATCCACCTCGTGCGCATTCTGTTCCCCGGCGCCGGGCTGCTGGTCTTCTCCGCCTGGTGCCTGGGCATTCTCAACAGCCACCGCAAATTCTTTCTTTCGTACACCGCGCCCGTGGTCTGGAACCTGGCCATGGTCGCCACCATGGTGGCCTGGGGCCGCCTGGTTCCAGGCACGCTCGCGGTCTACCTGGCCTGGGGCTCGGTGGCCGGCAGCTTCCTCCAATTCGTGGTGCAACTGCCCGTGGTGCTGGCGCTCGCCCGCCGTCTCCGCTTCCGCCTGGAAACGCGCGCCGCGCATGTCCGCGAGGTGCTGCGCAACTTCGGTCCCGTTTTTGTCAGCCGCGGCGTGGTGCAGATCAGCTCGTATATCGACCAGATGCTCGGCAGCCTGCTGGGCAACGGTCCGGTGACGGCGCTGGTCAACGTCCAGTCGATGTACACGCTCCCGGTGAGCCTCTTCGGGATGGCGGTCTCGGCGGCCGAGCTGCCCGCCATGTCGAGCGCGCTCGGAGACCGCGAACAGGTCGCCCGCCAACTGCGCGCGCGGCTCGATTCCGGCTTGCGGCAGATTGCCCTCCTGGTGGTCCCCTCGGCCATGGCGTTCTTCGCCCTGGGCGATGTCATCACCGCGGCGCTCTACCAGCGCGGCCGATTCACCCACGCGGACACCATGTACGTATGGGCGATCCTGGCGGGGTCCGCCATCGGCCTGCTCGCCACTACCCTCGGCCGTCTCTACTCGTCCACCTATTACGCGCTGCGCGATACCCGGACTCCGCTGCGGTTCGCCGTAATTCGCGTCGCGCTCACCACCGTGATGGGATTCCTCTGCGCGATTCCGCTGCCCTATCTGTTGGGAATCGAGAAGCGATGGGGCGCGGTGGGCCTCACGGCATCGGCGGGCGTGGCCGGCTGGGTCGAGTTCACGCTGCTCCGCCGCACCCTGAACCGGCGGATCGGCGTCACCGGTGTGCCCGCGGCGACGATTGCCAAGCTATGGACAGCGGCGGCCCTCGGCGCCGCCGCGGCCTGGGCCGTCAAGATCGCCATCGGCCCGCACCGCCCGATCCTGGTGGCGGTGCCGATTCTGGGCGCCTACGGCGTGGTCTACTTCGCCGCTGCGTACCTGTTGCGCGTGGAGGAATGCGTGCGCCTGTTGAAGCGCCGGGCCTGGAAACGCTGATTGGCGCGGAGTTCACTTGGCGCCTGCGGCAATTGCAGCATAGCGATCGATCCAGCGCCGCTGTTCCAATGTCTCGGGAACAGCCACGCCGCGGGCGGTGCTCAGCTTCCCCACTGCCGACTCCGGCGTAAATCCTTTCGAGACCAGCAGGCAAGCTGCTACTAGACCCGTACGGCCGACGCCCTGCCTGCAATGGACCACAACATCCTGGCCTGACGATAGAACTCTGTCGAGTTGTTCCAGTGCCGACACCATTTCGGCTTCCGAATTCGGCACTTCGCGGTCCGGGATTGGAAAGGAAAAGAATTCCATGCCCTGCGCGTTGGCATGTTGTCTTTCGGCCTTGAGATCGAGATCGCGCTCTTCTTCCGGCGTCAACAAGGAGAGCACCGCGTCGATTCCGGCGCGGCGCCAGCTTACGATTTCGTCCTCCAGCCAGTCACCGCCGCGCGGCCGCGCGGCCAATGCCAGCCTGCGTGGCCACGGACCGTCCACCCAGTAGAGTTCCGTCCCCATAATCAGAAACTCCTCTTCACGTCGATCTCGCGCGGCAGCGCATCCACATCCACGCCGCGCCGGCGGAGAACATACACGCGATGATGCCCGTCGAGAATGGTTCCATCCGGTCTCGCTTTCAGGCAGTCCCTTTGACCGGGAATCAGCGATAGTTTCAACACGTCGGTCGAAAGCCGCTCCATTTGGACGAGCTTTGCCGCGCTAAGGGAGGTATCCGGGTGAAGGGGCTTGAGCGGCGGGAGCGGTGCGGATTCGGCATGCCGTTCGTCACCCCTTCAAATCCCGGAACGCCTCTTCAATCTCCTTCTTCGCCGCTTCCCCCGGCACGCTCAGCGGCAGCCGCGGCGGCCCGCCGTAATATCCGTTCAGATCCATGGCGTACTTCAGCCCGGGAATCCCGTACTTGGTGGTCACCAGCGCCGACGCCCGGCCGATGCGGTTCTGCCAGTCCAGTCCCGCTGCCTCCTCGCGCGTGCGAAACGCCTCCCAGATGGCGATCGTCGAATACGGCGCCGCGTTGGCGTAGGCCAGGATCGCGCCCGTGGCGCCCATCAACAGCGACGGCCACAGCGTGGGCGCCGAGCCCACCAGCACCTGGAATCCGTGCTTCACCTCGCGGATCATCTGCATCACTTTCTCCAGGCTGCCCGAGCTCTCCTTGATGGCGATCACGTTGGGATGCTCGGAAAGCGCCACCACCGCCTCCACGGGAATGTCCACGCCCGTGGCCTGCGGCCAGTTGTAGATGATCAGCGGAATCCGCGACTGGTCGGCCACCGCGCGATAATACAGCGTCTGCGCATCGGCGCGATTCAGCAGGTTCTTGTAATAGTGGGGCGTGCGCACCATGGCCGCTTTGTAGCCCATCGCGGCCGCGCGGTTGGTCAGGCACACCGTCTCGCGCACGCTTTCCATTCCGGTGCCGGCGATCAGCAGCTTCTCGGGCGCCGCGTACTTCGCCACCAGTTCCCACACCGCCACCTTTTCTTCGGTGGTGAGCATCACGCTTTCTCCCGTGGACCCCATCACCACATAGCCGGAAAGCGACGTCCGGTTCCACTTTTCGACGTTGTGCTGCAACTTGGCCGCGTAAATTTCGCCGTTGTAATCAAACGGTGTGGCGATTGGTGGGAAAATACCTTGTAGCTTCATATGCCGGGTAGAATCCCACGATAACAATGTTCTCTCTCGAAATCGAATGCGATCCCGACGACCGCGATCTCCTCATCGCCGAACTGTGGGAGCAGGGCTCGGCCGGCATCCTCGAGCTCGATGCCCTGCGCGTGCGCGCCTTCTTTGACGATCGGGCGAACCCCGACGCCCTGCTCCAGCTCTTCCCCGGCGCCGCCCTCCGGCCCGTCGAGAACCGCGACTGGGTCGCGGCCGCGCGCAACCTGCTCCAGCCCACGGAAGTCGGCGCGCGCTTCTACCTGGTGCCCGCGTGGCGCGACGATCCCGCGCCGCCCGGCCGCCTGCGCATCGCCGTGAATCCGGGAATGGCGTTCGGCACGGGCGTTCACGAAACCACGCGCCTGTGCATGGAGGCGCTCGAAGAGTTCGTCCAACCCGGCATGGCCGTGCTAGATGTGGGCACCGGCTCCGGCATCCTGGCGCAGGCGGCCCGCCTGCTCGGCGCCGCCAAGACCTACGCCTGCGACATCGACGCCATGGCCATCAAGATCGCCGGCCACGGTTTTGTGGGATCGGTGGATGCCGTCGCCGGGGCTTCGGCCGATCTCGTGGTGGCCAACATCAACCCGCGGACGATCAGGCGCCTGGCGCCCGACCTGCTGCGCGTGCTGCGGCCCGCGGGCACGCTCCTCGCCAGCGGCTTCGAGATGCCGGAAGTGCCGCAAGTGCAGGCCGCCCTGCCGCCCGCGCGCGAGATCCGCCGCAAGGGCGATTGGGCCCTGATCATTGCCGCGTCAGCTTGTTGATCCCGTTGAAGGCCTCGATCTTGTAGCATTCCGCCAGGGTGGGATAGTTAAACACCGTGTCCACGAAATAGTCCATGGTCCCCTTCAATAGCATCACCGCCTGGCCGATATGCAGCAGCTCCGACGCCCCCTCGCCGATAATGTGGATGCCCAGAATTTCGCGCGTCTCGCGATGGAAGATGATTTTGAGCCGGCCCGTGGTCTCGCCGCGAATCTGCCCCCGCGCCGTGTCGCGGAAGTACGCCATGCCCACCTCATAGGGAACCTCGGCATCGGTCAGTTGCTCTTCCGTTTATCCGATGAACGAAATCTCCGGGATGGTGTAGATGCCATACGGGTACTCCTCCGGATTTAACTGGACCTTCAGTCCGAATGCATTGGCCGCGGCGATGCGTCCCTGCTCCATGGCCACCGAAGCCAGGCTGGGGAATCCGATCACGTCGCCCACGGCGAAAATGTTGGGCACCCCGGGTGCGAAACTCCCCGTTCACCGTGAAGCGGCCGCCGCCGCCCACCACGATCAACCGGCGGGGACCTCCGGCATATCGAGAATCTGGTCGCTGTTGATGATGTTACGGCCGTTCACCGGAACGGCGGGCGAGGCGGCCGGCCTGGTGCCGGTGGCGATAATAATGACCGGCGCTTCGAAATCCGCCTGCCCCCTGCAAATTTTTCACCTGAAGGTGCGTCCGGTCGACAAAGACGGCGCGGCCGTTGATCAACTCCACCCCATTGCGCGTGAGCTGCGCCTGCGTCACGGCGGCATCGGCCCGGATCACCTGCTTGACGCGGAAGGCCAGGTCGGCCACCGTGATCTTATCCTTCACGTGGTAGCCGACGCCGTAAATACCCTGGTACTGGAACCCGGACAGGTGCAGCGCTGCCTCGCGCATGGTCTTGCTCGGGATGGTGCCGGTATTGATGCAGGTGCCGCCGACGACCTCGCGCTGCTCGATGACCGCCACGCGGCGCCCACACTTCGCCCCTTGTATGGCCGCTCGCTGTCCGGCGGGCCCCGAGCCGATCACGATGAGGTCGAAGTTGCGCAGTGAAATCTATTTTCCGGCGTTGAAGCGGCTTTCGATTTGCGGCCAGTTCACCACGTTCCACCACGCCGCAATATACTCCGGCCGGCGGTTCTGATACTTCAGATAGTAGGCGTGCTCCCACACGTCCAGGCCCATCACCGGATACTTGCCATCCATGACGGGGCTGTCCTGGTTCGCCGTGGAAATGATGTCGATCTTGGCGCCGGATTTCACCAGCCACGCCCAGCCCGAGCCGAAGCGCGTCGTCGCGGCCGCGTTGAACTTCTCCTTGAAGGCGTCGAAGCTGCCGAACGCGCCCGCGATCGCCTGGGCTACATTGCCCACGGGCGCGCCGCCCGCGCCGGGAGCCATGATCTTCCAGAACATGGAGTGATTGATGTGGCCGCCGCCGTTGTTGCGCACCGCCGTGCGGATGGCCTCCGGAACCGCGGCGCAATTGTTGGCCAGCAGTTCCTCGATCGTCTTGCCGGCCAGCTCGGGAGCCGATTCCAGCGCCTTATTCAGGTTGGTGACGTACGCGTTGTGGTGCTTGCCATGGTGGATTTCCATGGTCATGCGGTCGATATTCGGCTCCAGCGCCTCGGGCGCATACGGCAATGGCGGAAGTGTGAACGGCATAGCGCTTTCCGTGTGTCTCCTCTGAGTCATATTGGTTCTCCTCTCATCCCCTCTGTCGAGTCCGGGCGTTCCCTACGCCCACGGTCCTTTCCAGCGCATCGGCGAGACGGAACATGGTCGTCTCGTCGAAATGCCTGGTCAGGATCTGCATTCCCACCGGCAGCCCTTCGGCGGTCTCCCCGCACGGCACGCTCATGCATGGTATGCCCGCCAGGCTGCCCGTAATCGTATAGATGTCCGAGAGGTACATGGCCACCGGGTCGTCGATCTTCTCCCCCAGCTTGAATGCCGGGAAGGGCGAAACCGGCGCCACGATGGCATCCACCTCTTGAAACGCGTCGGCAAAATCGCGCGCGATGAGCGCCCGCACTTTTTGCGCCTTCAGATAGTACGCATCGTAATACCCCGCACTGAGCACATACGTACCCAGCATGATGCGCCGTTTGCACTCGGCGCCAAAACCCTCGCCGCGTGTGTTGCGATACATCTCCGCCAGCGTTTCTCCATCCCCCGAGCGCACGGTATACCGCACGCCATCATACCGCGCCAGGTTGGAGCTGGCTTCCGCCGTGGCGATGATGTAGTAGCAGGCGATGGCGTAATCGGTGGCCGGCAGGCTGATCTCGCGGACCTCGCAGCCCAGTTGCCGCAAAACTTCCACCCCGCGCGCGATCAACTCGCCGGTTTCGCTCGTCAACTCTTTTAGATACTCGCGCGGCAGGCCCAGCTTCAAGCCTTTCACATTTCCATCGAGCGATGCGGTATAGTCCGGCACAGGCGCCGCGGCCGATGTGGAATCGCACACATCGCGCCCCGCAATCACGCCCAAAACCGTGGCGGCGTCCTTGACCGTGCGGGCGAAGGGCCCGATGTGGTCGAGCGAGCTGGCGAAGGCGGTGAGGCCGTACCGCGAAACGCGCCCGTAAGTGGGCGTCACCCCCACCACGCCGCAGAACGAGGCCGGCTGGCGAATGGAGCCGCCGGTATCGGAGCCGAGCGCCACCACCGCCGTGCCTTGCGCCACCGCCGCCGCCGAGCCGCCGCTCGAGCCGCCCGGCACGCGGTCGGGCGCCACCGGGTTGCGCACCGGTCCGAAGGCCGAATTCTCGTTCGACGATCCCATGGCGAACTCGTCGCAATTGGTCTTGCCGAGGATCACTCCGCCCGCCCGCTCCAGCCGCGCCACCGCCGTGGCGTCGTAGGGCGGAACGTAGTGGGCCAGCAGCTTCGAGCCGCAAGTGGTGCGCACGCCCTTAGTCACGATGACGTCCTTGACCGCCACCGGCACCGCCGCCAGCGGCCCCGGATCCTCGCCGCGCGCCACCTGCTCGTCCACGCGCCGCGCCCGCTCCAGCGCGCGCTCCGGAGAAAAGTGCAGGTAGGCGTTCGTCCTCCCGTTCTCCTCTTCGGCGAAGCGCAGCGCCTCGGTTGCCAGCTCGCTCGCGCTGAAGCGCCGCGCGAGCAGGCCCTCCCTCACGCCGTCGATGGTCAACGATGCAATGTCCATGGGTCCGCGCGTGCGGTCCTTCCTTACCGTTCAATGACCTTGGGCACTTTGAAATAGCCGGCGCCACGCCGCGGCGCATTGGCCATGGCCGCTTCGTTGCCCAGCGGCGCCACGGGGATATCGGCGCGCAGCGTAGCGGTCTCTTCGGCCTCGAACAGAACCTGCGCCATCGGCTGCACGCTGCTGGTATCGGCCTCGTTGAGCTTATCGATGTGTTCCAGAATGCCGTTCAGGTCCGCACGCAGCCTGGCGGCCTCCCCGCCGGTGAGCTTCAGATTCGAAAGATCGGCCACGTACCGGACTTCCTCTTCCGTGATCTTCACGCCAGCGCCCTTTTTCGCGATGCCCGGTAAATGCGGCGCAGCACCGGGTCGGCAATGCCGTCGGCTTCGTCGGCCGCGAACGCGGGCGCCGCCTGTGCCGCGCGCTGCGGCTCGCGCCGCCGCGGGACGATGCGGAACTCCACGTCTTCCACCAGTCCGCTCCCCAGGCTCTTTTCCAGGTTGCCCAGGATGTGCCGGCTCAGGGTGAACAACTGCCGCTGCCAGGTGCCATCCTGTACCTCCACGATCAGCCGCGCGCGCACCATGCGGGCCGCGCGCGTATGCGCCGCGATGGTCTTGCCCACTGCCTGCGGCCAGGCGGCGCACGCCAGTTCCTCGGCGCTCATGGTGCCGCCGTCGAGTCGCAATCTCCGGATGAGCCTGCTGGCGCGTTCCATCTTGGTTGGTCGGACTATTCTATCACTCCCTTGCGGGCACGTCCCGCGACATATGTTAAACTGCCTCCTAGTGGCCGGTTAGTCTTCGGCTTCCACTTGCCTGGACGCTGTTTTCGCTTGGCATAACTTGGCATAACAATGATATTCAGCCGCATGATCTCCGCTTGGGAAGGTTGGGTATGCGCCCGCAAACTTCGAGTCGCCTGACACTCGAGGAACATCGCGACCTGGGCATCGAGATTCGCACCGCCCACGCGCGCCTGCGGGAACTGTGCAACCTGGTGCTCACTGTCTACGGCCCCAACAACCAAGCCGCCTTCACTTTTCTGAAGGTCACCGAGGATCTGGACCGTCTCTCCCAGGACCTGCAGTCGCAGGCCGCGGAGGACCTTCCCGGTTTCCCCGTCACCGGGTTCTACCTGTAATCTACCAGCCGCTTGGCTTCCCGCGGTTCTGCTCGTCCAGCCACTTCTGGAGCGGCGCGAAATAATCGCGAATCGCCGAGGCGTCCATCTGGCGCGTCCCCGCGATCTGTTCCAGGGCATCCTGCCACGGACGGCTCTGCCCCATCTCCAGCATGGCGTTCAGCCGCGCGCCCGCGGTCTTGTTGCCGTAGATCGAGCAGCGGTTCAGCGGCCCCGCGCAGCCGGCCGCCTGCGCCAGCGCGCGGTGAAACTGGAACTGCAGAATATCCGCCAGGAAATACCGCATGTAAGGGACGTTGGCAGCCACGTGGTACTTGGCGCCGGGGTCGAAATCCGCTTCGCTCCGTCCCACCGGGGGCGCGATCCCCTGGTATTTCTCGCGAAGCTGCCACCACGTCTCGTTGTACTTCTCAGGCGGAATCTCGCCCGAGAAAACCTTCCAGCGCCACTGGTCGATCACCAGCCCGAAGGGCAGAAATGCGATCTTATCCAGCGCCCTGTGCAGCAGCAGGCCGATGTCCTTGGAGGTGTCGGGCGCGCGCTCGAGCAGTCCGATCTTCACCAGGTACTCGGGCGTGATGGACAGCGCGATGGTGTCGCCCACCGCCTCGTGAAACCCGTCGTTGGCGCTGTCGCGGAACAATGGCGGCTGCTTGCTGTACGCGCGCTGGTAGAAATTGTGGCCCAGCTCGTGATGGATCGTCAGAAAGTCTTCGCCCGTGATCTGGATGCACATCTTCAGGCGCACGTCGTCGACGTTGTCGACGTCCCACGCGCTGGCGTGGCATACCACGTCGCGATCCGCGGGCTTCACCAACAGCGACCGCTCCCAAAAAGTCTTGGGCAGCGGAGCGAAGCCCAGCGACCCGAAAAACGCTTCGCCGTATTTCACCATGTCGGGCGGTTTGGTATCGCGTTTCTTGAGGAGCGCGGTCAGGTCGTAGCCCGGATCGGCGTTGGCCGGCGCCACCAGCGGATAGATGTTGTCCCACTCCTGGGCCCACATGTTGCCCAGCAGGTGGGCGGGAATCGGCCCGCTCGCCGGCACCGCGTCGCCGTATTTTTCGCGCAGCCGCGCGCGCACGTAGGCGTGCAGCGATACGTACAGCGGCCGCACCTGCTCCCATAGCCGGTCCAGTTCCCGGGCGAAGGCGTCGGGCTCCATATCGTATTTCGAGCGCCACATGGCGCCGTTGTCCTGGAAGCCCAGTTGCTGCGCGCCTTTGTTGGCCAGCGCGACGTAGCGCACGAAGCCGCGGCGCATGGGGCGCGCGATGGCGTGCCAGCCAGTCCAGGCATCCAGCAGTTGTTTGGGGTCGCGGCTCTCGGCCAGAATCTTGCTCAGCTCCTCGAGGTCCTTGCAGCTCTGCGGCCCCGCGGGGCAATACCTGCCCTTGCCATACGTGCCTTCCATGCCCGAAGCGATGCGCGTCAGCTCTTCGCTCTCTTGGGGATCGTTGGGCGTCGCCAGAGTGAGCGAGAGCTTGAGCAGCTTGATTTTGCGCGCCGTCGCCGGGTCCAGCTTCAGCCCGTCGAAGCGCGTCGACTCCTTGGCATACTTCACCGCGGCGGCGATCGAGCGTTCGTCGAGCTTGGCCGACAACTCCTCGGTATCGTCGGTGATGTAGGTGGATTTGATCCAATCCGCCCGCGAGGAGTCGACGCCCAGCACCAGCAGTTTCTGTTCCGCGTCGTCGATGAACTTGCGGGCTTCTTCCGGGGTCGCTTTGCGGCCGGCGGCGACCGCGGCGGCGGCCAGCAGGCAGGCGAGCGATACTGCGGCGGAAATCCTCATGGACCGATTTTAGCGCCGCGCGCGGCGCCGCTCCCGGCGTCCTATCCTGTTTACATGCACGTCTCGGAAATCGATACCCCGGCGCTGGTGGTGGACCTGGACATCTGCGAGCGGAATCTCCGCCGCGTGGCGGCATATGCCGGCGAGCACGGCTTGCGTCTTCGGCCGCACACCAAAACGCACAAATCGATCCGCATCGGGAAGCGGCAACTGGAGTCGGGCGCGGCCGGTCTCACTGTCGCCAAGGTTTCGGAAGCGGAGGTCATGCTGGGCGCCGCACCGGCCGACATGCTGCTGGCGTACCCCATCGTCGGCCGCGCCAAGCTGGAGCGCCTCATGGAGGTCGCACGCCGGACGCGCGTCACCGTGGCGCTGGACAGCGCGTTCGCGGCGCGCCAGCTTTCCGAGGCCGCCGGCGCCGCGCAGGTGGAGGCCGGGGTTCTCGCCGAGGTCGATGTGGGCCTGGGACGCGTCGGCGTTTCACCCGGCGAACCGCTCGTCGAGCTGGCGCGGTCAATCCGCCAGCTCCCCCATCTCGCCCTCGAGGGAATCGCGTTCTATCCCGGGCACATCAAGGACCTGGACGAAGCCGGCCGCCGGGCACTGGCGGAGCTATCGGAGCTGGTGCGCTCGATCCTCGAGGATTTCCGCCGCGCCGCGATCCCGGCCGCCATCGTCAGCGGCGGATCCACTCCCACGCTGTTTCACTCCCACGAAATCGAGGGCCTTACGGAGATCCGTCCCGGAACCTACGTCTTCAACGACATCAATACCGTGCGCAGCGGCGGCTGCGCCATGGAGGACTGCGCCGCGGCGGTCCTTTGCACGGTGGTCTCCACCGCGCGCCCCGGCCAGATGATCATCGATGGCGGCTCGAAGACGTTCTCCTCCGACCGCCTGGTGAATTCCGCCGAAATGAGCTTCGGCCACGTGGTGGAAGCCCCCGCCGCACGCTTTCACAAAATGAACGAGGAGCACGGCTTTGTGGACGTGACGCGCGCCGGCCGGCCCTTCGCAGTGGGCGACCGCGTACGCGTGATTCCCAATCACATCTGCGTGGCCGTCAACCTGCACGAGCAGGTCTACGGCATGCGCGGCGACACGGTGGAAGAGATCTGGAAGGTGGACGGCAGAGGCAAATTGCAGTAGCATCTGGCGCGCTATACTGCGGCCTGGAGCGGGAGGAGCGATGAATCGACGCAACGCAATCCGCCGGGTGCTGGCGGGCGCCGCGGCAACTGCGGCGGCGGCCCCAGGGCGCGCCGCCGGCAAGGATCTCGAGGTGCTTGTGGCGCGGTGGGAGAAGGCCAGAGCGTTCACCCTCCAGGTGGCCGACGCCATGCCGCCCGAAGGCTACGACTTCAAACCCAAGCCCGGCATGCGCCCCTATGGCGAGCTGCTCCAGCACATCGCCACCAACAACGCGTTCTACATCTCGCGATTCAAGGCGGGCGCGATACCCGATTCGCTGGCGCCGCCCGAGAAGTTCGACAAGGAGACCACCAAGAAGTACCTCGCCGCGAGCTTCGACTTTTGCGCCGGGGTCCTGAAAGCGATCACCGAAGGCGACCTCGACAAGAGCTACCCCGGCCGTCCCAATACGCCCCCACAAACCGGCTGGGACTGGGTGCTCCACGCCTTCATCCACACGGCCCACCACCGCGGATACGCCGAAGTGTACCTGCGCGAGAACAACATCACGCCGCCGCGTTACTCGGTGTGACGGCCAGTGCCCGGCCCCGAGCCCCCGCCCCGGCAGGCTACTCTCTGGGGAGACCATGCCGGGGAACGGGCCCGGGCTGTAGGTGAAAGGCCACCGCCGCGGGTCTTAGATTCTTAAATCGGAGATCGTAAACAAGAATACTTCAACATTTTTGGTGTAACATCACGCTGCAGCAAGCAGGTCAACGATTTGCTGGATGGCCTTGTCGGCTTTGTGATAGGCAGCTTCGAGTTTGCTCTCGGGCCGGTGAGCGGGGTCGGGCTGGTGGTGGAAGCAACTGTTGGCAAGTGGACCGCAGAGACGCTTGTGGAAGAAC
>JAIQEX010000129.1 GCA_020073615.1 Terriglobia bacterium
TTGCGTCCAAAACTCGCTCAAATCATGCCCGCTGGTCCACCCGGAGACTCTCCTCTCCGGGCCGCCTTCGATCGTCTCCAGACGGAGATTGACCGCTGCTGCAAAGAGGAAAAACTCGTCGCCTGAAAACTTGACTCATTTACATTACAATCTCTTGGGTAAGGACTCTAGCTAGTGTAGGCACAACACTCGCGCTACTATCGACGATCTGGAGATCCAAGCCCGCGCCCCAGACGAAAGGCGTTCCCCTCGGCGGATTTGGCGCCTTTGAGATGGCGACCTCAAAACGTCCATCGCCCAGAGAATGAGATGTGATGGTTAGCGGATCGCCAGTCCAGTCGAGTGGCCCGAACTTAAACTCGGGCGCGTTTCTTGCGCGCACGGTCAGCCGTACCCAACTCGGGAGATTGCCTTTGCTGTTGGTATGACGCAGCAGGTATCCGACCGGGCCGGTGAGCGGTGTGCACTCGAACCCCGTCTCGCCGCCTGGCACGATGTGATAAGCCCCGACCTTCTCCAGACCGAGAAGCACTACCGCCACCGCGGACATGGCAAGGACCAGTCGCCTCACGCCGCAACCTCTATCACACCGACTCCGTTGCGTCCCCGATCATGACGCACGGACTATACTACCAGAACGTCACGGTCGAATAGGCAACCCGAATCACGGTATAGAAAACTGACACAAGCTGAGCACCGGATAGCTGGCGGGTAGCGGGACGCTCTCTCTGCCCCGTTCACGCACCATCCGGAAATTATCCTGGCCTCCCTGGCGAGTTCGAGACATATCCAGTTCGGTGGCCCTCGGACCATGGGCAGGCCGGAAACGATGCTCGGTGTTTGGGCGGTGACGTGAATCGTACCCCACGGCAATGTATATCGTAGTACGATAGAAAATGTGATCCAGCGAACGGCGCGCTGCCTCTCCGCTTTGGAGTACCGGGAACTGGCGGAATTCCGTTACCAGATCCGCCGGTTCCTGCATTTCAGCGAAAGCGCGGCGCTCGCAGAGGGAGTCGAGCCGCGGCAGCACCAAGCGCTGCTGGCCATCAAGGCACTGCCTGAGGGCGAAGGCTGCGCCATCGCGGCGCTGGCGCGCACGTTGTTCCTGCGTCACCAGAGCACGGTCGGCCTGGTGGACCGGCTGGAAAGCCGCAGGCTCGTGGCGCGAAGGCCGAACCGCAAAGACGCCCGGCAAGTGATGGTGGCGCTGACCCGTCATGGCGAGTCCGTGCTGCGGCGCCTGTCTCTGACCCACCGCGCGGAGCTCGAGCGGAATGCGCCGCAGTTGGCGCGGGCCTTGCGGGCCATCATGCGTTCCGCCGGATCGATCGAAACAAGATGAACACCCAAATTCTCAATCAAACGTTGTCTGAAGCCCACGACACGGGCGAACTGGGGGACTTCACCGCCTCCCGCCGGCTCCTGTTTATCGCTCTGCTGGCCATCCCCATCGGCGCCGCCAGTTCTTACGTCGCGCTGGCCCTGCTGCGGCTCATCGGCCTGTTCACGAACCTGGCTTACTTCCAGCGCTGGAGCACGGCGCTGGTATCGCCGGCGGCCAACCGGCTCGGCGCGGCGGCCATCCTGGTGCCGGTGGGCGGAGCGCTGCTGGTCGGACTGATGGCGCGCTACGGCTCGGAGAGGATCCGCGGCCACGGCATCCCGGAGGCCATCGAATCGATTCTGCTCCATGGCAGCCGCGTACCACCGCGCCTGGCGGTGCTGAAGCCGGTCTCGGCGGCGATCTCGATCGGCTCCGGCGGACCGTTTGGCGCCGAGGGGCCGATCATCATGACCGGCGGTGCGCTGGGCTCCATGATCGCGCAGTTCTTCCACTTGAGCGGCGCCGAGCGCAAGACCCTGCTGGTGGCCGGTGCCGCGGCGGGCATGGCGGCCACCTTCGCGGCACCCCTTTCGGCGGTGCTGCTGGCCGTGGAGCTGCTGCTGTTCGAATGGAAACCGCGCAGCATGATTCCCGTCGCTCTGGCCAGCGCCACGGCGGGCGCGTTGCGGCGCTACCTGCTGGGCGCGGGCCCGTTGTTTCCCATGGCGCCGCACGCGGCGTTGATCGGTCCGCAAGGGCTGGCGGGATGCGTGGCGGCGGGTCTGCTTGCCGGGCTGTTTTCGGTGCTACTCACCAGCGCCGTCTATGCCGCCGAGGACGGGTTCCAGCGGCTGCCGTTTCACTGGATGTGGTGGCCGGCCATAGGTGGCCTGGTAGTGGGACTGGGCGGGCTGGTGTTTCCGCAAGCGTTGGGGGTGGGCTATGACACCATCGGATCGCTGCTGCAAGGCGATGTGCCGCGGACGACGATAGCGGGCATCCTGCTGGTGAAGTCGCTGATCTGGGCGGTGGCGCTGGGCTCGGGCACGTCGGGTGGCGTCCTGGCGCCGCTGCTCATGATGGGCGGAGCGCTGGGCGGAGTCGAAGCCATGTTTCTGCCCGCCGAAGGAGCCGGTTTCTGGCCGCTCATCGGCATGGGCGCGATTCTGGGTGGCACCATGCGGTCTCCCTTCACGGGAATCGTGTTCGCCCTCGAGCTGACGCACAACTTCAATGCCCTGCTTCCGCTGCTGGTGGCCAACACGATCGCCTACGGCGTGACGGTGCTGCTGCTGAAGCGCTCGATCCTGACCGAGAAGCTGAGCCGCCGCGGCTTTCACCTGAGCCGCGAATATGCGGTGGACCCGCTCGAGGTCCTGTTCGTTCGCGAGGTGATGCGCACCAACGTCCTCGCGTTTCGCTCGAACGAAACCATGGAAGAGTTCGGCCGCTGGTTCCGGGCCGGCCATTCGCCGCGCGGGCAGCATCTATACCCCGTTCTGGACGAGCAGCAGAAAGTCGCGAGCGTGATTACGCGCAAGGATCTGAAGGAGATTCTGGAGCGGCCGCACCCTCCGGGCGCAACCATCGGAAGCCTGGCCCGACGAACGCCCGTGCTGGCGCGCACCAACGAACCATTGCGGCGGGTGGTGTATCGCATGGCGGAGAAGCAGCTCACGCGCATGCCCGTGGTGGATCCCGAGGCCGGCGACAAGCTGGCGGGCATGGTGTCACTGCAGGATCTGCTGCGCGGCCGGGTGAGGAATCTGGCGGAAGAGCGCGCGCGGGAGCGCGTGCTGCGTCTCCGGCTGCCCAACGCCGGGAAACGAGAGGAGGCTTAGGGCGCGGGATTCCGCGTGTCGTAAAGTAGTAGGCATGCGGATGCGCGGAGCCGGGTTGGCGGCGCTCATGGGTTTGCTGCCGCTGTTGCACGCGGCCGTGCCGCAGCCCGCCGATTGGGTGCCGGTGCGCTGGCCGTGGAGCGAGGCGCCATCGCTCGAACTGCTCGCGGGCACGCCCATCAACTGCCTGCTGCTGAGAAACTACAGCGGGGATTTGGTCTCGGCGGCGGCCGGCCGCGGGATAGTAACGCTGGCGGTGATCGCGCCCGGCGGCGACGTGGTGGCGGCGGTGCGCCGCGCCCTGGCCGCGCGGGTGACCGGCATTGTGCTGGAAGGCGATTTCCCGGAAGGCGCGGCGGCGGGGGTTAGAGAGGCCGCCGCGGGGGCGCCGGTGGTCGAACTGACGGCGCGCCATCGGCTGCCGCTGGGCGGGAATGCTCCCATCCTCGGCACCTACCAGGGCGTCTGGCCGGGCATCTCCGTGATGGAGGATGGCGCGAAGAAGGCCGGCCCCACCGGCTCCGTCTGGATCGACACTAATACCGGGTTCCTGCGCGCCGTCCGCGCCTGGGGCGGCGCCACGCTGTGGATGGCCAACCAGCCGCCGCCCAAGACGGTGGTCACCGGCGCGCGCTACCTGCAGGCCATCGCCGACGCCGCCATCTCCGGCGCCCGCTGGGTGGTGGCCCTGGACGACGATTTCGCGGGCCGACTCGACAAGCGCGAAGAAGCCGCCCTGCGCGACTGGCGGCGCATGGGCCAACTGCTCGGTTATTTCGAGCGCCATCCCGAATGGCGGGATATGCGGGAATACGGAACGCTGGCGGTGGTGCAGGATACCGCCAAAGGAGGCCTGCTCTCGGGCGGCATCCTGGATATGATCGCGGTCAAGCACACGCCCGTGCGCCCGGTGCCGAGCCAGCACCTCGACGCCGCTGCGCTGGCCGGCGCCACCATGGCGGTGAACGTGGAGGGCGATGCGCTCCCCGCCGCGCAGCGGGAGGTGCTGCGCAGCTTCGCGCGCTCCGGGGGAATGCTGCTCATCGGCCCTCCCGGGTGGAAGGACCCCACCTCGCGCGGCGACAGCATCACGCTCGAGAAGGCCGAGCTCGAGCGCCTGAACGACATCTGGCGCGAAGTGAACTCGATGATCGGAAGGCGAAACCTCGGTGTGCGCCTCTTCAATGTCTCCTCGATGCTGTCCAACCTGCTGGCCTCCCCCGACGGGAAGACGCAAATCGTGCACCTGGTGAACTATTCGGATTATCCGGTGGACAACGTTGCCGTGCACTTCCTGGGGGACTTCAAGCGCGCCACGCTCACCACGCCGGAAGGCGCGGATCAACCGCTCGAAATCTATCAAACCGAGGAAGGATGGGGTGTGGACATCGCACGTGTTGCCGTCTGCGCTACCATCAGGCTGGAGTAATCGCATGACCCGTAGAGAATGGCTGGCTATGATCGGCGCGGCCCCGCTGCTCCAGGCCGCGCCCGCGGCTGCGCCGGCGGGGCCCGTGGCGATCGCCAAATGCGCTTCGTACGACGAGGATGTCGCGGTCAAACTGGGCGCCATGTTCGATCAACTGGGCGGCCTCGAACGCCTGGTGCGCAACCAGACGGTCACCGTCAAGCTCAACATGACGGGCAGCCCGGGAATCCGCGTGCGCGGTCTGGCGCCCGCTCTCACGCACTACACCCATCCCAAACTGGTGGGCGCCACGGCGTACCTGCTGGGGCGCGCGGGCGCGCGGCGCATACGCTTTGTGGAGAGCTCTTGGGGCACCGCGGGGCCGCTCGTAGAGACCATGCTCGATTCCGGCTGGAACGTGCGCAGCCTGCAATCGGCGGCGAACGGCGTGGAGTTCGAGAACACCAATGCGCTAGGCAAGGGCAAGAGCTACGCGCGGTTCCCGGTGCCGGGCGCCGCGTACATGTACGCCGCCTACGACCTGAACCACTCTTACCGCGACACCGACGTGTTCGTGAGCATGGCCAAACTCAAGAACCACGCCACGTGCGGGGTGACGCTCTCGCTCAAGAACTGCTTCGGGAACCTGCCCGCCTCGATCTACGGCGACAACGCCGGCGTGGACGAGCCCAACGAGAACCCCACCACGGGGCGCGGCAGCACGGGCCACGAAGGCAAACGCCAGCCGCCGAAATCGGCCCCGCAGGAGCTGCATTTCGGAGCGAACCACGATCCCGGTTATCGCGTGCCGCACATCGTGGCCGACCTGGTGGCGGCGCGGCCCATCCACCTGGCCATTATCGACGGCGTGGAATCCATCGCCGGCGGCGAAGGACCATGGGTGCGCGGCGTGCGCACGGTGAAGCCCGGCGTGCTGATCGCGGGACTGAACCCGGTGTGTACCGACGCCGTGGCCACCGCCGTGATGGGCTACAACCCGCGGGCGCAGCGCGGCACCGCGCCTTTCCAGACCTGCGACAACACGCTCCTGCTGGCGGAGGGCCACGGCGTAGGCACGGCCGACCTCAAGCGCATCGAGGTTCGGGGCGTCCCCATCGAGCAGGCGTTATATCGCTACGATGCATAAGAGATGACCGCTCGCAAAACTGCCCGCCGCAGCTACCGCGTTTTCCGGCTGGAATCCTGGGACGCGTTTCTGCAGTCGATTACCAGACCGCCCTATTCCAACTGGGCGTTTCGCGGGGAGCGCGACGAGCGCTGGCCGCTGTACAGTTCCCTTTCCCGCTACCTGCAAAATTTCGGCGTGGCGCGCCAGGCCTGGCCCGAGCAGGAGGGCCGCATCCTGCGCATCTTCAAACGCAAGGCGCACCAGTTCCTGACCAAACCGCCCGACGCCGACGACGATTTTCAATGGCTGGCGCTGATGCAACACCACGGCGCGCCGACCAGGCTGCTCGATTTCACCTGGTCCCCGTACGTGGCGGCTTTCTTCGCGCTGGAGCGCACGCTGGCCGATGGCGTTGTGTGGGCCATGAATCCGGCGTGCGTCCACAGCAGCCACGCGCAGAAACCGGTGCGCATGGACCCCCGCGCCACCGGCAACTTCCCGCGCTACTTCCTGAAGGGCACGCGCCGCATCATCTGGATGGGCGAGCCGCATACCATGAACCGCCGGCTGATCGCGCAATCGGGCACCTTCGCGGTGCCGGGCGTTCTGGATGTGCCCATCGAGGAGATCCTGAGCGATGCCGACCAGGAGAACATCCTGGCGAAGTTTGTCCTCGCCAACGCCGTCCGCGAGACGGGCATGCGCGAGCTCTACCGCATGAACATCACCTACGCCACGCTGTTTCCGGATTTGGACGGCCTGGCGAAATCGATGGGCTACGAGCTGGAATTCCACTGGGCGTACAACCCGCGGACCATGGAACGGTACCACACGTGAGGCTCGCTTCGCTCGCGGGGCCGGGGGCTGGGGGAGGATGGCCTTTCGGGCCGGCGAAGCACAACGCATCGGCGACCTCCATGTGAAACTGTTTCCGTGTGGCCGACGATCCACTCGGAGGTACGCAACTTTCCTGGCGGCACGCACACACGACCGATTTAGGCCACTCGTGCTGCGCACCAGAAAACTGCTGTAGGAGGAAACCAAATTGGTCATGGTCGGCGTCCCTCATAAACTTGTTACTACCGTATACGCAACTGGTAAAATTGCAACTGATATTTATGGGGCGCTGATCAACCTCCGATGTCGATACGAGTCGCTCGACGAAGACGAATGGTAGTCCCGAAGTTGAAAGTACCTGTGTTTCCGCCGATAGCGAATCTTTCAATGGAACAAGAAATTATTTGCCGATACTGCACGGGCTCCGGTCGCGCCAGTGGCAGGCCGTGCGCGATATGCGAGGCCCGTGGCCACGTCATTATAAGAGGGGAGGCGTCGCTCGTTTGCACATACTGTACCGGCTCGGCGCGTGTCGGTGACGATCCCTGCGAAATATGCGGCGGTATCGGATTCTTGGACGAAGGCCGCCAGCCGCTACAAGTTCTGCGACGAAGCGACAAATTCATCGCCTCCGCGACATGGATGTTGGACGCCATCAAACGGGCTGCGGCATTGCCGCCAGTCAAGGCGACGCCAACCCTTCCTCCGGCCCACACACAGCTAATCGCTCCGTCACGCATCGACGAGATTCGCGCGTGCGCGCCAACCAACCTCGACTTCAGGAAGCTGATCCGGCTGTGTGAGGAGATCAACATCTGTGCGGAGAAGAAATGCTGGTACGCAGCAGCGATGCTCATCCGCGCCATTCTCGACCATGTGCCGCCGGTCTTCAACTTGGCGAAGTTCGAGCATGTCGTCGCGAACTATGCTGGCGGGAAGTCCTTCAAGGAAACGATGGAGCACCTGCAGGAGACGGCGCGGAAAATCGCCGACGCGCACCTCCATGAGCGGATGCGGCCATCGGAAGTATTGCCAACTCCACAGCAGGTAAACTGCGGTCAGCAACTCGACATATTGCTCGGCGAGATCGTGCGGATCACGCCGAAAGCGAGCTCGGCTAATCCGTGAGGGCCATTTCCTCACTCCCAAAGTCCTATCGACGCCGCCCACACCCGCTCCAGATACCTTGGGCTTCGGTTTATGGCGGATATCCTTCGATGACTTGGTGGGGCTCTCGGCTAACGAGGAGCCCCCATCTCGCTGATCCGCCGGGCGGTTCGAACACTCTGGGCGTGTCACGCACCACTCGGAAGTTGGTCAATCCGGGGTCACGTGGCTTTTGATCCGCGTTCATCGGCGGCCAGTTATGTCTTAGCCTTGTTCGCGCAAAGCACGTTCCGCCAGCCTGTCGAGCTTCCTATCCATTCGCACCGCCGGATCCGGCGGCAACGCGGGAGGAAGATACGCGCGGAAATGTTCGCCCGGGCTTCGGATCAACTGATACCGGCCCAGCCTCGAAACGGATGGGTTTGACGGTTCGCTATTAAGGGATGCCTTCATTGGCCTACGTCCTATTAAAACATAACGAACCATCTTCTAATAGCAGCCAAAAAGCAGCCTTGGCCTGCCAGCCCGCCGCCAGGACCAAGACGCTCAGGCCGCTTGAGCTTAACGCTTGACGCCCCGCCACAATAGGCGTCCAATAGAATCGGACGTCTTTGTGCGAAAAGGAGGTCCTTATGAACGTAACGGCTCATGAACCTCTCAGCCTCACGAGCGAAGAGCGTGAGGTCCTGGCCGAACTGCTGGAATTGGCACGCGTCAGGCTGCTGGTCGAAATCCGGCACACCGATCATCGCGCCTTTCGGGACGAACTGCGCCACCGGCTGACGGTGGTGGAGAGCCTGATGGAGCACTGCGGGCCTGCCGCAGTCGCCGGCCCGGTGTAAGCCGGACCGGCGCGCGAAGAACCTACGGGAGACAAGAACATGCCGCTCACTGTCAAGAAGATCGTCTTGTGGCGAAGCGAGGTCGACAACAAGCCGGGAGCGCTTGCCAGCACCATCGAACCGCCTGCCAAGGCTGGTGCGGACCTCAAGGTCATCATGGGTTACCGGCACCCCACCGCGGAAGGTAAGGCGGCGATTGAAGTCTTTCCCATCGTGGGCAAGAAACTGATAGCTGCCGCCGGGACGGCGGGGCTGGCCGGTGCGCCCATTCCGACTCTGCTGGTGGAGGGCGACAACAAGCCGGCTTTGGGTCATGCCGTTGCCCAAACCATAGCCGCCGGCGGAATCAATATCGCTTTCTTTATGGCGCAGGTCGTCGGCAAGAAGTTTGCGGCCGTCATCGGCTTCGAGACGGAGGACGACGCAAAGAAGGCAGCGCCCCTGATCAAGAAGGCCGCAAAACGGACGAGTGGCTGACACGAACTCACGGTGCGCCGCGGCAGTCTCACGGCATATCGCCATACGCACGCCCGGCTGCCGGCGGCTAATCCCGGCGAGGACCTCCGATGTCTCCATGGGTTGCGGGACCGACAGAAGTAGCCATGCCGCCGGCGAAATGAAACGTCGGGAGCGGGCAGCCGGTATGGGTAGTGGAGACGGGCCATGGACACGCTCCAGCTTTTCGCCGCCGGCGATCAAGAGGCGTTTGAGGTGCTCTTCCGCAGGCACCAGGGCGAAATCTATCGCTGGTTAGCCTGTCTGGTTCGAGATCCTGCCGCGGCGGAAGATCTGACGGTGGAGACTTTTTGGCGCGTCTACCGGTCGCACGCGCACTTCGACCCCCGTCGGGATTTCCTGCCCTGGGCTCGGCGGATTGCGGCCAACCTCGCCATGGGGCATCTGCAGCGGTGCGGACGCGAAACCCACGCGGGCGCGGAATTGCCGGATGCGGTGCCCGGTAATGCCGCGCGCGATTCCGCGATCCAGCAAGAGACGCGAAAAGCGATACGGCTGGCTTTTGCGTCGCTGCCGGCGAAGTTGAAGGCGGTCGCGACCCTGGCGATTATCGAGGAGCGGCCGTACCTCGAGATCGCCGCTGCCCTGGGCATTACCGTGCCGGCTGTCAAATCAAGGGAATTCCGAGCGGTGCGGATGCTGCGGAGAAGACTCACAGAAATGGGTGTGGAGCCATGAACGAAAGACAGGACGAACGGCTTCGGGCGATTCTGCGGAGCGCCCTGCCTCCCATAACGGAGCAGAATGAGCCCCGGCAGGATCTTTGGCCGCGGATGTTGCGGCGCTTCGATGACCGGCCAGTGCGGTGGACCTGGTTGGATTACGCGCTGGTGGGGGTGGTTCTGGCCGGCTTTATCGTCCGGCCGGAAATAATTCCATGGGTACTGTTTAACTGCTAAGGAGGTGTATCTTGAAATCGCATCCGTACCTGCGTGCGTACATGGCGGGAGTCGCCGTACCGACCATTTTCCTGCTGTTCGTCTTTGCGGCCTTCTGCGTGATCCGGCTGGGTTACAACCCGGATCTCCCGATGGAGAGGATCCTGGTATTCCCGCTGGCGCTGGTGCCCGCCATCTGGGGCGGTTGGAACATGGTCTATCTCGCGCTTCGGGGATACCGGCGGCTGCCGCTGGGCATGCATGGCGCCCTCGTGCCGGCGATCCTGGTGCCGCTGGCGCTGGTCGCCGCCCGCGCGTTCGGGTTCGATCCGCGAAGCGTAACCGGCGCAATTCCCATCATAGTGGTGCTTCTCATGATCATTTACTACCTGGTCTGGAAGTACCTGGTCGGCTTCCTCAACGACATGTTGGGGATCGGCTGAAACGCATCTTCCTGCGATATTGCCGATTGCGCTCCGAGGGCGGCGGGGCTAACATGGTGGATAGAGGGTATCGAGATGAGAATCTCCTTATTGTCGATTCCGCTCCTCCTTGCAGTCGCCGCGCCGGCAAATCCGCAACCGCAATCGGGAATGCCCCTGATGAGCTCCGTGGAACCCGCTTCCGGCAAGGTTGGCGACGTAGTGGCGATACAAGGAGTGAACCTCGGTCAGGACATCGTAGCCGAGCTGTACTTGACGGATGGAAAAACCGACCTCAAAGTGGCGATGATCGAGCAAACTTCCACGTCGATCAAGTTCCGGATACCACCCGAGGCGAAGCCCGGGCGCCTGGCCCTGATGGTCCTCACCAGGGGAAAGGACCGGAAACTCATTGAACAACCGGTGAAGATCGAGGTCGAGCCGGACACCGCCGGCCCAACCGGTTCTTAGCGGCCTGATGAAGCAGGCACGACATGGTCAACCCTCCAGGCAGGAGGCTGGAATGTTATGTTTGACAGTCTCAGTGAGAAGATAAAACACGACGACGCGGTCGAAATCTCCCCCAGGGAGCGGGTCGTGAAGGGAGTGGTGATTGCCGTCCTCTCGATTCTGCTGTTTGGCGGGCTGTATCTCGCGATTCGGATGATTGAATGAGCTTGTGTACGGCCATTCGCGGCATCGCGCGGGGCGCCAGGCGTTAGGCCCTTCCCCGGGGGACGCCCCAGCCCAAATCCGTTCCGGGGCGGCTGTGGAGATAAGCGACAGTACGGTACTATTCGGGTGCTGGACTCTTATTCATTCCTTGAACCGGGCGCCGAAACCTCGCAGAATAGATGCAAAGGAGGTTTCCATGGGCAGAAACTCGTTTGCGCTCCTCTTCCTTTCGCTGGTTGTCTTGGCTTCCCTTCCCGCCAACGCAAGCCCCGTGGTCTTCGCCTTCAGCGGGACGGTCGATCTGGTATGGGGCTCGGGCGCCGACGCGGCGCTCGGCGCTGGGGTAAGCGGCTCCTACAGTTTTGACTCGGCTTCGGCCGGCTTCCTGCTTAGCGACTACATGAGATACAACCAGGCCCCGGACAGTCTCTTCTCGCTGTCGGTTTCCGGCGGACCGGATTTCTCGATTCCGATCGTCTTCATCGGTATCAAGGATGTCCCCGGCGACAATCGATACCTGGTCGATGCAGAGACGCTAGAGTTGGGTAGTTTCGTCCTGTGGCTGATGTCCCCCGTTACCGACGATGTGATTGCTTCCATGGATCTGCCGCTCCACCCGCTTCCGCTTGCGCAATTCGCGACGCATGAGATCTGGTACAACGCCGCCAGTGGCGGCTTCAGAACCACTCTGGCCAGCCTCACGGAGACGCCCGAACCCTCGGCCTTCGCGTTGATGGGTCTGGGTGTGTTTGGCCTGGCGGCCGTCCGGGCTCGGAAACGCCGCCTCGCGCGTCCGCCGCGTCCCCGCTTCAGAAGCGGAACAGATAGCTGATCTTGGCGAAGAACTGGCGGCCGGTGGTGGTGGACGGGAAGCCGATCCGGCCCACACTCGGCGGGCTGCCCGGAAACAGTGCGAGGTTCTCCAACTGGTCTGTGTAGCCCACGTATAACGCTGTGCCCGGGTGGATGAGGTAGGTCACCAGCACGTCGCCGGTGATGCGCTTCTGGCGGTCGAGCGAAATCAGCAGGGGGTTTTCCAGCACTCCGTTGTAATCCAGAATCACGCGCAGGGAAAGCTCGCGCGTGAATTGATAGTTGAGCCGCGAGCGCGCCAGGTGGTTCACGAAGACGGCGGACGGCCGCGCGTCCGCCAGGAAGGGAACGCCGGGAAACGAATCTGGCCGCGTGTACAGGCGGGTCAGGAAGTAGATCTCGTCGAGCTTCAGGCGCGACACCGGCCGCACCGTAAACTGCGCCTGCATCTCGCTGCCGTCGCCGCGGAAGGCGGCCAGACCGGTGGGCGTATCGTAGTTGGTGCGCGTGCCTTTTGAGTAGCTCCAGTCGAGCGTGGCCCGCTTGAAGTACTCGCTATGCGCGCCGATTCCCGCGTCGTGGCGGCGGAAGTTGATGTTGTCGAATCGCTCGAAAGTCTCCGCGCGATAGGCCCCGATGAAGGTGCTGCGCGCGAATTCCAGGTTGATGCCCGGGCTCACGCGCCAGTCCTGCTGGACGTTGCGGTGATCGAGATCTCCCATCATGAAGAGGTTGGGACCCCAGGAGAGCAGCACCTTGCTTTTGGGATGGAAGCGGCGCTGGGCATACTGGTTGAGCTGGCGGATGTTCACGCGCGGCACGAAGCCCAGATCGGTGCGGAAGCCCTCGCTGCGGTCGATGTACTGCAGGTCGTAACCGTAATCGCGGCTCTGGCGGTGCAGGTCGACGTTGAAAGCATCGCCGCCGGAGGTGGTGCCGTCCAGGTCGCGCGTCTCGCTGGCCATCGCCTGACCGGTGAGGGCCCAGTTGGCGCTCAGCTTGAAGCGGGCGTCCACGGCGCCGACGCGATTGTAGCTGCCGGCGAATTCGCGGTCGGTGAATAGGAAGCCGGCGTTCGATTGTTTGGCGAACTCGCGCTGCAGGCGGACTACGCCGATCATAGCGTGATCGCCCTGGTTGGGATCGGCCGGGTCCCCGGTGTCGCCGGGGGCGCGATCATCGATGGCCAGCACGCCGATGTTCCAACGGCCGAGTTTGCCGGTGAGGCGCGCGCCGAACTCGGGGTCCACGATGCGCCGCGAGAAGAACAGCGTCTCCGGGGTAGTAAAGTACCCGTTATTCTCGAGGAAAAACGGGCGCTTCTCGGGGAACTGGACCTCGAAGCGCTGGTTCACGGTCACCTGCGGGTCGTCCGATTCCACCTGGCTGAAATCGGGATTCAGCGCAATGTCGAGCGTGAGGCAGTCGTGGATCACGGCCTTGGCGTCGAGGCCCACGCGCAGGTCCGTCTTGCTCTTGAATGACGGGACGCCGCCATCCGGGTTATCGAGAAAGTGCGACTGGCTAAAGGCCCCGTAGGGGATCAGTTGCAGATTGCGGCCGGGCGAGATGGTCTCCAGGCCGCTCATGTTGCCCAGTTGCTGGTTGAAGCCCTCCACCTTCTGCGTGACGTAGGGCCAGAAAGACGATTCGTTATTGGTCGGAATGTAGCGAAACAGACCGAAGCCCCAGGTCTGCATCTGGTTGGCCGAGAAGCGGAGGCTCTTGAAGGGAATGGCCAGCATCGCCACAAAGCCGTCCGGCGTCAGACGGCCTTCGGAATACCAGAGGGTATCGAAGCTGAAATCGTCGTTCTGGCCCTCGCTTTCCACGGCATCGGCCTGCACGCCGAGGGGATTGACGAAGAACTCGTAGCCGCGCTGGCGGTCGTGATAGGTGTCGAGCAGCACGCCGACCACGTCGTCGTTGAAGACGTCCTCGCGCTTGGAGAGGCGCGCGCGAGTCTGGCCGGGAGGCGACTCGCAAACGAAAACCGCGTAGAACGTTTTCTCGTCGTAGCCGATCCAGGCGGCGGTTTTGCGGCTGACCGGAACCCCGTCGCCGGGCTGGCGCTGGCGGAAATCGTCGATGCGCTTCATATCGGACCGCGAATTCCCGTTCAGGAACTGTTCCAGCAACGGGCGCGCCTGAATTTTGGGGATGCGGACGTCCTTGATTTGCGCGGTCGCGGCCGCCGCGGCTTTGGCAGCGGACTGTGCATGGATCGCCACAGTGAGTGGAGGCAGGCACAACACGGCCAGCATGGCGCGCCATGCCTGGTGTGTTGCGCGCGCGGGGCCGATGCGGTTTCGCAAGGGTTTAGGCCACATTTGCCGCGAGGGGTCCGACTTTGAGCGCCGCCCCCGGTTCGGTATGGGGCGTGCGCAGGTAGGCCATGGCAATCACCTTGCCGAACTCGGGCGAGTAGACCGAAGAGGTGATCTCGCCGGCCTCGGCGCCGTCGGCGGTCACCTTCACACCAGGCGCCACCGGTTCCGAGCCGGCGATCTCCAGCCGCACCAGCTTGCGGTTCACGTGGCCGCGCGCGCGGATGCGCTCCACGATCTCCTGGCCGAGATAACAGCCCTTGGTGAAGCTGATGGCGTCGAACTGCTGGGTCTCCTGGGGCAGCGAGGTTTCTGCGATATCCTCGCCGTAGCGCGGTTTGCCGTTCTCGATGCGTACGGTGCGGGCATCCTCCGCGGTGGCCGGCCGGGCGCCGCCCGCTTCCAGTTGGCGCGCCAGGTCCGCCATCCGTTCCGCGGCGCAATAGATGCGGTAGCCGGGCTGTCCGGTGAGGGTGAACGGCGCGACGGAGTGTTCGCCCGCCGGAAGCTGGAGCGCCTCCGCGCCGGGGCCTTCGACGCCGATGGCGGCGGTGCGCGCGGTAATGTCCTCCAGCTCCACCTGGTCGGCGATGATGTAGCGGCGGATGTGCTGCTGCACTT
Organism: Terriglobia bacterium; assembly: GCA_020073615.1. Classification (GTDB taxonomy): domain Bacteria; phylum Acidobacteriota; class Terriglobia; order Bryobacterales; family Bryobacteraceae; genus JADGNR01. The sequence continues at coordinate 14,744 of JAIQEX010000129.1, forward strand.
TTTCGCGCAGCTCGGGCTCGGTATCGAGCAGGAAATGGTCCTCGTAACAGAACAGGTACACATCGGCCTGGATGCGGCCCTGCGGATTGAGCAGGAACGCATGGCAGCCGGTTCCAGGCGTCATCTTTTTCACTTCGTTGCTGGTGAGGTTGTGCAGCAGGCGCGCGCGGTCGCGGCCGCGCGCCGCGATCCGGCCGCGGGAGGAGAGATCCAGCCAGGCGGCGCCGTGGCGCAGTGCTTCGTAGCCCTCGGTCATAGTTCCAGCTTAGAAGATGCGCCGCAGCCAGGCCGATATCATAATGATGACCAGGCCCGAGATCATGGTGCCGGTCATCATGCGGGCGCGCCGCGGATTATGCGGGCGCACGATCAGGAACATCATGGCGAACACGTGCAGCACCAGCAGGAGCTTGATGCCGAGCAGCATGTGGTAGCGCGGCGAGTGTCCGGGATTGCTGAGGATGTTATAAATTCCGGAGACGAACAGGCCGCACACGGCAGTGAAGACCAGCGGGCGATAAAGCGCGGCGGCTTTATCGGCGAGGGCCTCGCGCGCGTCCGGCGCGAGGGCGCTGCTGGCGGGAATCATCACGAGGCGCCCGTAGAGCAGGCCGCCGATCAACGTCGCCATGGAAGAGATGTGCAGCCAGCGCACGATGACGCTCAGTACTTCGGGCATACCGTGAGTATACAATCGCCGTATGATCCACGAGATCCTGCCGGTCGGAATGTTGCAGTGCAACTGCTCGGTATTCGGCGACGAGCGGACGCGGGAAGCGATGGTCGTGGACCCTGGAGACGATATCGCGCGCGTGCTGGAGATCGTGGGGAAGCACGGGCTGACGGTGAAGGCCATCGTGATCACGCACGCGCATATCGATCACATCGGCGGCGCGCAGAAGCTGAAGCAGGCCACCGGCGCCCCGGTCTACATGAACGTCAACGATACGGAACTGCAAAAGATGCTCGATGTGCAGGCGGCGTGGCTGGGATTGCGGCCGCCGGAGCCGGTTGCCATCGACGTGCCGGCGCGCGAGGGAGACCGGCTGCTGGTGGGCGCCACCGAGTTCCACGTGCTCGACACGCCGGGGCACACGCCGGGGAGCATCAGCCTGTGGATTCCCTCCGAACATAAGCTGGTGGCGGGCGACACCTTGTTCCGCGACAGCATCGGGCGCACGGACCTGCCCGGCGGCGACGGGCGGCAGCTTTTGCGATCGATCCACGACAAGCTGCTGCCGCTGGCCGACGAAACGGTAGTGATTCCCGGGCACGGCGAGAACACCACCATCGGCCGGGAGAAACGGTTCAACTACTTTTTGCAGGGACTGGGATAAGAGCCCTGTAGCGCCCCGAAGAAGAGTGTTACGATTGAGGATGCCGCGCCCCGAAAGGCTCCTTATCGCCATGCGCGCGGTCGTCCTGTCGCTCATTTTTCTTCTTCCTGCCAGCGGCCAATTCACTGGCCTGGCCACCACCGACGATGGCAGTCGACTCTGGTTTGCGTCGGTTCTGCGGCTGCGCGGAACCGACGAGCTTCCTTCCTCGAAGATCTTCCGCTTCAGCGGTTCCAGCTTTCAGTTGTTCGCTCAGTCGCAGGGCGTTTCTTCCGTTCCGCCGCCGGCGGGCAACTCGCCGGCCGCCCCGGGCCTCGCATTCCCCAGCGTCAGCGGCGACGGAAACATAGTGAGCTATGCCGGCGAAGGTCACACCACTGTCCTGTTCTCGGACGGCCGCCCGGCGATCATCGTTCCGGATCTGGGCCAACTGAGCCGGAATGGCCGGTTTGCCCTGTCGCTATCCAAAGGGGGCTTCTTCTCCGATACAGGGGTCTTCCGGGTCGACCTCGTCACCGGCGCCATCACCAGCCTTCCCTTCGCCGTCTTCATCGCGGATGCGCAGGCCATCACCTCCGACGGCCGCGTGGTGTTCGACTCGGATCTGCAGGGGACGGTCATGTTATGGAGCGAATCGGCGCCGCCGCTGGTGTTTTCCGGGTTGATCTCGCTCGATTCCAGCCCTCCGATCGTCAGCGACGACGGCGTCTGGATTTTCGCCCAGGACACGGCGGGGCTGGTATCCATCAACGTGGCCACCGGAGTGCGCACCATGCTGGTGCCGGCGGCGGAACCGCAGGGTGCCGTGGCACTGCCCGCCGGCTTCTCCAGCAGCAGGGACGGGAGTGTGGTCCTGGCGTTGGCGCCTTCGATCGCGGACCCCCCGCAGGCCGTAATCGTGCACCCGGATGGCACGGGACTCCGCCGGCTCACGTCCGAGAAGCAGGGAATCAGCACGGCGGTCATTTCGGGAGACGGGAAGGTGGCGTACGCCGTGACGAGGGATGGCGAGCTCCTCCAGATCGACGTCGCAACCGGAGACACCCGGCGCCTCGCCCGCCAATCCGTGGTGACGCTGGTGCAGGGCGCTCCCGTTCCCGGGTCGCTCAACACCGTCCAGGGCGCGGGACTGGGTGTCGTCCGCCGCACCGGTACCGCGGTCCAGCGGGGCCGCGGACTTCGCCCGCGCACCGAGTCTCCGGATGGACGGTTGACCCTCAACGGCACGCCCGTGCCGGTGCTCTCGGTGACGCCGTTCGAGGTCAGCTACCAGATTCCGTGGAATACACCGCCGGGCAATGCGCTCCTGGAGGTGCAGGCGGACCGGATATTTGAGCAGACCACTCCACTGGCGATCCAATCCGTCAAGCCCACCGCGTTCGGCGGAGTCATTCGCCAGGACTTCGGCGGCAGCGTCGATCCCTCCAACCCCGCCAGGCCCGGTGACATCGTGCACTTCTATCTCACCGGCCTCGGCGCGGTGACGCCGCCCGTGGCGGACGGCCAGCCATCGCCCGCCAGTCCCTTATCGACCCTGATCAGCCCCGTGGTGGTGTTCTACGGCGCTGCTCCGGATGCGCAGGCGGTCGAAGTCCTGTACCAGGGGCTGGCTCCCGGCCTGGTCGGGATCTATCAGCTCACTGTGCGGGTTCCGTCCCAGGTGCTTCGCAACCCCTTCCTGCCGAATGGAGGCCCGGTGAGCGTCTCGTTGACCATCAAGGACGGGACCGGCGCCGAAACCAACCTCCCGCCGATTTGGGCCGTGCCCAACGCAGGCTAGACCGCTGGAGCGTCCCCGCGCGCCCGGCCCGCCGGCCGCGCACTGCCGCCTCCCGTCTCCGTCCCCGCCGGAGTAATTAATTTGCTTTGACAAACCAAATCGAATAGCCGTATACTCGCTTCTACAATGGCTAGGGCGGACGTGGAAACAGTTCTGCGCTGCTACCCGCGGATCTATTTCGCCTGCCACCGGCGGCACGTGCGCGACGGGCGGACGCAAGCGCTGCTGAGCGCTCACCAGGCGAGCGTGCTCGATCACCTGGACGACGTGGAGGGGACCTCGTTGTTGAGCCTGGCACGGCATATGGGCGTGACCGCATCGACCATGTCGCTCACCGTGGACCGTCTGGAGCGCGGCGGCTACGTGACGCGCGCGCGCAGCAAGGAGGACGGGCGGCGGGTGGACTTGCGGCTGACCGCCGCCGGCGTGCGCATCAAGCGCCAGCAAAAAGTGCTCGAGCCGGAGTTGATCGCCGCGATGTTGCGGCACCTGGACGAGGGCGGGCGGCAAGAGGCGCTACGGGGACTGGAACTGCTGGCGGAAGCCGCTGGGAAGATGATGGCTTCCGGGAAACTCAATCGCTTTCTGAGAGGAGGGGCGGTATGAAGTGGCTGTTGCTGATCGTGGGTATTCTGGCGTTGACGGTGGCGCTGGCCGCGCTGGCGGGCGCGATGACGCCCGCGCGCCACCACGCCACGCGCCGGGCGCGGTTTCGCGTGGCGCCGGAGGCCTTGTACGCCGTGCTCGCGGGACCGCCGGACTGGCGGACGGGGGTGAAGAGCTTCGGCGTTCTGCCGGAGGAGAACGGGCGGAAGCGCTGGTGGGAAGAGGACAGCCACCGGCAGAAGATCGCCTACGAGCTGGTGGAAGACCGGCCGCCGGAAAGAATGGTGGTGCGAATCGCGGACCGGGGACTGCCGTTCGGCGGCATCTGGACGTTTGAGATTCATCCGGCGCCCGCGGGCGGCGCGGAGCTGCGCATCCAGGAAGACGGCGAAATCTATAACGTGATCTTCCGCTTCATGGCGCGCTTCTTCTTCGGCTACACGGCCAGCATCGAGGGCTATTTGCGCGACCTGGGCGCGAAGTTCGGCGAGCAGGTCGCCATCGAGGGTTGAACATGGGCCAGGAACTCGATTGCACGCTGCGTTACCGGCGCCGGAAGCTGGCGGGGAAGGCGTACCTGGAGACCGATCACGTGCTTTTTCGCGGGCCGGAGCGGCTGAAGGTGCTGTTGAAGGACCTGAAAGGTGTGAGCGCCGCCGCCGGGGTTCTGAAGCTGGAATTTGACAGCGGGCCGGCGGAGCTCGTCCTGGGACCGGCGGCGGAGACGTGGGCGCGGAAAATCCTCCATCCGCCATCGCTGCTGGACAAGTTGGGCGTGAAGCCGGGCATGGCGGTCGCTCTCGCCGGCGAGTTCGCCGTGGACTTCCTCGCGGAGCTGCGCGAGCGGAAGGTGGCATTGGTGGCATCGAAACGGCCTGCGGACCTGATTTTTCTGGCCGCGGAAAGCGCATCTGACTTGGCGCGCGTGGGCAAATTGGCGGCGGGGCTCAAGCCGGATGGCGGGCTGTGGGTGGTTTATCCCAAGGGGGTGACGGCGATTCGCGAGACGGAGGTGATCGCGGCGGGGCGCGAGGCCGGGCTCAAAGACACCAAGGTCGCGAAGTTCTCCGAGACGCACACGGCGCTGCGGTTTGTGATCCCGGTGACGGCGCGGAAGCGGCGCCGGTGAGGCGGCGTACACCCGCTCGCCCACAGCATATTCTCATCCAAGGATGAGCCTGGACGGGAAACGAAGCGACCGGCACTCCAGGGCTCCTTTCTGATTTGGTTTTGCGCAGTCTCGGTGCCGACCAACGGGAGGCCCTACAGGGCTTCCACCGTCGGTGTTTTGGTTTTCCTTTCATAGGAGGGTTTTGTCTTTTTTTGATTTTGGTTTTTAGGCTCCTCTTTTCCTGGAAGGCGGCGCCCTGGCGTTTGGCCGCGGTTCGGTTTCGATCCT
>JAIQEX010000242.1 GCA_020073615.1 Terriglobia bacterium
TGTAGTACCGGTGCGGCTTGCCGTCTTTGATCCGCGTATTGCTGCGCAGAAACATGCTCCATTGCAGAATGCCAGAATCCTGCCCGGCTGCATAGAGGGTAGGTCTCCACTACAAGCACTTGCGAAAATGTTTTACTCACCGCGAAGGGCTTACCTCGCCGATCCGCCCGAATTTAGTGTGAAACTCGGCTCAACTGCGAAGGTTCGGCTAACCTTCACCTATGAGTTGGTGTGACCGGTTCAATGCCATTTGACTGGTCCAAATATCTCACGCTGGCTGACGAGTTGGGCAAACGTGCGGATGAAGCGTCGCTCCGGAGCGCCATCAGCCGTGCATACTACTACGTTTACCATCTGGCACTACAAAGAGCCCAAGATAACAATTTCAAAACACAGCCTGGCGAGGGAACGCATACTCAGCTATGGCGAGTTTTTCACACAAACCCGGATGCTGATTGCAGGAAGCTGGCGGAAATCGCTGCTCGGCTCAAAGAGAAGAGGGAGCGCGCCGATTACAACTCTGCCTCGCTCGCGTACAGGAGGAAATCCCCGATGTGCTGGCAGACGCGCGTGACTTCGCAGCCCGGCTGGGCAGGCTTCCAGCACGTCATCCCAATCCGAAAAGCCAACGCCAATGATTCTCGGGGCGAGCTTTACTTGTGCGTCCGGTAGCAATTTGTAAACGAAGCACGCACTTTGCCGAGCGCCCGCACCACGCATAGCGCAGCTCGCCCGCTGGACTTGCAGGCCGCGCCGGCCGGCGGACGTTCGGTGTCGTCCGTCTACGGTATGATCACCAGCACCGCCACGGCCGCGGTCAGGATGCGCACCGCGAACAGTCCGTTACTCACGCCACCACTCCCGCCAGCGGGCTGCTGGCGCTGGCGTACAGTTTTTTCGCCATGCGTCCGGCCTCGTAGGCCAGCCGTCCGGCCTCGACCGCCAGGTTCATGGCGCGCGCCATTTTGACGGAGTCCTCGGCGGCGGCGATGGCGGTGTTCATAAGGACGCCGTCGGCGCCCAGTTCCATGGCGATAGCGGCGTCCGATGCCGTGCCCACGCCGGCGTCCACGATCATCGGGACGGAAGCGATGGTCTCGCGCAGGATGCGCAGGTTGGCCGGGTTCTGCACGCCCAGGCCCGACCCGATGGGGGCGGCGAGCGGCATCACCGCGGCGGCCCCGGCATCGATCAGCTTGCGCGCGTTCACCACGTCGTCATTGGTATAGGGCAGCACCACGAAGCCTTCCTTCACCAGCAGGCGGGTGGCTTCGAGCAGCCCGGCATTGTCGGGAAACAGCGTCTTCTCGTCGCCGATCACCTCCAGCTTGACCCAGTGGGAGAGGCCCACCTCGCGCGCCAGCATGGCGGTGCGCACGGCGTCATCGGCGGTATAGCAGCCGGCGGTGTTGGGAAGAATGAATAGTTTGGAGCGGTCGATGTAGTCGAGCAGGGATTCCTTGGAGCGGTCGGTGAGGTTCACGCGGCGCACGGCCACGGTGACCATCTCCGCCCCGCTGGCCTCGTGACACCGCTGCATTTCCTGGAAGGTGCGGTACTTTCCCGTTCCCACGATGAGCCGAGAGCGAAATTCCCGTCCCGCAATCTGGAGTGTTTCCGGCATGAGATCATTGTCGCAAAGCTGTCGGCCGTCAGCATGTCAGCCGGCGGCGGGGGAGCGTCGCGGCAGCCGAAGTCATGCCCATCGCGGTCCGCTGACCGCTTACTTCTTCAGCACTTCCTCGAAGAACGCCAGCGCGCGGGCATCGTGCGACTGGCCCAGCGTGTTCATGGCCTGCTTGCGCACCTCGGCGTCGCGGGTGGTCTTGACCACCTGAATCAGCAGCGGAATGCCCGAGCCGTCGGGGAGCGATTGCAGGGCGGATACGGCGCGGCGGCGCACCTGGGTGTCCGGGTCGTTCTCGATGGCGTTGGTGATGGCCGCCAGCGCCGGCTGCCCCGACTTGCGGCTGAGCGCAGAGACCGCCTGCGCCCGCATGCGCGGGTTCTTATCGTTGCGCGCGATGGCAATCAGCAGGTCGAGGGCCTCCGGCTCTTTGCTGTTGGAGAGGCCGGAAATGGCCCGCTGGCGCACGTTTTCACTGGGGTCGTTGGCGATCAGGTTCTTCAGGATTTCCAGGCCGTGATGGCCGCGCGCGGAACCGATGGCGCCGGCCGCTCTCTGGCGGAGCCACTCGGGCTGATCGGGAGCCACGAAGCGCTCGAGCGCGCTATCGGCGGCGGGGTCGGCGTGCATGCCGATAGCAGTCACCGCGCCGTTGCCGTCCATGTCGCGCTGCGGCACGAAGGTGGCGAGCAGGGCGATGCTCTGCGCCGGCGCGACATCGGTGAGCCAGTGCACCGCGACGCCGCCGGCATCGATCTCGCAATCGGGCGACAGGGCGCGAATGCGGTCCACCGCGTTGTTCTCCACGCGGAAAAGGATGACGGTATGATCGGGGGGCTCCAGGTGCACCACGCCGGGAGCGCTCATGGATTCGCCCCGGACGTAATCGCATCCCATGTTGTGGCCGCGGACGGCCGCCACCGACCAGGCGATCCACGCGGGCTGCGGCTGCGCCGCGGTCAACTGGCGGAACTCCTGTTCCAGCCCGGCGGCGGCGGAGTGCGTGTCCACCTTCGCATTGGTGAGCAGCTTGGGCTGCGCGGCGAGCGGCAGAGCGGCTGCGACGAGCCATAGCGCGCGTATCATTTGTTGAGCAGCTCCAGCAGGTAATCTTCGGCTTCCTTGGAATGCATGCCGGCCAGGCGGTTCACCAGGTCGCGGCGCATCTGGCCGTCTTTTTCGTTGCGCGCGAGAACCACCAGCCCCTTGACGTTGTTCTGGCCGCACAGGGTATCGATGATGGTGCGCTTCACCTGCGGGTCGGGCTCGTTGGCGTACATGGCCACCAGCGCATCGCCGGCGGCGGCGGCCTTGATGGAGCCGAGACTGCGGATGGCGCTGCGGCGCAGCTTGACGTCCTTGTCGGCGCGGGCCACTTCGAGCAGCTTATCGATGTTGGCGCCGCGCGACATGAGGCTCAGAATCTGCTGCTTCACTTCGGGGGAAGTTTCGGCTTGGTAGAGCTGCCACAACTCGGCCTGGTCGCTGCCCGAGCCGAGCGACTGGATCGCTTCCATGCGCAGATCCGCCGCCTTTTCCGTTTTGGCGATTTGCAACAGGCGGTCCTTGTCGCGGCCGGATGCCAGCGAATTGATGATGGCGCGCTTCACGTTGACGTCGTTGGAGGCGGCGTAGACTTCGGCAAGCAACTGGCCGGCCGTGCCCTGCTTGCGCCGCGTTTCGCCGATATAGCGGATGGCGGACAACTGAAGGTCGGGATTGCCCCCGCCGCGCGCCACCTGTTCCAGCAGTTGCTGGGCGCGGGGCGAGCTGTTCTGGGCGAGCACGAACAGCGCGTGCTGTTTCACGCGTGGCGATTGTCCGCTCTTCATGAGGGTCTCGACCGCGGGCAGGGCGCGTTCCGGGTCCGACTGCATCAGCCCGTTGAGCGCCAGCAGCTTCAGCTCCTCGTCGGATTCGCTCTCGGGCGACACTTTTTGCCCGCTGGACTGCTTGATCTCCACTTCGAGCGCCTTGGCGTCGTCCAGCCACCGGCTGCCGCTGTAGGACTTGCGCAACTCGGCGATGGCCGCCATCGCCTCGTCGCGGCGGCCCAGCTTGTTGAGGGTGTAAGCCTTCCAGTACAGTGCGCCATCGGCGCGCGTACCGCCGCGCGCGGCCACCTGGCTGAAGTCTTCCAGCGCCTGGTCCCAGCGATGGTTCTCGATGTCGTTCTGGCCGCGCTGGTAGAGGCCGCTATCGCCGCCGCGGCTGGCATAGAGCAGCTTCTCCTGGGCGAAGGCGGCGGGCGGAATCATGCCGTCGAATTTGAACTTCAGGCCCGCGATCTTCGTCTCGATATCCATTTCGCCCACTTGCTTGCGAGCCATTTCCCGCGCTTGCTGGGCCAATTCCCGGGTCTGTTCGCGCACCTGCTCGTTGATCTGCTGGCTCATGCCTCGGGTCTGCTCCCGGTCTTCGGCGGCCTTCTCGCGCGCCTGCTCGGCTATTTCCCGGGCCTGCTCGGCCATTTCCCGGGCCTGCTCGCTAATATCGTCGTCGAGATCCCCGGCAAGCATGGGACGGGCCTCCGGCGCCAGCGCCGGCATGGGCGGCATGGGTGCCAGGGGCGCCAGCCGGGGCGCGG
>JAIQEX010000130.1 GCA_020073615.1 Terriglobia bacterium
CTCACCACCAAGGGCGTGCAGGTTGCGCTTCTATTCTTGTTCTTCCACAAGCGTCTCTGCGGTCCACTTGCCAACAGTTGCTTCCACCACCAGCCCGACCCCGCTCACCGGCCCGAGAGCAAACTCGAAGCTGCCTATCACAAGGCCGACAAGGCCATCCAGCAAATCGTTGACCTGCTTGCTGCAGCGTGATGTTACACCAAAAATGTTGAAGTATTCTTGTTTACGATCTCCGATTTAAGAATCTAATTTCGCCAAGCCCATCGTGCGTTTTGGTTAGGGGCTTGAATTCCTCGACGCAATCGCTAGTCCAGTCTTCGGTCGCACCCAAAATGGCCAGCGTGACGTCGAACTCTACTCGCACCTCGTCGCTCTGGCTCTCGTACCACTCGTGGATTAGGTCCCGACCATCCTCGGTGATGTAGTCCATGAAGCGCCACAAGCCCATCTTACACCAAAGTCTACCATTATGCAATATTGCATTCCCCGCCCGGAGAACGCAATGCAAGATTACATAGAAGCTCGCTACCTCCGGCCCATGTAGGGTTTTACAACGTGGCCAATTGCGCCTGATACCGCCGCGCCATCTCCGCCAGCGGCACCGGCTGATAATCGCCCGCGTGGCCGGCCTGGCCGAACTGCCGCATGCGCTCGGCTACCACCTTCTTCATGGCGTCGCGCGCCGGCTTCATGTAGTCGCGCGGATCGAATTTCTCCGGCGATTCGGCGAACACCTTGCGGATGGCCCCGGTGATGGCCAGGCGGTTGTCGGTATCCACGTTGATTTTGCGCACGCCGTTGCGGATGCCCAGTTGGATCTCCTCCACCGGCACGCCCCACGTGGGCTTCAGCTTGCCGCCGTACTGGTTGATGATGTCCTGCAGCTCCTTGGGCACGCTCGAGGAGCCGTGCATCACCAGGTGGACCTTGGGCATGCGCTTGTGGATGTCGATCAGCCGCTCCATCTTGAGCGTCTCGCCGGTGGGCTTCTTGCTGAATTTGTAGGCGCCGTGGCTGGTGCCGATGGCGATGGCCAGCGCGTCCAGGCCGGTCAGCTTCACGAACTCCGCCGCCTGCGCCGGATCGGTGAGGTGGCTCAACCCGTCCAGGCCCGCGCCGTGCCCGTCTTCAATGCCGCCCAGGCAGCCGATCTCCCCTTCCACCGTGATGCCTTTCGCATGGGCCATCTCCACCACCTGCCGCGTGGCGTCCACGTTGTACTCGAAGGTCGAGGGCGTCTTGCCGTCGGGCATCAGCGAGCCGTCCATCATCACGCTGGTGAAGCCCATCTCGATGGCGCTCTTGCACGTCTCCACGCTGTTGCCGTGGTCCAGGTGCAGCACCGTCGGAATCTCGGGGTAGACCTCGGTGGCCGCCAGCATCAGGTGGTACAGGAAACGATCCTGCGAATAGGCCCGCGCCCCGCGGCTGGCCTGAATGATGACCGGCGATTTCGTCTCCCGCGCCGCTTCCATGATCGCCTGGATCTGTTCCATATTGTTGACGTTGAACGCGCCGACTCCGTAGCCGCCCTGGGCCGCCTCGTCCAGCAGTTGCCGCATCGATACTAATGGCATGGATTCTCTCCTTTGAATTCCGGGGAATGGTATTTCAAGATCTTTAATTCATACCCTAACATGATTGCGGCAGAACGGGCAATGCCGCGCGCCGCACCCGAATCACCCCAACTGAATCGCGGCTTCGTTACCGATGCCGGGGGAAACCGATGGGCGATCGCCGATCCCGTCGCCGGCACGCCGGCCTGCTTCGGCTCCGGCGGCTTGACCGACGCCTCCTGGACGTCGATCACCAACTCCAAAGCATCCCAACGGGCGGAAATTGAGGAAAGATTGGCCGGTCAATCGGCGAGCCTGCGTGGAGCATCTGTCAACATCGGCCAGAGCGGCAAGATCATGCAGGGGAGCCCGGTGGCCGGGGAGCTTGCGGGCGTAGCTTCCCCGGTATGGTATAGCCGCGCGCGGCTGGCGGGCGGGTATTTCAGCACCATACCAACCGTATGAAGTGAACAGTGGAACTTTATCAGGAGGATCGGTGTCTGAATGGAGCAAGTATGAAGAGCCACGCCAGTGACTCCGTGCCCGCTGAGAACGAGTCGAGCCAGGGGGGGTGAATCTATGCTTGAACTGCGCAACGTCACCAAACGATTTTCCGGCATCGCCGCCGTCGACAACGTAAGCTTCACGGCGCGTCCGGGCGAGGTGACCGGATATCTGGGGCCGAACGGCTCGGGCAAGTCGACCACCATGAAGATGATCACCGGCCTCATCGAGAAGACTTCCGGCAAGATCCTTTTCGAGGGCAGGCTCATCCAGCGCGACCTCATCGGTTACAAGCAGCGCATGGGTTATGTTCCCGAGGAACCCTACTTGTACCCGCACCTCGGCGGCCTCGAATACCTCGTCATGGTCGGGCAATTGCGCGGCCTTCCATCGAAACTGACCGCCGAGCGGATCGATGGGCTTCTGCGCTTATTCTCACTCTATGGCGACCGGTACGTGCCCATCTCGTCGTATTCCAAAGGCATGCGGCAGAAAATCCTGCTCTCGGCGGCACTGCTGCACAATCCCGATCTGATCCTGTTGGATGAGCCTTTTTCCGGGCTTGACGTAGCTTCGGCGCTGGTCATGCGCAGCCTCATCCAGGAACTCGCTGCGCGCGGCAAGGTGGTGCTCTTCAGCTCGCATGAGCTGGAGGTCGTGGAGCGCGTTTGCTCGCGCGTCGTCATCCTGCACCGCGGCAAGCTCGTGGCCGACGATTCCATCGAGAGCCTTCGGACGCTCATGGCACTGCCCACGCTCGAAGATATCTTTTCGCAGCTCGCCGTCGAGCAGGATACAGTAGCCATCTCCCGCCAGATTGCCGACCTCATACTGGCATGAACAAGCAGCAGTTCCGCATCCTCTACCGCGAATTCCTCTTCCGCATGGTCGATCTGGAGGTCCTCGCACCTCAGGGTGAGATGAGCAAGCTACTGGGGCAGTTCGCCGCACTGCTGATTTTTGTCAGCCTATGGCTATCCTTCGTTGGGGCCATGATGTCTGCCGGACGGACGAACCCGGTAGCGGGATTGCTCATCACCTGGGTGGCCGGGCATTTCCTCGTCGCCACCACCATGCTGGCTGTCGGTTTGTTCGCCGTGATGAGTTGGGACTCCACTTTCCCGGACCGCCGCGATGTCCTGGTGCTGTTTCCGCTGCCCATCGGCGCGCGCACGCTGCTATTGGCTAAGATTGCCGCCGTCGCCACGGCGCTCGGCATCACCGTGCTTTCGCTCAATGTGTTCACGGGCATTATCGCGCCGGCGGCCTCCGCATCCGCAATCGGCGTAGTGCCTTTGGCCCGCTCCTTTGCGGCCTACTGGATCGCGACTTTCGCCGCGGGCGTCTTCATCTTCTGTGGTGTGCTCACCGTGCAGGGGCTCGCGCAGCTATTGCCTCGTCAAAAATTCCTGCGCATCTCGTCCTTCCTGCAAATGGGCTTCTTCGTCCTGTTGCTGACGGTCTATTTTCTGCAGCCGCCGTTTTCCGATATCGCGGATCTGCTGAGGAACCAACGCGTGCTTTACTGGGTGCCGTCCTATTGGTATTTCGGACTGTTCCAGGAATTGGCCGGACCCACACTGCCCGGCGCTGGCTTGCTGGCACGCCGGGCTTTGATGGGATTAGCCATCGTCGTCTGCGGCGCCGCCGCGTCCTACTTGCTCTGCTACTGGCGCACGCTGCGCCAAATCGCCGAGCAGCCCGACATCTTGCCGGACCGCAGCGGGTTGCGATGGCTGCCGCGCTTCGGCAATTCCTTCCAAACTGCCGTGGGGCAATTCAGTATTCGCACGCTGCTCCGCAGCCGCCAGCATCGCGTGATCCTCTCCTTCTACCTGGGAATGGCGCTCGGCCTGGCGATGTTCCTTTCCAGCGGCCCGGCGCTCCGGCAGTTCGCTTTGGAAAAAGGCGCCTGGCATCGGGCGAATACGTCTCTGATGGTAGCCAGCAATATCATCCTCTGCTTCGCGGTGCTGGGGATCCGCGTGGTGTTCTCGCTGCCGCTCGAAATCCGCGCGAACTGGATCTTCCAGGTAGCTTCGCACGCCGGTGCCGACGCGTGTGTGGCGGCCTGCCGGCGCTCGCTCTACACTCTGGCCTTGTTTCCGGTTTGGATCGCTGCCGCCGCTCTGTTTTTCTGGCTCTGGCCCCGGCAGATCGCCGCCGAACACCTGGCTCTCCTGGCCGCGCTCGGAATCGGCATCGCCGAACTTAGCCTCTATGGCTTCCACAAGATTCCGTTCACCTGCTCGTATCTGCCCGGCAAGTTGCATTTCAATATGGCGATCGTTTACCTGTTATTGTTCCTGATGAGCGTCACCTGGGGGGCGGAACTGGAAATGCGTGCGTTCAACGAGCCCGCGCTCTATGCCGCCGTCCTCGTGGTGCTGATGGCTGCGGCAGCCGTAGCCCGCTGGCGAACCACGGCTCAGGCGGGATCCGAGGAGGCAAAACTGCGCTTTGACGAAGCGCCGGAGCCGGCCATCTATGCACTAGACCTGCATCGGGATGGAGTCACGCCGCTGCCATGAGATGAATTCGAATCGTTTGCCAGCCACGAATCACCCCAACTCAATCGCCAGTTTCGTCACCGATGCCGGTGGGAAGCGGTAGGCGATCGTCGATCCCTTCGCCGGCACGCTGGACTGCTTCGGCTCCACCGCGCGCGGATCGGCGAACGTGTTATGCGCGTGCGCATCCGCCGGCGCAAGCGAGACGGCGGTCACCGACCGCGCCGCGCCTCCCCGCAGCGCGATCTCCGTATCCTGCGCCCGGTCGAGCGACGGATTCGTCACCGTCAGCGTGAGCTGCTTGCCGATCATCGATGCCGATCCATTCAGACCGCGCATTTGGGCGGCGGCCCCATTCCGCGTGTAGCGCACGTCCGCGGCGCCGGTCACCATGCGCACCGAGCGCGCGCCCTGGTGCGCCGCGTACAGGTCGAACACATGATAGGTCGGCGTGAGGCAGAACTTATCCTCGTGCGCCAGGAAGAGCGATTGCAGACAGTTCACCAACTGCGCCACATTGGCCATCGCCACCTTCTCGGCGTGCCGGTTGAAGGTGTCCAGCGTCAATCCGGCGAGCACCGCATCGCGCATGGTGTTTTGTTGCCCAAGCAGCGCTTCGGGGAACGGCTCGGTGCCGGGCGCATACCAGGCGCCCCATTCATCCACCACCAGTTTGACGCGGTGCCGCCGGTCCGTTTCACCCATCACCGCCCAGTGCGCCCCGATCATCGACTCCATGGCGTCGGCATCGCGCAGGATTTCGTAGTACTGCTCGTGGTCGAACTTTACGGCGTCGCGCTTGCCCTCGACCCAATTCGCCGTGCGGCCGCCGCTCGCGTTCCAGGCGTAGTGATGCATCGCCCAGCCCCACATATTCGCCGGTCCACCGGGGCCCATCTTGGCGAAGAATCGCCTGGTCCAGTCCACATTGTTGTCGTTCGGCCCCGATCCGATCAACGCCAGATGCACCCCATAATCCGGAATCCACGTCGCGTAGCGCCGGAATTCGATGGCGTAATCCTCGGGGGCGAAGTTGCCGCCGCATCCCCACGACTCGTTGCCCACGCCCCAGAATCGAACGCCCAGCGGACCGGGTTCGCCGCCCGAGGCGCGCTGCCGCGCCAGCGTCGTCGCGCCCGCCGGGGCATTGCAGTACTCCACCCACCGCCACATCTCCTGGGCGGGCAGGCTGCGCAGATTCGCCGCGATATACGGCTGTCCTCCGGCCAGCTTGCAGAAGCGCGCGAACTCGATGGTGCCCACCTCGTTCGGATCGTAGCCCTGCGGGCCGTTCCGCTTCGCGCCGGGCGCCCACTCCAAAGCCTCCAGCCAAAAATTCGTGCGGGTGGGCCGGTCTTTCCGCGGCCCTACGCCGTCCCGCCAGTCGTACTGATCGGCGAAGCAACCGCCGGGCCAGCGAATGGTTCCCGGCTTCACTTTACGCAGCGCGTCGATCAGTTCCTTGCGGAGGCCGTTCACGTTGGGCACGCGTGAACCCTCGCCCACCCAAATGCCGTCGTAGATGACCCCGCCCAGGTTCTCGACAAAATGGCTGTAGATCTCCGGAGCGATCACCGCACCCGGCTCATCGAGCAGGACGTCGATGTGCGCGTCGGCGCCCTCGGCCCGCAAGCCGGCGGGGATGAGAGCAGATGCCAGGGCCGCCGTCCGCAGAAAGTCCCGGCGCGTGTTGCCGTGTGGATGCTTCGTAGTAGGCATGATACCAATACGCGATTATCCTAGCAGGCGTTCCAAATCCTGCTGCGGAATTCCTTCGATCTCCACCACCTTCATCCGGCCGGTGGCTCCGGTCACAATGCGCACGCGCGAGCGCGGGACGCCGGCCAGTTCCGCGAAGAAGCGCACGCACTCCTCGTTGGCCTTGCCATCCACCGGCGGCGCCGCCAGGTCCAGCTTCCAGGCCTCGCCCAGGCGCCCGGCGATGCCCGACCGTCTGGCCCGCGGATGCACCTTTACCGTGATGCGCGCCATTCCACTTTGGCCCTCAAGTTCGCCACGCCCGCGGCCACGCGCCGGTCCACTACGTCGAAGGCGATGGTGTCGTCCAGCCAGTCGTGGCTCGAGCCGTCGGCATTCTGCGTGGCCACGGTCAGGGTATACTGCTGCGGCGTGAGCCAGCATTCGAGGTGGAAGTCCACTTCCAGCTCGTCGCCCGCCTGAAAATCGCCCAGGTGCGTCTCCTCGATGCGCGTGTTGGTGCCGTACACCTCCATGCCGATGCGCGTGCGGATGAGGATCCCCACCATGGGGTCGGTCCTCGACTGGTGAAAGCGCGCGCGCACGCGCACCGTAATGGGCTCGCCGCCCGCGACCGACAACACCGCATCCCCGTGCCGGTTCAGAATCTCGACGCCCAGGATTTCGCTGGCCGCGTCGCCGTGCCGGAAGCTGGCGCGCACGCGGTCGTCTCGCTTGCCCTTCGGCTCCTCCCGCTGCAATACCAGGCCGATGTAGCGGTTGATCACGTCGTGGGGCGTGCCCTCGGCGGCGATGCGCCCGTGGAGCAATAGAATGGCGCGGTCGGAGAGCTGCTTCACGAGCCCCAGATCGTGAGAGACGAACAGCACCGTGACTTTGCGCTCGCGCAACTCCTGGAACTTACGCACGCAGCGGTTGGCAAACACGGCATCGCCCACCGCCAGCGCTTCGTCCACGATCAGAATCTCCGGGTCCACGTGGATGGCCGTGGCGAAGGCCAGCCGTACGTACATGCCGCTCGAATACTCCTTCACCGGACGGTCCATGAACTCGCCGATTTCGGCGAACGCCTCGATGGAGGGTAGTGCCTTCTCGATTTCCCCTCGGCTCAGCCCCAGGATTTCGCCGTTGATCCGCGCGTTCTCCCTCCCGCTGAATTCCGGGTTGAAGCCCGCCCCCAGCTCCAGCAGCGCGGCAATGCGCCCGCGCGTCACCACGCGCCCCGAGGTCGGCTGCAGAATCCCGCAGACAATTTGAAGCAGCGTGCTCTTGCCGCACCCGTTGGGACCCACCAGCCCCAGCGTCTCGCCCTTCGCAACTTCGAGACCGATATCGCGCAGCGCCCAAAAATCCGTATGCCGCGGCCGGCTGCCGGGCACGAGCTCGCGCAACCGGTCCGACGGCCGCCGGTACAACCGGTATAGCTTGGAAACTTTCTGTACGTGGACCAAATCTGATTCTAGCGGGCCTGCCGCCGGTTCCGCCGGCCGCCGCGCACGGAACCGGAACAGTGGCGGAGGTATGATGAAGGCAGGAAGGAAAGCCGGCGCATGACGACACGCGAAGCGCTGCACCAACTCGTGGATGAATTGCCGGAGGATCAAGCAGAACTCGCGCGCGCATTGCTCCAGGATCTCCGCGACGCCGCCGATGAAGGCGGGCCGCCGCTCGACCCCGAGGCACTCGCCTCTCTGGATCGTGGTCTCGCAGATGTGGCCGCAGGGCGTGTGAAGCCTCTCGCCGAGTACGAGCGCGAACGCGGCCTGTGAATTATCGGGTCAGCGTCGCTCACGAAGCCGAAAAGATTCTTGATCGCCTCGACCGGAATTTTGAACAACGTGTTCGGGCTCGTTTTGGGCAACTTGCTGTTGACCCCTTCGATCCGCGCCTGTCCTCGCCGCTCGCCGACAGGCCTGGAATACGAAAGTCCCGCGTTGGCGGCTGGCGCCTCCTGTTCACTGTGGATCGCGAAGCCCGATTGATCCATATCCTCACTGTCGATACTCGTGGTCAGGTCTACAAGCACTCTTGACGAACTGCGCCCCGTTCACTCCATAACACCCAAGTCGCCTAAGATGATCCTGTGCCCGCAGGCTGGTATGAGGATACCGATCCGCATGCGCTTGCGCTCTTCCTCCAACTGCATCGCCAGATGACGCCCGGCGAGCGGGTGGCACTCACGGAATTCCTTGCCAGACCAACGATATCGACGTGGTTGCCGATATCGCGCCCCGGCTTGTGCCGCGTTTTGCGAAACGCTGGGCGCAGCTTTCGACGCCGACCCGGACGGGGCCGCACGGGCAGTCGAATTGGCGCCACCCTTCGCGGCCCGGGTCCTTCCGCCGCGCGCGCGCCTGCGCCCTCAGCTGCCCGTTCCTTCCTGCGTGGCAGCCTTCTTTTGCACGCGGACCACCTGAACCTCCGATACGGCGATCAGGCCAGTGTCCATCATTTCCTCCACCACCGGAATCAGGCGCCCCAAATTGTCCGCCGAATCGACAATGGAGATCAGGATGGGTTGATCGTGGCGCGCCAGGTGCGGCCGGTGCATTTCGGCGCTCTCGCCGTATCCCTCGAGGCCGCGGAAGACCGTGGCTCCGGCGATCTTCAACTCGCGGCACTTGGCAACAATCGCTTCGTAGAGCGGCTTGCCCTGAAAACGATCCCCTTCCGAAATGTGAATGCGCAGGAGTCTAGCTGGATATTCTTGTCGCATCGGCGGCCTCCGTGGATTGGGAACTGCGTACCAACCGGACAATCTCCGCATCGGAAATGACGATCAGGCCGTCTTCGAGCATTTCTTCGATCGCCTCGGCCGCAGCGGAGATCTTTTCGGCTGTGTCGATCGCCGACACCATGACCGGCAGATCCCGAGTCGGATGAAAGAAGGTCGCCTTGTGCTGATGACCCTTGGCGCCGTACCCGAGAATGCCCCGGTACACCGTCGCTCCGGCTATGTCCATCATGAGCAACTTCCTGACAATGGCCTCGTAGAGCGGCGCTTCGTGCCACCGGTCGGCCTCGCCCAGGAACACGCGCAGCAGCCTGGCAGATCCCTGCCGGCGTTCGTGCGGCATCTTGGGCTCCGGTTTAGCCGGCTTTCGCGCGAGTTTCACCACCGTGGTGTCCTGCACTTCAATCAAGCCATCGGAGACCATCTCGTAAAGCGTGGGCAACACCTCATCCACCTTTTCCGGCGTCTCCACGAACTCGATCCGGATCGGCAGGTGCTGGGCCAGCACCTCGATCTTCGGCGTGTGCAGCATCTGGTGCGATCCGAAGCCCGAGTAGGCTCGCGTGGCCGTCGCGCCGGAGACTCCTTTGTGCATCAGGAAGGTCATAATGGAGTCGTGCAGCGCAGTCATGTGGTGCTGCGTGTCTTCGTTGATGAAGATCGTGACCTTCTTCGCGGAACCTTTCTTCAGCATGGCGCCTCCCTGTTCATTATGTGTCCAGATCCCCCACCGGTTCGCCGTAGGCGGACTCCTTGAGTTCCCGCTCCCGATCGGGCAACAAATGGCGCGGCAGGAACCGGCCATTGGCAATGGCGGTCGGGATTACAGCACTGCCGATGACCGTTGCCACCAGGTGCGAATACTGCGTGTGGTCGATGATCCCGTGGTTCAGGCCAAACAAGGCGGAAATCGTGCCGAACGTCAGACCGGTGGACATCATCAGGGAGTAGTAGATCCCGTCGTGTCCACCGTATCCGAAGGCGCGCACCGTGGGCAGCAGACCCACCAGTTTCGAGATCATCTTGGCAAAGAACAACGCGACGAAGCTCAGAGGAGCCGCCACCAGCGCGGGAACGGAAACAAAGCTGCCGGCGCGGATGAAGTAGAACGGAGTCAACAACCCGAATGTCAAAGTCCGCAGGCGGCGGATCAGGAAGTGATCTTTGCCCACCGTGCCGGCGAGTACTATTCCGATCACGTAGGCCGGCAGAACCGCCTCGCTGCCCGACCAGACAGCCAGCCCTCCAAAGCCGAACAGCAGGAACAACAGGTACTTGGTTTCCAATTCCGAAACACGCCCGCCATATCTGGCGAAGAGCCACGGTGTGGCGAACGGCAGAATCAGGAAAAGAACCAGGCTGGCGCCCAGGAAGATGAACGTCTTGATCGTGAACGGCGAGAAGATGAGGCCCAAAGCGAGGACGGTTCCCAAATCGTTAATGAAGCACGCGGCGAGAATGGCCTTGCCGTATTTCGTCTGGTTGAATCCCAGCTCGAGCATCACGGCATACACCACGGCCACGGAGGTCGTGGACAGCGCCACGCCTGCCAGCCACGCCGGACGCCAACCCCAGCCCAGGGCGAAATGCGCGGCCAGGGTGGCCCCAAAGAATGGTGCAAAGAACCCGACGAGTCCGACGGCGGACGACTCCTTCCATTGCGCGCGGAACACCTGCGGATCGAGCTCGGCTCCGGCCAGGAAGGTGAGAACGATGGCGCCGGTGCCGGCCAGGAACGTGATCCACTCAGCCTTGGCATCCAGCGCGTTGCTCCCCGCGAGGGCGCCGATGATGAGCTGGGCGACGGTACCGACGACGATCTCGGAGAGCGCCGTCGAGATCCCGAGCCAGTGGGCCGCGAGAACTGCGGCCAACGCCAGTAGAAGCCATACGGCTGCGATAAACCACACGTGTTCCATCGAAGGATCTCCTCTTCGACTGCGTTGTGGTTGCTGAGGGGACTTGACCGGATCTCCCACAGCGAAAACCACTGTAGGAGTCATTGGCCATCGGGGACGGCGTTAAGCGAACTCCACCGCTTCTTCTATCCTCAATATACGCCGCTGGCGCGCGGCGTTCAAGGTCGGGCATCGGGCTTGTCGGAGCAACGGCCTCCGGTACACGTTGGCCTCAGCCGAGTCGATTCCGAAGTACGCGTGGACCAGAATGTTGCGGAAGGCTATGATCTGTGGCCAAGGTACCTGGGGGTGACGGGTCCTCAGTTGCTCGGAAACTCGCGCAGCCGCCTCGCCCATAATGGTGAGCTTCTGAATGACGGCGCTACGCAGCAGTTCCGATTCCTGAAATGTTCGAGAATCGGCTCCCGATATGAACTCCGCGATGTGGTCCGCAGCCTCAACGATATCCGTTAGATAGAGGCTCTCATGCCGCATACAAGAGCTGCGCCTCTTCGAGCACGGAAGCCCGGATCGGCGCTCTCAGTCCATTCTTCGATACCAGATCCACTTTCCGCCCGAGGAGATGCGACAGATCCAACATCAAGCCGGCGTAGTCCAGCAGATCGATGTCGGCATCCGGCAAAAAGTCGACAAGCATGTCGATGTCGCTGTCCGGCCGCATTTGTCCGCGGGCCGCCGACCCGAACAGCGAAAGTTCCCGGACGCGGTATCTCCCGCAGAGATCTGGCAGCTTGGTTTCATCGACCTGCGTATCACCGAGTTGGAGCGTGCGTCCCATGTTTGGTTCCTCTATTATGCCCTACCCCTCACTCGTCCCGCAGCGCCACCCCCGGATCGATCCACGCCGCGCGCTGCGCCGGGATCCAGCAGGGCCACCAGCGCCAGCATCGCCGGCACCAGCACAAATGTCGCCGTGTCGCGCGCGCTGGTGGCGAACAGCATCCTCGCCACCGCGCGCGACGCGCCCAGCGCGATGGCCGTGCCGGCCAGCACCCCACCGCTTGCCATCATTTTGATGGATGTCCGGTAGAAAATTTCCCGAGTTGGCTCCTTCGATATCGATACGGCCAATCCAACGACCGACAATTCAGCCATCGCAATTCGCTCCTTTATGGCTTCGGCTTGGGCAGCCCGCGCCGCGCCCCGAACCGTTCAACGCAATAGTCCCTATACGAACTGGCGGACCACGTCAGGAGCGTCCGCTGAGTCGAAGGCAACTCACATCCTCCCTGGCCGGAATTTTCGCGTCGAACGTCACCAAGGTGAATCCGGCAGCATGGGCGAACGCTCAGAGGTACGCGTCGGTCCATAGGTTCGGCGAACTCAACGGGCCCTCGGTGAAGGCCTGCCAGTTTCGGGGAGTTCGTTCGGCTCTGCCGAGTAGCCGATTCGCCGGTCCAACCGCAGGGCGCCATATGCCTGCGACGCCTCGCCGGGTTTCATGACCTCGTCTTGCATCACGTGCTGGTTCGGCAACAGCCGTAGAAAGCCCATCTGGGTAAGACGGCAGAAGGCGAGCTTTCCGCCTTGAAGATTGCCGAACCAGTGCCGTGCTACTCGATGATGGATATGCCGTTCCGCGGCGAGAGCAATCAGACGTTGACGTCAGGCAAGTAAGTCATCAAAGTCGAAATGGGACAGGTCCAGCGTTCCCGGCTGCTTTGAGCGGATTATCGGCAACTCTACCTCTCGACCGCAGTACGTGTCGGAAGGGCCTGATCCGAGGTTGCCTTGAACCTCCTTTCTTACGGCTTCGACGATAAGCTGTTCCACCGTAGTTCCGCGCGAAGCTGCCAGTGCTTCACTCTTCTGGAAAAGGGGGTCGGGAAGATTCACCGTGGTCTGCATAACGTTCGGGTTGTTTATTCTCCCATGAGGCAGGCGGGCACGGATTCTCCCCCCTCACTCATCCCGCAGCGCCACCCCCGGGTCGATCCGCGCCGCGCGCCGCGCCGGGAGCCAGCACGCCAGCAGGGCCACCAGCGCCAGCGTCGCTGGCACCAGCACGAACGTCGCCGTATCGCGCGCGCTGGTGGCGAACAGCATGCTCGCCACCGCCCGCGAGGCGCCCAGCGCGATGGCCGTGCCCGCCAGCACCCCCACCGCCACCAGGCGAATGCCCTCGCCGAGCACCATGGTGCGCATGTCGCCCGTGGTCGCGCCCAGCGCCATGCGCACCCCGATCTCGCGCACCCGCTGCTTCACCGAATACGAGATCACGCCGTAAATGCCGACCGCCGCCAGCACCAGCGCTATGGCCCCGAACAGCGTCAGCAGCCCCGCCGACAGGCGCTGCGCCCACAGCGATTGGTCGATGATCGCGGGCACCGCATCGGCGTCCAGCAACAGGTCGCGGTCGAGCGCCTGCACCTCTCTCACGGCCGCCCCCAGCACCGCGTTGGGGTCGCCCGCCGTCCGCACGTAGAGCACGGAAACCGGAAAGTAATACTGGATGAGCGAGAGGTAGATCAACGCCTGCGGCTGCTCCCCTATGGTCTGGTAGTTGGCATTGCGCGCGACGCCGACCACTTCCACCGGCGTGCGGTCCCCGGAAAACTGGATGCGCTTCCCGACCGCGTCCTCGCGGGGCCAAAACAGCGCCGCGGCCGCTTCGTTGACCACCGCCACCCGCCGCGTGGATTTCGTATCCGTGGCGCTAAACTCCCGGCCGCGCTCCAGCGGGATGCCCACCGCGTGAAAGTATCCCGGCCACACCACGCCCATCAGCGTGATCCGCCCCTCGCGCCCGGGCAGCAGCACGGTGCGCGCCAGCGCCACCCGGAAGGGATAGTCCCTCGCCAGGGTCGCCGAGACCACCCCTGGCACCGTCGCCGCGCGCTCCAGTGCGCGCTCCTGGAAATCGCGCCCGCGCGTTTCGTCGTAGCCGCGGCTTCCCGCGTCGAATGTGATCACGCCCAGGTGCCCCGCGTCGAATCCCGTATCGATGCGTCCCGCCTGGCGCAGGCTGCGCACGAACAGGCCAGCGCCCACCAGCGCCACCACCGAAAACGTCACCTGGCCCACCACCAGCAGCGCACGCGTATGCCAGCGGCGCGATGCGCCCGACGGCGTACCACCCGTGCCCATGCGCTCCTTGAGATCCACCGCCAGGTCCGTTCGGGTGGCGCGCAGCGCGGGAGCCAGGCCAAACAGGATTCCCGTCACCAGCGAAATCGCCGCCGTGTAGCCCAGCACGCGGCCGTCCAGGTCCAGATGGAGCGCGGCGTAAACCAGGATCGGCGGGCGCAGCGCCCACAGGATGTCGCGCATCCAGCGCGCCAATAACAGGCCCGCCGCGCCTCCCGCCACCGCCAGCAGCAGGCTCTCCACCAGCAGTTGCCTCACCAGCAGCCATCGGCTCACTCCTAACGCCATGCGGATGGCAATCTCCCGGTTGCGCCCCGCGCCGCGCGCCAGCACCAGGCTGGACACGTTGGCGCACGCAATCAGCAGCACCAGCCCCGAAACCACGAGGAGCACCGCTCCCGCCCTGGCGATGGACGGGCGCACTTTCGGGGGCAGCGCGCTTTCGGCCAGCGGAATCAGCCTCACCCGCCGCCCGGAGTTTTCCTCCGGATACTGTCGCTCCAGGTTCTGCGCCACCACCTGCAGGGCGGCCTCCGCCTGCCGGATTCCCACTCCCGGTTTCAGCCTGCCCGCCATGGCGAACAACAGGGCACGCCGCCGCGCCACCCAGGCCGCGTTGGGATAGACCTGCTGGTACATCGCCATGGGCACCCAGATATCGCTCGCGGAAAGCGTGTCCAGGCCGGCGAAGCCCGCCGGGGCTACGCCCACCACGGTGTACGCGCGGCCGTTCAGCGTCAAGGTGCGGCCGGCCGCTCGCGGGTCCCCGCCGAGGTGGCTCTTCCAGAACCGGTCGCTGATCACCGCCACCGGGTAAGCTCCCGGCACGGCATCCTCCTCCGCAAGAAACCCGCGCCCCAGGGGCAGCGTCACGCCCAGCGTGGAGAAGTAATTGCCCGATACAATCTCCCCCATGATCAATTGCGGTGCGCCCTGCCCGGTAAGATTCAGGGCCACGCTGCTGTAAAGGAAAACCGAAGAGAACACCCGGTTCTGGTCGCGGTAGTCCTGGAAATTCGGGTAAGAACAGTAGAGCAGCCCCGGTTCCCGCGAGTCCACGGTATAGACCGACGCCAGGGCGGCTCCATCCGCGACCGGCAAAGGCCGCAACAGAAGTGCATTGACCAGCGTGAAGATCGTGGTGTTGGCCCCGATCCCCAATGCCAGAGACACAATGGCCACGGCGGCGAAACCGCGGTTCCTGGCTAACGCCCGGAGGCCGAAGCGCAAGTCTTCCAGTATCCCGTTCATCCGTTGTCTGTAGTTCCGGTATAACACGGCGCACGGCGCCCGGTCCGGTGGCTGCTATACTCGCAGTCTTGTGGCGCAGTTCCCATCGCTGGCGGCCGTGATCTTCGGTGCTGCCTTCACCGTTGGCGTGTCGGTCTCCTGCGGCATGCTCCTCATGCGGCGCCTGCGGGTGACTCTCTATCGCGGGGAGACCGCCTTGTTCGCGTTCCTTGCCGGGTCGGCCTGTCTGAGCCTGACTACCTTCTTCCTCAGCCTCATTCACCAGGCGCGCGCAGCGGTGTTTCTGAGCGGCGGAACGGTAGTGATCGCGTGCGCGGTGTGGGCTCGGGGCCGCGAACCTCGTCCGAAATCGCTGCCCGCCCTTCCACGGACCTGGTTTTCCCTTTTCATAGTGGTCTTTGCCGCCTTTTTCCTGGTCTATTTCTTTAATGCCCTGGCGCCCGAAGTCAGCCCCGATGGCAGCGGTTACCACCTGGGAAATGTGGCGCGCTACTGGCGGGAGAGCGGCTTCGCGTGGCGCCACCACAGCATCTACGCACACCTCTCGCAAGGCTTGGAGATGCTGTTCCTGGTGGCATTTGCTTTCGGCCGGCATTCCGCCGCCGCGCTGGTGCATTGCGCATTCCAGGCTGCTCTACCGCTGCTCATCGTATGTTACGGCCGGCGCTTCGGCTTTCCCGCGCCGGCCGCATGCGCCGCGATCCTGGTCTATGCCAGCCCGGTGGCGGGCATCGACGGCAGTTCGGCTTACAACGACGTGGCGGTTGCAACGCTGCTTTTTGCAGGTTTTTATCTGCTTCAAGTCTGGAATGAGCTTCATCACGACAACATTCTCATTCTGATTGGCTTACTTGTAGGATTTGCAGGCGCCGTCAAGTACTCGGCTGGACTGGTCCTTCCTTTCGCCGTGGGGTTTGTCTGGTTTCGGGCATCCCCGGACAAGGTCCGCGCCAGACTGCAAGCTTTGCTTCCGCTTCTGCTTGCATCGGCTATCCTGATCGTGCCTTGGCTGTTGCGAAACTGGCTTTGGCTCGGCAATCCGGCGGCGCCGTTTCTCAATCTTTGGTTCCCCAATCCTTATTTCCAGCCCGCCGAGGAACGCCAGTACCTGGCCGACCTGGGCCACTACCCGCACGTGAACCATTACTGGAAGATTCCTCTGCAAGTGACCGTTCTCGGGGGTCTTGTGCCTGGCATGATCGGCCCGGTCTTTCTTCTCGCCCCGTTTGCGCTCCTGGCCTTGCGCCACCCGCACGGCCGGCGTCTGCTGCTCGCCGCCGCCGTCTTCGCCGTTCCGGCGTACTGGAATACCGACACCCGTTTCCTGATTCCCGCGCTGCCCCCATTAGCCTTGGCGATGGGGCTCGGCATGGCGAATTCCTGGGGCGTCATGCCTGCGCTGGCGCTGTTCCAGGCGGTGGTATGCCTGCCCGGCGTGCTCTCCCTGTATTGTGCTCCGTATGCCTGGCGCATCACTTCCATTCCCGTGCGCGCCGCCCTACGGCGGGAACCGGAAGCCGTGTTTCTCGCGCGGCGCCTTCCGGGCTTCGCCCTCAAGTCCGCCATCGAGCGCAACGTGGCGCCCGGCCAACAAGTCTTCTCGTTCGCCGGCCGCCCGGAGGCGTACCTCGACCGGGACATCATGGTGGGCTACGAATCGTCGCTGGGGAGCCGCCTCGAGACCGCCCTGCGCTCGGCTGCCGCCCAAAGCGCGCGGCGCGCGGCCGCGAGCGAACTGAAAGCCAGCGGCATCGCATTCCTCCTGGTGGACGATGCCGATCCCGCGGCGCGAGACATGAAGCAATACTCGAACTTGTGGGGCATCACCGAGCTCGCCGAGGCCCATGGAACCCGCTTCTACCGCATCGACTAAGGCCGCGCTCATGCTGCTGGCGGCGCTCTTCGCCGTGCACGTGTATCGCGCCGCGGCCACGCCCGCTACCGCCGATGAGGCCTACTCCTACGACCGCTATGTGCGGCCCCCCATCCGCGAAGTGCTGGCCGCCTACGACCCCGGCAACCATCTGCTCTACACCCTGCTGGCCAAGCGCAGCATCGGCCTCTTCCGCCTCTCCGAATTCTCCCTGCGGCTCCCCGGCCTGCTGGCCGGATCTCTCTACCTTTGGGCCGTCTGGCTTTTCGCGCGCCGCATTGCCCGGCCGCCCGCCCTAGCGCTCGCCGTGGCCGCCGCCCTGGCGCTCAACCCGTGGTCGCTCGACCTGTACCACACCGCGTGGGGCTACGGATTGCCGGTGACGCTCGCCCTGTGCGCGCTCGATCTCATGCTCGCGGCGCCGCTGCCGCCGCGAAACCTGAACCTCGCCGCGGTATGCCTGGGCTTGGCCGTGGCGGACAGACCGCGCTTCCTGCTGCCCGCCGCCGCCCTCGCCGCCGTCTGCCTGGTGGTGTTGCTGCGGCGCGGGCCGCCGGCCGCCGCGTTCCTGATTTTCGCGGAGCGGTTCCTGGTCCCCGCGGTGGCCACCGCCTTCATCATTCTCGTCCTCCTCATGAGTCACGCACACAGCGCGGTTCGCCCCGCTCCTCCCACCCGCGCCGAAGAGGCTGGCGCCCGCTCGCTGGCCCAGGCGTTGCGCGCCATCGCCGGCGCGCGCCCGGTGCGCATCGCCGCCAGTCCATCGCTCGAACCGCTCATCAACTTCTACCGCGCCCGATACCGCATGCGGAACTGGGAGCGCGTGGCGGTGAACGCGCCAGACGCTTCCTTTGATTACTACGTGCTCACATCCGAGGATGCCGCCTGGGCGGCACAGAAGCCTTCCATCGTGCTCGCGCGCGCCGCTGGCCTTGTACTGGCCCGGTAGGCTGGACTCGTCCTGCCAGGCGTCGATGTTACGGACGGTGGCGGCGCGGAACTCTCCGGGGGAGCTTTCGATGACGCCGGAGAGCCCGGCGGCGCCGGCGAGGTTTTCCGCGAGCGTCTGCTCGCCGTTCTCAGCTCGCTGGAGGGGCGCTATTCGCCGGCCTCTTGGCGTACGCTAATAGCAGGAGGTCGAACCATGGCGACTCTCGATTGGTCACAATGCCCCGCCGTGGAAAGCATTCCCGGCAAAGTCAGCGGCGCATGGGTGCTGCGCGGAACCCGAACGCCGGTCAAGGTTTTGTTTGAAAACCTGGAAGCCGGCATGAGCATTGAGGAAGTGATCGAGCAGTTTCCGGTGACCCGGGAGCAGATGGACAGCCTCATGGCGTTCGTGGCGCGTTCTCTCGAAAAGGTCCCGAGCTACGGGTAGGATGTGCGCCGCCGATGGAGCTCTGTACGAGTGGCCGACGATCCGACCAGAGCGGCGTCGGCTGATTCAAGGGCGCTTATGGGGAGTAATCCTGATCCTCACGGCTTCTGTTCGCCCCGGATCATTCGGCGTATGATCGACGAGAACTTCGGCCGGCGCCCCATGGCTCAATTCGGCGAATCGCATCGAATACAACTGGGCAATCCAAATTAAGGCTGGGCCAAAGGGGGTTCAAGCCTTCTGGGATTCTTTTTGTACTTGATCAGACCGGCCTCCTCCATCATTTTGTGTTCCCACCGGCTTAAGGTCTTACTGGTACTGCACATCGACTTGGCTTCTGCAATCAGTTCCATCGCTATCTCTGCACCGCCGCCGCTATGAGCCTCATGGCATAGAAACACAAATGTGTCCGGCGTCAACTATTTCTTCGCATTGACGACAACTATTTCTCCCGATCAACGACAATTACCTTTTAACTCTTAAGCGGCGCGGAGCGCCCGCCGCCGGGCGGAGGGCGAAGCCCGCCCGCGGCCCGGTTTTTTTGTTCTTGAGATCTATATAGATTCGGGGCGGTGGGAAAGTGGGAAACCTGCTTT
>JAIQEX010000131.1 GCA_020073615.1 Terriglobia bacterium
CAACGCGGGTACGTAGACGTTCAAGTACATCCGGTCGATTCCCTCGACCTCCAACGTCACGTGCTCATGGAGAACTTCGGCGACTGATCGTGATACGCTCATTTTGGCTCCGGCACGACTCCGATCGCTCGGGATCGACTGCCGCTTCGGCGGCCTAAATCATTGGCGAGAACTGCTTGCAGTTCTCCACTGTCGACCGGAGCCATCTACCGGATTATGCCGATCTTCAGACCCGGTGGAAATATACCTCGTCGGTCTGAGGCGGAGCCTCGTTAGAACTTCAGGCGCAGCGCGAACTGCATCAGGCGCGGATCTCCCGCCAGCGCCGTGATGACCCCCGGCGTCCCGCCGCTGATGTTGTTGTTGGGCAAAGCGAACTGCACGGTATTCGTGAGGTTGAACATCTCCCAGCGGAACTGCAGTTGCGCACGCTCGGTAATGGCGAAGTTGCGCGCCAGCGAGAAGTCGAACACCTTTGTGTCAGGCCCGCGCAGGGTGTTGCGGCCGGCGTTGCCGAACACGCCGGCGGGCGGGGTGGCGAACGCGTCGGTGCCGGTGATGCCGGCGCATCCCGGATTCTTCGAAGCGTAGAACCAGCAGGTCACGGTCTGCGGCATCACCGGCGTTCCAATCACATTGGCCAGCGCCTGCTGGAGGCCGATATCGATCGAGCTGTTGTTGGAAGCCGCAAAGACCGTGAAGGGACGGCCGCTCGCCAGGGTCATGGCGCCGCTGGTCTGGAATCCGCCCACGATGTAGGAGAGGATGCCGCTCGACGCCAGGGGCTTGCCCTTGCCGAACGGCAGCTCGTACACATAGCTGAGCACCAGCCGCTGCGGCACGTCGAAGTCGCTCAGCCCGCGCCACGATTTGAAATCGCGCCCGTTCTGGCCGAAGCTGTTCGAGCCGTAAGCGCTCAGGTGTTCGGCCGTGTTGTCGATCGACTTGGAGTTGGTATAGGCCGCGCGGAATGCCAATCCCGCCTTGAACCGCCGCTCGACGGTAAGGTCGAGCCCGTGATACACGGCGTTGCCCAGCGGGTCGCGATATTCGATCTGGCCGAAGCCGGAATAGGGCACCACGCCGTTAATGGGCTGATTGAAATCGCGCAGCGTATTCAGGTGCGTGCTCTTGGTGCCGACGTAGTCCGCTTCGAGAAACATGCCGAGCGGCAGTTCGCGCTGCACTCCGAAGCTCCACTGCTGCACGTAGGTGCTGGGAGCATCCGGATTGGCCGCGCGGATTTTCACGCGCGTCAGCGCCAGTTGCGCCGGATCCAGGAAATTCGCGGGGAAACCGCTTTGCAACTGGAATAACGGCGCCGCCGCGGTGGACGGCAGGGAGATGTTGTTGTTGATGAAATTCGGAGGATTCAACGCGAGCTGGTCCTCGCTTCCGATGCGCTCGAACGGCGTATAGAAAATGCCGTATCCGGCGCGCACCACGGATTTCGGATTGAGTTGATACGCCAGGCCGAGCCGGGGAGCGAAGTTGTGGCGATTCGGTTCCACCAGCGTCCGGCTGAACAGCGAGCCGTCGCTGGCGAAGACCAGCGATCCAGCGCCGGCCGGATTGAAATTCGCCAGGTGATTCTTGGCGTCGTATACCGGCGTCGCGAAATCGTACCGGATGCCGAGGTTCAAAGTGAGTTTGGGCGTGACCTTGAAATCGTCCTGCGCGAACCCCGAGTACATGTGCATTCTCTGGTCCACCTGGAACGGGTTCGACAACTGCGCGGTTTGCACGGCGCCGATCAGGAAATCGGCGTACGACAGGCCGGTATTCGGCGCGCACTGGTTGTTCGCCTGGCGCTGGCAGGTGAAAATCTTGTCGAAGTTCAGGGCGCCGCGCGTGGCGGGGACATCCTGGAAACTGTTGCGCAGCGGAGTGCGCAGATCGGCGCCGAACTTGAGCTGGTGTCTCCCCCGCGTCCAGGAGAGCGAGTCGGTGAACTCGTATTGCTGGGTGATCTGGTGCTTGGGCAGAAAATTCGGCGAACCGATGAAGGTATTCACGTTGGCGAAGGTGATCATGGGCACGCCGCCGTCGAAGCTGGGATCGGCGGGCACTCCGGGAACGAAATCGCCCGTGTGGTTCAACCCGAACGGATCCTGCTCGGCCTGGGAGTTGTCCCGTCCGAAACCGACGCGCAGCTCGTTAACCAGGCGCGCGCCGATGGGCCGCGTCCAGCCCGAAGAGGCTTGGTACGCCGTGAGTTGCTGGCGTCCTTGGGAAGAGGAGGACGTGCCGTCGGCGATCCCGCCGAAGTTTCCGGGGATAAAGCGATTCCGGTTGGTGAAGGTGATGCGCGTGAAAACCGTGTTGCGGGCGTCGGGCTGCCAGTCGATACGGCCCGAGAACCGGTCGCCGTCATCCAGCAATCCGGCGTTGCGGAAGAAATTGTTGAGCGCGATGCCGGGCACCGTCGGGGCGGGGAAGAGAGCCATGATTTTCGCCGCCAGCGGATCGATCTTCCCCGGGGTGATCTGGTTGTTCGGGAACGGGAGCCCCGTGCTCTGATCGTAAATAGTCGGATAAGTGGTGTGCACCAGGGCGCCGGCGGCCGGGCTGAAATCGCCGATCCGCTCGTTGGCCGTGGGGACGGAAGTGCTGCGCAGCGCACCGCGGCGAATCGTGGTGCCCTCGTAATCGAAGAACATAAACAGCTTGTTCTTCACGATGGGGCCGCCGGCGTCGCCGCCGAACTGGTTCTGGATGTTCTGCGGCTTGGCCAGCCCCTGGCGGTTGGAAAAGAAGTCGTTGGCGTCGAACACGCGATTGCGCAGGTACTCATACGCGAGCCCGTGAATCTCGTTGGTGCCGCCCTTGGTGACCACGCTGATGGCCGCACCGGGATTGCGGCCATACTCGGCCGAGTAGGCGTTGGTAATGATCTTGAATTCCTGTATGGTGTCCACCGACGGGCGAATCACCTGCGTGGTCAGCTCCTGCACGTTCTCCGAGATCGAGTTATTGTCCAGGCCATCCAGAATGAAATTATTCTGAAGCTGGCGTATGCCGTGCACGTTGAAGCCGCCCGTGCGGCCCGCGCTGGTGCTGCCGCCCTGGTCGGTGTAGCGCTGGCCCTGCACGCCGGCCACCAGGTTCACCAGGTCGTCCCAACTCCGCAACAAAAGCGGGAATTGCGTGACATATTGATTCTCGACGACCGCGCCCAGCGAGGCATCCTGGGTAGACAGTTGCGGCGTCGTGGCCTCGACCGTAGTAATGGTGGTTACCGTGCCTACGGCGAGCGTGAAGTCCTGCCGGCCCTTCTCCGCCGCGTCCAGGCTCACGGCCGCCACGGCTTTCTGGAAGCCGGGCTTCTCCATAGTAATGGTGTAGGCGCCGATGGGAAGGTTCGCCAGAAAGTAGTATCCGGTCGCGTCGGTGAGCGTGCTGCGCTCAGTTCCGGTGGCGGTGTGGGTGGCGGTGACTTTCGCGTCGGCGATCACGGCTTCCGACGAATCTTTCACCAGCCCGGTAAGACTGGCGGTGTTGACCTGGGCGTGCGAGACGGCGCCCAGCAAAAGCAAAGCGGCAAACGCAACGGTTGGCTTGTGCATGGATGAGATTCTATCCGAAATTCGAGGAATTCCAGCAGGAAATTTCGGCGATTTGCAAATCTTCATGAGGTCGAAACCGATTGTTCACATCCGGCTTCCCGGCATCCCTCTTCCCGACCTTGACTCCCCGGCGAGGTTGAGAGTATCATCGAGTCCTTCGCGCGTGCTTGTTAACAAATGTGCCCCGCTGCCCGGTTCCAGTGAGCAGGAGAAGACGGTGACGCCAGCCAGCTCGCCCGCGGTTTTCAAGTTGCACCAGATGACGCAGACCACGCCCACCTGCCTGTGGAACGATTCTGCCTCCATCGAGGAGCTGACCTATGCGATCGCCCATGGCGCCGTGGGCGCCACCTGCAACCCGGTAATCGTCCTCGGGGTTTTGAAGAAGGAGATGCCGTTGTGGCGCGGACGCATCCAGGCACTGATCGAGGACATGCCGGCGGCCACCGAGAGCGAAATCGGCTGGAAGCTGGTGGAGGAAATATCGGCCAGAGGCGCGGCGCTGCTCGACCCGATCTTCGATGCGCACCAGGGGCGCAACGGCCGTCTTTCCATCCAGACGGACCCGCGGTTCTACCGGAACACACAGGCGATTGTGGAACAGGCCATGCGGTTCAGCCGCATCGCGCGCAACATGATCGTGAAGATCCCGGTAACCCGCGCGGGCATTCCGGCCATCGAGGAAGCGACATATCGCGGGGTGAGCATCAATGCCACCGTGTGCTTCACGCTGCCGCAATGCATCGCCGTGGCGGAGGCGGTGGAGCGCGGCCTGAAGCGGCGCGAGCAGGCCGGCAAAGACATCGCGGCCATGGGTCCAGTGTGCACCATCATGGTGGGGCGCCTCGACGACTGGCTGAAGGTGGTGGCGGAAAGGGAAGGCATCATCGTCGATCCCGGCTATCTGGAGTGGGCCGGCGTGGCGGTCTTCAAGAAGACCTATCGCCTGTTCCGCGAGCGGGGCTACCGGCTCCGGCTGCTTTCGGCGGCCTTCCGCAATCACATGCACTGGAGCGAATTCATCGGCGCCGATGCGGTGATCTCGCCGCCCTACTCCTGGCAGGTGCGCTACAACGCCAGCGACGTGGAGGTGGTGCCGCGGATCGACCGGCCCGTCGACCGCAGGATCGTCGATGCTTTGACGAATAAGTTCGGCGAGTTCCGAAGGGCCTATGCCGAGGACGGTCTCGCGCCGGAAGAGTTCGACGGTTTCGGCGCAACACGCCGGACGTTGCGCCAGTTCATCGGTGCATGTCACGATCTGGATTCTCTCATCCGGGATTTCATGCTTCCCAATCCCGACTAGACCAAGGGCCGGCCGCGGCCCGATGCGCGGCCCTCCCAGGAGATCGGCAGATGACGACACGCAAGGTGCGATTCGGTGTGCTAGGCGCCGGCCGGATCGGCAGGATTCACGCCGGGAACCTGGCCCATCGCATTCCAGGCGCCGCATTGACGGCCCTGTGCGACGTGTCCCCGGAGAATCTGGCCGCGGCCGCCGCCTCGTTCGCCGTCCCCAAGACGTGCTCCGATTACCGGGACGTGCTGCAGGACCCGGAGATCGATGCAGTGGTCGTCTGCACTCCCACCAATACCCATGCCCAGGTGATTCTGGACGCCGCCGCCGCGGGCAAGCAAGTCTTCTGTGAAAAGCCGATCGACCTTTCCATCGGGAAGATACAGGCTATCAACGAAGAGGTGCGCAAGCGTGGCGTCCGGCTCATGGTGGGCTTCAATCGCCGCTTCGATCCCAACTTCGAAAAAGTCCGCGCGCTGGTGGCCGCGGGCAAAGTCGGTGAGCCCCACATTCTGCGCATCACCAGCCGCGACCCGGGCCCGCCTCCGGAGGAATACATCCGCGCCTCGGGCGGGCTCTTCCTCGACATGACAATCCACGATTTCGACATGGCGCGCTACCTGCTGGCGAGCGAAGTGACCGAGGTGTACGCCCAGTCGGCGGTGCTGTTGGACCCCGCGATCGGAAAAGCCGGCGACTGGGACACGGCGGTGGTGACGCTCGCATTCGAGAACGGCGCCCTGGGCACGATCGACAACAGCCGCAAGGCAGCCTATGGTTACGATCAGCGGGTGGAGGTGTTCGGCTCCGCGGGCATGGCGGCGGTGAAGAACCAGACGCCCGATACGCACGTATACAGCGACGGGACGGGCATTCATTCGGCCCTGCCGTTGCATTTTTTCCTGGAGCGGTACGCCGAATCGTACTTGCGGGAGATGCAGGCGTTCGTGGACGCGGTGGCGCGCCAACAGCCGGTTCCCGTGGACGGAAACGACGGGCTCATGGCGGTGGCCATCGCGGTGGCTGCGGCAAAATCGGTCGCCGAGCGGCGGCCCGTAAGATTGGCGGAAGTCTATCAGCGGAGCGTTCCATGCCAGACCGCTTGAACGTGGGAGCGATTGGTCTGGGCAGGATGGGGCGCGTGTATGCGGCGAATCTGGCGCAGCGCGTCCCCCATGCGCGCCTGGTGGCGGTGGCCGACCAGAAGGCCGGACTGGCCGAATCGTTCGCCCGGGAATTCGGCGTCGCACGCTTCTATGAGAGCCACCACGACCTGCTGGGCGACCCGGATGTTCATGCGGTGGCGGTGATCACCTCCACCAGCACGCATAAAGAGATGATCGTCGATGCCGCCCGGGCAGGCAAGGCCGTGTTCTGCGAAAAGCCGATCGCGCTCGCGCTCGACGACGCCATCGAGATCCTCCGCGTGGTGGAAGAGACGGGCGCCTTCTTGCAGATGGGCTTCCAGCGGCGCTTCGATGCCGCCTACGCCGGTGCGCGGCGGAAGGTGGAGGAGGGGGTGATCGGGACGCCGGTGGTCTTCACTTCCATTTCCCGGGATCCGTGTCGGCCGCCGCTCGAATTCTGCGACCCGAAGATCTCGGGCGGCCTGATTGCCGATATGGGCATTCACGATTTCGATGTGGCGCGCATGTATATGGGCGAAGTCAAGACCGTGCACGCAATCGGCGGCGCCCTGGCGTACCCCGAGATGAAGGAAGTGGGCGATATCGACAATGCCATTATCGACATGGTCTTCGAAAGCGGGAGTTTGGGCGTGGTACAGTTGAGCCGCAATTCGGTTTTCGGCTACGATATCCGCGGCGAGATCTGGGGTACGAAGGGTTCCATCCAGATCGGCTATTTTCGCCAGACGCCCATTCTGATGATGACCCGGGAAGGGATTACGCACGATGCCGTGCCCTACTTCTTCGAGCGGTTCGAGAGCGCCTATCTCACCCAGATCCAGGACTTCGTGGATCGGGTGTTGAACGGCCAAAAGCCGGCCATCACGGGCGCGGACGCGGTGGCCGCCATGAGAATCAGCCTGGCGGCCACCGCTTCATTCCGCGAGCAGCGGCCGGTCGATATACACTGACACGCGAGGAACCATGGACAGAAGACTACTGCTGGCGGCGATGGTGGTGCCGATTGCGTGCTCGATCGCCTCCTGCGGGCGCAGCGGCAAAACGAAGACTCTCGAGATCGCGTTCGTGACCAAGGCGCTCGACAGCGAATGGTGGCAGCGCGTGAAGGCGGGAGCCGAGGAGGCGGCACGGGCCGATCCCGCGGTGAGGTTATCCGTGCTGGCGCCCGAGCGCGAGGTGAACATCGACCAGCAGGTGTCGATTCTGGAGAACCAGGTCACCAGGGGCGTCTCGGCGCTGGCGGTGGCGCCCGCCGGAGCGTCGGAAGTGCTGCCGGTACTGGAGCACGCCAAGGCCGCGGGCATTCCCGTCCTGATCGTCGACACCGATATCAACTGGCCTTCCAAGCTGAGCTACATCGGCGCCGACAATCAGCGTGCCGGGCGGCTGGCGGGCGAATACATCGCGGCGGAGCTCGGCGGCAAGGGCAAGGTGGCGGTGATTCGCGGAATTCTCGGGGTGGCTACCCACGAAGACCGTCTGGCGGGATTTCGCGAGGCGATCGCGAAATCGCCGGACATCGTTTGCGTAGCCGTGCAGCCGGCCAACAGCGAGCGCACCCTCGGCATGTCGGTGATGGAGAATATTCTCACTTCCCATCCGGACGTGCGCGCGGTTTTTGCGACCAACGATCAGATGGCGCTCGGGGCCGTGGAGGCCGTGGCCGCCCGCAATCTGACAGGCAAGGTGACGATCGTGGGAGTGGACGCCACCAGCGAGGCGGTGCGTGCCGTTCAGGCGGGCCGCCTGACGGCCGACGTGGCCATGCATCCCGAGGTGCTGGGCCGCGACGCGGTCGAGGCCGCCATCAAAGCGGCGCGCGGCGTGCCGGTGGCGAAACGCATCGACACAGGCGAGACGCTGGTTACGAAAGAGAACGCCGCCCAGTTCCTGCGATAGACTCCCCAGCCGGAGTGGCCAGCCCGGCGATCATTCGGGGAACCGATGCGCAATGTCCGTGGGCGAGCCAGCCGCGTATCCGCTTCTCCGCCCACTCAACGGCCAGCACCTTAACTCGAAGGCCCTGCGAATGCGTGTTGCCAGCTACTTTTGCTTCAATCTTGGATCGAATCGAAACGGCACGGCAGCCAGAAATTCAACCCGTTCGAAATCAGGATGTTTGGGGTTGAGGACATAAATGCGTTCGGTGGGCACAATTGCCGAAGGAACGGACAAGACGGCCGACCGAGCTGCCGCGGCCCACTTGCGGCCCGATAGCAGCGACACGGGCGTTGCATAGTCGAGTGCTCGCACGGGCGTGCCCATCCAGCGCATTGCTTCACCCTTATTGCCGATCACCGCAACCGCGCGATCCAGAACCGAGGTCTCGGCCGTCGAAGTTTCGGATGCCCCTCTTTGTGCGAGTGCCACCTTCGATTCCTGCGAGCCGCTGTTCTTCCGCTCGGGCTCTACACGTTTCTCGTTGCCCACCATGGGCGGTCGGTTCTTCCCAGCCATAGGCACCTGACATCATCATAGCGCCTTCCCCTCGCAGCCTCTGCTTTCCCAGAAACGCCGTCACGCCCTCCTGCCTGAAAGCACCCACATACCACCTGTGCAGTCTCCTTGCCCCATGGCGCAGTGCAGACGCAGACCCGGCTTGGCACAACTGCCTCGCCCCTGGCCTCCTACCTGCCGCTCCAGCAGGGCGCGCGCTTCCCCAGAAACGCCGTCACGCCCTCCTGCGCGTCGGCGGCCAGCGCGTTCATCGACATCACCTCCTTCGCGTAGGCGTAAGCCTTGGGCTGGTCGAGATCGATCTGCGTGTAGTACGCCTGCTTGCCAAGGGCCACCACCAGCGAACTGGCCTCGCCCACCTTCGCCGCCAGTTCCCGCGATGCGGCCTGCAACCCGGCGGCCGGCACCACGCGGTTGATGAGCCCCCAGTCCGCGGCCGTGCGCGCGTCCACCAGTTCCCCGGTGAGCAGCATCTGCAGGGCGCGCTTGCGGCCGATGGCGCGCGTGAGCGCCACCATGGGCGTGGTGCAGAACAGGCCGATCTTCACCCCCGGCGTGGCAAAGGCGGCTTCCTCGGCCGCCACCGCGAGATCGCAGGAGGCCACCAACTGGCATCCGGCGGCGGTGGCGATGCCCTGCACCTCGGCGATCACCGGCTGCGGGATGGCCTGGATCTTCATCATGAGCTCGGTGCACACGTCGAAGATGCGGCGGTATTCGTTGATATCGCGGCCGGCCATTTCGGAGAGATCGTGGCCCGAGCAGAAGACCTTCCCGGCCGCCGCCAGGATCACGGCGCGGATTTCGCGGTCGCGCCCGATCTGCTCGAAACAGGCGATCAGCTCCAGCATCAGGTCGAGCGAAAGCGCGTTGCGGCGCTGCGGCCGGTTCAGGGTCACAACCGCGGCCGGGCCCTCGCGCGCCTGGCAGATGTTCTGGTAGTTCATTGGATACGTACCACCTTGATCTTATTCATCGTAAACCCTCCCGTACAGGCACATGCCGGTACCGGTACTTTACGGTCTGGTAACGCGGCGGCGCGCGGCTTAGGATAGCATTGGATGACACTTCTCCGGTGTGGATGGATGGTATGGCTGGCTGCGCTGCCGCTAGGCGCTGGACCGATTGTTATGTCCAGCGCCACCACCGTCGTGATGCATACCGGGGATGCGCTGTCGTTCGCCGTGGCGGACTGGAACTTCTCCATCAACGCGGCGGACCTGGG
Source organism: Terriglobia bacterium (assembly GCA_020073615.1). Lineage (GTDB taxonomy): Bacteria > Acidobacteriota > Terriglobia > Bryobacterales > Bryobacteraceae > JADGNR01. Next base: position 9,694 of record JAIQEX010000131.1, read on the forward strand.
ATTGCCGCTGAACCCCACGCACATCGGGTTCACCCTGGTGACGACTCCGCTCGATCCGGCGGCCCGCTTCAGTGCGGTGCTGGAATCGTCCGACGGCTCCGTCTCCCTTTCCTTCGGCGGGCCTCTGGCAGCGGCCGCGGGCCAGTTTCAGGGAGCTTACTATCATGGCGCAATTTCCGCCATCGAGGCGGATATGCCGCTTTCCGGGGAGCTGTCGCAGCAGTTGTTTGCCGGGCGGGGGGCGCTGCTCACGCTGCGCAATACCGGCCCCGACGTGCTCCTCGGGCTGGCACCCTATACCCTGCAGCAGGACCTCAACGTGAGCCTGTTCGGCGGCGGCCTCAACCTGGGCGCTCCGCAAGGTCCGGTGACCTTCTCCGAAAGCCCGGCCGCACAGGTGCCGGAGCCGCTTCCGGGAGCGCTTCTCGGAGGGGGCGCGGCGGTGCTGGCCGCTCTGTCACTGGCCCTACGCCGAATTTCACACCTGCGCATCCGATAAACTCCCAAATCGCCATTGCAATCCGCTCCGGCACTCTGATACTATCTAGGTGGCGACTGGAATCCTCCTCTTGAAGTGCCGCAAATCCCAGCATCGGAGAAAAAAAATCAACTGAATGAGCTTTACCGTCTTTCTTGGCAACCTTCCCACCTGGGTCACCGCTGATGACATCAAACAATGGCTCGCCGCCGAAGACCTCGTGGCCGATGCCGTGAAAGTGATCCGCAACCACGAAACACAAGAATCCAAGGGCTTCGCATTTGTCGAGGCGCCCACCGCCGAAGAGATGGCGTCCATCATCAAGCGCTTCGACCGCGCTCCTTTGGAAGATCGGCTGTTGCGGGCCAATCCGGCGCAGCCGCCGAAAGGCAAGGAGGCTTTGCGCGGATCGGGACCGCAGCCGGCCGTCGCCCCCAATGCCGCCGCCCGCGTCCAGCCGCGCCCCGATCGCAAGCGCCGCGGAAGAGACCGCGAGCAGACCCCGCGCAGCGCCTTCGCCGCCGAGTTGGCCAAGGTTCTGTAGCGCCGGACCCTGCCCTCCGGGGGCAGCCGGCGGTATCCTCCTTCCCGTTCCACACCTGTGAACCCAAAGCACATCGTTCTTCCATTTATCCCACTTATTATCAATAGTTTAGAATTGGCGTGAAGCGTGCTCTCACGGTTGGCATGAAATACTCCTGGCTCGGCTGCCTTTTTTTGGGCAGCCGGCTCCTGGCGGGGACGCAGGATGCCGATATCAATGTCAATACGCGCTACACCGTGGAGACGGTCATCGTTGCCGGGAAGGGCTGGAGGACGGACCTCACCAGCGAGCCGAACGACAAGATTAGCACTGGACTGAAGAGGGACCTGGTCGCCCTCATCGGGCAGAAGTTGAATCCGGGCGCGCTCGATATCCTGGCGGTCCGCCTGCGGAAGGAGTTTTCCGCCCGCGACGTCACCCACCACGTGCTGCGCGGCGAATCCCCCGATCACGTGCGCGTCGAGTTCGAAATTAAGCCCGCGCGCGGCTCGGTGGACGTCAATGTCAAACAGTTTGTGTACAACTCGAAGGACGGCTGGAGCGCCAGCGGGGAGGCCGGCTTTACCATCCAGCAGAATTCCTTTGCCTTCGGCCTGGTGAGCGACGGCGACTGGCTGCCGGAGCGCTATGCGGGCATCTCCGCACGCTACGAAAACAAGCATCCCGGCACCGGCCGGGTGAACCTGCGGTTCGAGTTTGAAAGCTATCACGAGCAGTGGGACCGCACCACGCTGGACGCGCTGGCGGCCGCGCCAGGCGTCACCTCGGGCGCCTACCGCACGCGCCAGAATTTCGCGCCCACCGCCACCATTCTGCTGGCCAAGCCGCTGACGCTCGAAATCGGCACCCGCTTCGAGCGCTTCGAGGACCAGTTTCCGGGCGCCCGCACCGAAGCCGCCAACGCGGTGACGGCCACCTTGCGCTATCAGCGGCGCGTGGAGGGCTCCGACAGCCAGCAGGACATGGGCGCGGACTACTCGCTGCGCGCGGCCACCAGGGCGCTGGACAGCGATTTCGTCTACGCCGCGCATTCGGCGGGCCTGCGCTACCAGTTCAACCACGGGAAGCATGTCGTGATCGACAGCCTGTTCGGAGGGGCCATCTCCGGGCGCGCGCCGCTGGACGAGCGCTTCGTCCTGGGCAACAGCTATCGCCTGCGGGGCTGGAACAAGTACGACCTGGATCCGATTGGTGGAAACCGGGTGGTGCACAATTCCGTCGATTATCGGTACGGCGCTTTTCAGGTTTTCTATGACGTGGGCGCCGTGTGGGATGAAGGACAACCGGCCATTCCGAGGCATTCGCTCGGGGTGGGCCTGCGGGAGTCGGTATTCTCCCTCGCAATCGCATTTCCGGTCCGGTCGGGCCATATCGAGCCGATTTTCATGATGGGCATTCTTCCCTGATCAATGGCGCAGCGCCCGCGTGGCATACAGATCAGCCGTAGAAGCTGGCTTCTGGCCGGCTTGGCTGCCCCTCTGTTTCCCGCCCGCGCGGTCGATTCGCTCGCCGTTACCTTCGATGGCGACAACCTGCGCGTGTCCGCCCCAGGCCTGCATTTTCTTACGGGAAGCCATCTGGAACACCTGAAAGACGGGGCCACGGTGGTGTACCTTTCGCAACTCACCCTGTTCAGCGACCGGTATCTTACGGTGCTCCGGCGTTCGCCCCTGGAGCGGTTCGCGGTGAGCTACGATATTTGGGGGGAGGACAAGTTCTCCGTGGCGGTGGCGGGGCCGGTGCCGCGTTCCGCTTCCAATCTCTCGGTGGCGGCGACCGAAGCGTGGTGCCTGGACAGCCTGGCAATCAACGCCTCGGGGATCGCTCCGGACCGCTCGCTCTGGCTGCGCCTGGAAATGGGCATCGCCAATCAAAAGGATCTCGCCAGCGTGTTGGGCGACAGCGGCATCAGCTTGCGAAACTTCATTTTGCTTTTGGGCCGGAAGCCCGGCGCGGACGACGCGCAATGGACGCGCGAGGCCGGCCCTTTGCGTCTGGCGGCACTGGCCCGTAGCCCGGCGCGGGGAACGCGAAACGAGTGAACCGGCTTCGCAACAGACTCATCCTCATCTTCCTGGCCGCCACCCTGGCGCCGCTGGCGGCCACCGTGTGGATCACCACCTCCCTGCTCGAAGAGAGCCTGGGCTTCTCCTCCACCGGCGAGTTGGACGCGGTATTGAAATCGGCGCAGCGCACCGGCCGCGAACTGTACCAGCACACCTGCGACGACCTCAAGCAGCATGCGCAAGCCGGCCAGTTGCCGCCGCGGAAATACCTTCCGGACGGCCGGGCCGGCTGGCCGGAGGCGGTAAAGTCGTTCGCGGAAAGTAACGAGCCCGACCACTTTGCGCTCGCAGGAAATGAAGGGGACCGGCTGGACTACCTGGTGCGGCACGGGGGCGAGGTCTGGGCGTATTCGGCGAACCTGGGCGTGGGCCTGGAGCGGCTCCGCCAGGAGATTGCCGACGGGCGCGCCCGCGTGGATACCGCCCGCGAGCACGACCTGAAGCGCGGCTCCAAGCTGGCTTACCTGCTGCTGGCGTCGGCCGTGTGGCTGGTTTCGCTCGCCTTGCTGGTGTATCTGGCGCACCGCCTCAGCCGCCCCATTCATCAGTTGACCGCCGGGCTCACGGAGCTGGCCGCGGGAGACCTGAACGCGCGCGTCGCGGCGCGGCGCGACGACGAAATCGGCCGCGCCATCCAGGCCTTCAACCACATGGCCGGCAAGCTCCAGGAGAGCACCGAGCGGCTGGTCTACCTGCGCCAGCTCGCGAGCTGGCAAACGCTGGCGCGGAAAATGGCGCACGAGGTGAAGAACTCGCTCACGCCCATACGGCTCACCGTGGAGGAGATGATGGCCCGCTACGACGACGCCGACCGCGGCTTCATGGAGCAGGCCACGCAGATCGTGGTGGATGAAATCGAGACGCTCGAGCGGCGCATCCGCGCGTTTTCGCAGTTCGCCGCCGAGCCTCCCCTCTCCCCCGGCGAAGTGGACGTGAATTCGCTGCTGCAGGAGCGCATCGCGTTTCTGAAGACGGCGCATCCGGAAGTGGCCTACGAGTGCCGTCTGGCCGGCGGCTCGCCGCAGGTGGTGGCCGACCAGGATCTGATGAAGGGGATTCTGACCAACCTGCTGGAGAACGCGGCCGAGGCCGCGGGCGAGGGCGGGCGCATCCTGGGTGTCACGGCGGCGGAGAACGGCCGCGTGGCCATCGAAGTTCACGATTCGGGACCGGGGTTGAGCGAGCAGGCGCGCGCCAGCCTGTTCCAACCCACCATCTCGTTCAAGAAACGGGGCATGGGACTGGGGCTTTCCATCGCGCGCAAGAGCGCGCTGCTGTCGGGCGGGGACATCGTTCTGGTGAAAGGAGAACTGGGCGGCGCCGGCTTCCGCGTGCTGCTGCCCGTGGCTGCCAATGGCTTCCAAGCGCGTTCTGATCGTGGATGACGAGGAGAATATCGGCCGTTCGCTGCGCATGATCCTGGAGCGCGAGGGCTACGCCGTGAACGTGTGCCGCTCGGTGGCGGAATTCGGCCGCCACCCCGACGCGCAGCGCGCCGACGCCTACCTGTTCGACATGAAGCTGCCCGACGGCAACGGCATCGACCTGCTGCGCGCCGTGCGGCAGAACGGCGCCGCGTCGCCGGCCATCATGATTTCCGGACACGGCACCATCGCCGACGCGGTGGAGGCTACGCGCGCCGGCGCCTTCGACTTCCTCGAAAAGCCGTTGAGCCGCGACCGCGTCCTGCTGGCCGTGAAGAACGCCATGGAGCAGGCCAGCCTGCGCCAGGAAAACGAGCGGCTGCGCGAGCTGGTGGGCGGCGCGCCGCGCATGATCGGCTCCAGCCCGGCGTGGGCGCGCGCCGTCGAACAGGCCTCCATGGCGGCGCGGTCGGATGCGCGCGTGCTGCTGATCGGCGAATCGGGGACCGGCAAGGAGCTGCTGGCCGCCCATATCCACAATGCCAGCCCCTTCTCCTCGGGTCCCTTCGTGAAGGTGAACTGCGCGGCCATTCCCACCGAGCTGATCGAGACCGAGCTGTTCGGCCATGAGAAAGGCTCGTTCACTGGCGCGACCGCCGCGCGCCGCGGCAAGTTCGAGCTGGCCGACGGCGGCACCATCTTCCTGGACGAAGTGGGCGACCTGCACGGCGCCTCCCAGGCCAAGCTGCTGCGCGTGCTCCAGGAGGGAGAATTCCATCGCGTGGGCGGCGAGCAGATCATCCACGTCACGGTGCGCGTGATTTCCGCCACCAATCGCGACCTGAGCGGCATGGTGCAGCAGGAGAAGTTTCGCGAAGATCTCTTCTACCGCCTGAGCGTGGTGCCCATCCGCGTGCCGGCCCTGCGCGAGCGCCCGCACGACATCCGCCTCCTGGCGGAGTATTTCCTGGAGGACTTCTGCACGCGCAACAATTTCAAGCGCAAGATGCTCGACGAAACGCTCTACCCGCTGCTCGAAAGCTACCCCTGGCCGGGCAACGCGCGCGAGCTGCGCAACGTGGTCGAGCGCATGGCGATCCTCACGCAGGGCGAGCGGCTGACGCGCGAATCGATTCCCGTGGAGATCCGCGTGCAGCGCGAAGCGGGCCCGAAATCGACCATCCAGGAAGCGCGCGAATCGGCCGAGCGCGAGCACATCCTGCGCGCGCTGGAAGAATCCAACTGGAACGTCTCGGGCGCCGCGCGGGCGCTGGGTATGGAGCGCACCAACCTGCACAAGCGGATTCGGGCGCTGGGGCTGAGCCGGGGGAAGTGAGCTGGGCAGCTTCCCGACATCTGCCCGAAGTCCCAGCCGCACGAGGTGTGGCGCGAGCGGCACAATTCCTTGTGCTACTGCACTATCACGAACAATCCGATGCCGTAGGAACGAAACCTCGGATAGATGACCCCGGGCCCCTGCTCGGTCAGCACGTACTCGCGGTAATTGCCCTGGATACCCCAGGATCTGCTGGGCCAGCGATACCGAGCTCCTACCTCGAACACTCCGCACCAAGACCGCACGTTCTCTGTCTGTAATACGTCGCCGCCCTTCTCTCTGCTGTCCTGGATGGCAAACCCGACTCCGCTGGCGATGTAGATTCCACCTAAAAAGCTGCTTCGCCTAATTATCGGGATGCTCTGCCCAAGTTGGTATTGAAAACTGACCACGGGAAGTGTGACTCTCAGCGCTCGAATCTGCGATTGGCCAAGGTCCGGATTCCCCGCGTCGGAGACGTCAAACCCACGGATACTCTGCCCCATATGCGGTAACTGTCAACGCCGGTTGAATATTCCCCAGTTTCCGCCGGTTGAAAAATCCCCACTTTCGCCGGTTGAAATTTCCCCAGGTGCAGAAAGAAGATTGTAGGCATGCCCCGGCGCAGCAAGCAAGGGCTTGAATGTTCCGGGGCAGAATCAGCATTATTTCGTTTCCCTCATTTCGTTTCTTGCCCGCATCACCCTCCGGCCGGAGTGCGATCCAGCCACATCCGTTCCAGTTGGGTCACTTTGTGCTGCATGTGCTTCCAGTAGTCTTCTCCGACGGAGGTTTCGGCGACCTCGTTCACGAGGGCGGAGAAGTAGTTCAAGCTGGTGACCAGCATGGGAGTGTGCTCACTCCCGTTCAACAGCGCCGCATACTTGCGGGCGCAGCCGAGCCAGATGGCCCGCTGGAGATGAACCAGCGTGACGCCGCGCCGATAGAGAATGGCCGCCAGTCGCTCGTCGGCGGCGCTGAAGTTGACTCGGACGCAGGCCGGGGCTGACAGCATCTGCCGCGTCTGCTGCACATAGCGGTTCTGGCCGATACCAAACTCCTCAACCGGCGGCTTTTCATACGGCCAGAAACGGTCGCAGATCTCGATCGAGAGCCGGCCGATGGCGATCCGATTGTCAGCGTCAGGATGGCGGCGGCAGACTTCCCGATGGCAGAGCTCCTCCAGCGCGTCGGTCACACTCTGGCGGTCGCGTTGGAGCAGGTTTGCCAACTCCGTCGGCTCCCAGACCATCCGTGCGTTCGAAGCCCCTGGACCCAACTCTCGGCGTTGCTCGCCTCCGCGCCGGCGCTGGGGGGCAAGACGATCCTCGAAGCGCTGAAATCGGGCGAGATCGAAAGGGCTACCGCCATCGTTGCGTCGTTTGGAGAACAGGCGGCGTAAGGCGCGCATGACGCAGAAGCCAGCCCTGCCGAAGCGCCTCCCGTTGAGCCGTGTGAAAGTCGGGAGTCACTGGATGCGCATTCACGCGCAAGCCAAGAATGCGCTTTGGTTCGGCCCTGGCTACGGCCGGCGGCCGATTCATCGCTTCGACGATCCTCGCGGGCGATTCCGCGTCTGCTATCTCGGGACCACCATCTAACTCATCTTCTACACCGTGCCGGTGGAAGTTGTCCGTTTCCAATAGGTTGCAATTTTGAAAACCGCCTAGTGACACGCTTTCTCTCCCTCTTTGCCGAGTTGGAGATAAGTGCGCATGGTCGTAGCGCCGGTGGCATGGCGACGCCGCAGGCTTGAGAGACCTTGCCCGCCACTCCGGAGGTCTGGCCGCGAAAGACGTAACCCTTGCCGCCGATCGAGACTTCCATCTCCACGAGATTGTCCAGATCGCGGATGATGTCAGCCCATTCCAACTTCCACTCCTTGCGCTCCAAACGGTCTTCCAGTTCCTTGCGCAACAATAACGCCAGAAACGAGCAGAACACGTGCCCGCGAATCGTTTCGTCGCACTTGTGAAAAATCGGCCGGGTATCCAGCAGCGATTTCATCGAGCGGAAGACTTCCTCTACCATCCACAGTTGTTTGTACTTCAGCGCCACCTCGCGCGCCGGCAGATCCGTGTTGGTCGTCAGCACCCACTTGCCGTCGTAGCGCGCTTCCTCTTTGATCTTGTCCTCGTCCACCGCGAACTGTTTGCCTCCCGCGCGCAGGTATTTACGATACCCTTTGTTGCCCACCAGCGACTTGTCTCCACGGCCTAACGCGTCGCGCAGGGAGGCCCCCACGGCTTCGCGGTCGTGGCGGTCCTTGGTGGCTTGATCCTCGTTCACGCACACCACATACCGGCGCATATCCTCGACCCAGACTTCTTTCACCTTCAGCGGCGAGGGATCGTCCCGGTCGTCGCTTTTGGGATGCACTTCGGCATAGCGGCCGGCGCGCGCCACCACTGCCTGGGCTTCGGTCGAACTCCTCATGCGCACGCCCAGGATGTACTTCCACTCCCGCTTCTCCACTTCTGCCAGAGTCTCGGCACTGATCATCCCCCGGTCGGCAACGATCGAGACCGATCCGATTCCGAACCGGCTCTTCAACCGTTCCACGATGGGAACCAGGCTCTTCACGTCGGCCGTGTTGCCTGGCCAGAGTTCGCTGCAGAGTGGACGGCCATGCTGGTCCAGCACCATGCCCACCACCATCTGCTTCAAGTCGGGACGATGATCTTTCGAGTGGCCGCGCTGGCCGATGGTCTCGCCTCCTTCGCCCTCGAAGTAGATCGATGTGGTGTCGAAGAACACGATGTCCAAATCGGAGAACAGGTCGCGCCGCCGCGCGAACAACGCCTCTTCGATGAGGTCCTTGTTCGTACGGGGAGCGAAAGGAGTGGCCCCATCCTGCTGGTCTTTCGGAAGGATCTCTCCCACCCACGCCATGGCCCGGTAGAGGTGGTGCAGGTCCAGATCGCCGACACCCTGGATGGCATAGTCGTCCTTCCACTTCTCGGCGGCACGGTCACTGCCGGGCGCGAAGAGTCGATGCAGCACGGTAAGGAAGATGGCCCGCTCGACGGAAAACTCGAAGCGCCTTTCTGCGAGCAAGGTCGTCAGGACCTTGTCGATCGAGCAGTCCTGCCAGAGTCTCTGGAAGATCAGGCCCGGCCCGATCCTGGCGCTGTGAGTAGTGATGCTGTCGCCGCGGGCATGGGCGCCGAGGACGACGAGCTTTTCGGAAAACCGACCTAGCGACTGGATCAGCGAGTCAAGCCGGCCACTGGCCAGCAACTCATCGAGGCGGCCAAGACGAAGCACGACGCGCTGCTTGACCTTGCCGTCTACCCACTGGTTATCCACAATCAGCAGATAGGTCCGCGAACCATTGGTCTGCGTGCGAACGAACAAATCACGCTCCTGTGTCACTATCATGGCTCACCACAAAAGCGATAAACAAGTATTATTATCGATATTCTGGGATCGGACGTGACACTAGGATTTGGCGCGGGAGCGCGCCGCCTCATTTGGAATCAACAAGTTGCGGCAACTGTCCGGCGCCAACTGTAGAAGATCAGT
>JAIQEX010000243.1 GCA_020073615.1 Terriglobia bacterium
TATCGCCGCGCCGTGGTCGGGTCCATCCCCGCTTTCGACGCTGCAATCTCTTGATTCTTCTCTGTGTTCGACAACTTTCTGAGCCTCCTCACCTGCTCGTCCGTGACCATCCCTTGGCGCTCGGTGAGCGCGATTCTCGATGGTCACATTAGTTGTCGTCGAGCGGGAGTTTTAATTGTCGTCAGCCGGGAGTTCTAATTGTCGCCGAACACTTTTTGCTCTCGTATGCCGTTGGGGAGACAAATTGCCTCTCCCTATATAGCGCACCATCACTCCATCGACCCCGGAGTCCGGGCGGCTGGTAGCCATGGTAGGCATGGTAGCCATCGCGCGCTGTTTTGCCGCTCCATATGGCGCTCAACCAGCAGAAAACAAGGGAGATGCGTGAAGAAAACTATTGACCCTCGACTCTGCTTCTGAGAGAATCACACCAGACGCGCAGGCGCTGTGGCTTCTGCGCGCATCGAGCGCCGGGACGCTCGTGAATCCATTTCCCGCAGCTTTTCCTTTCCCTCCAAGTGTGTCCAGACCATGAATGCGCTGATTCCCGTCTACCACGCAGACGGCAGCTTGTACGCCTGCGCCTCTGAACAGCGGTTCTCGCGGCTCCAATCGGCGGGCTTGGTGGCGCGCGTCGTGCGCAACAGGAAGGGGCAGGTCAAGCGGGCGACTCTGTTTCTCCGGCCTGGTGAGCCGAAGCCAGTTTCAGCCAATTCTCTGGCGGGCACCAGGTACAGCTTCGCGGAGATGCTGGAACACGGGCCGGCGTGGGAGCTGAAACACCTGGGCGGCAACCGCGATGGGACGACTTATGCCCCATCGGAGGCGCGCCAGGACTTCCTGCAGGTGGTGGCTGACTGTACGATCCCGTGAAAAGCCAGCGAGGCAACATCGGCGGGCGCTACATCGCTCGCGTTCGTGGCGCGTTCCGTGGTCGCCAGGCGCGCCTGTGGCAGCCGGGTGGAGCAGCCTGCCACCCGGAACGTGCCCGCGCGACACGGGGCGCCCGGGCGCGAGCGGGCGGCCGACTTCCGGAGTAGCTGGGACGCATTGTCCAATCCTGGACTTTTTGGCAGTTTCCCCGTGAGGCAAGCATGCTAGTGGACCAGCAAATCCAGCAATGGCCGATCGACAAGCTCGTCTTCTACGTCCGGAATCCGAGGAAGAATGACGGTGTCGTCGATCGAATGTGCGCCAGCATCCGGGAGTTCGGCTTCAAGATCCCCGTCCTGGCGCGCAGCGATGGCGAGGTCGTGGATGGCCACCTCCGCCTGAAGGCCGCGCGCAAGTTGGGATCGTGGCCCGGCGGCGACCTGAGCTCGATCCCGGTGATCCTCTGCGACGAATGGACCGAAGCGCAAGTGAAAGCCTTCCGCTTGCTGGTGAATCGGTCGGCGACCTGGGCGGCATGGGACGACGAGCTACTGGCCCTGGAACTTCAGGAACTCACCGAGGCGGACTTCGATTTATCGCTGACCGGCTTCGACCCCCAGGAGATCGATGGCCTGTTGCTGGCCGCCGATGACGATCGAGCCAACAGCGTCCCGCCAGTGCCCGACAACCCGGTGTCACGCCTGGGCGATCTGTGGCTCTGCGGCGAAGGGCGCAGCCAACACCGCGTACTGTGTGGCGATGCCACCAGCGCGGAAGCCGTCGCAAGGCTACTGGGAGAGCGCAAGCCACACCTGATGGTCACCGACCCGCCCTACGGGATCGAGTTGGATTCGGAATGGCGCGATCGGGCCGGCTTGAATACAGCGCCTGGGCACAAGCGAACTGCCGCCAGTAAGGCCGCGGCCAAGGCCAACCCGCAGTATCCTGCTGAGCCCAGCTACATGAAGCACCGTACCGAGGGCCATACCGAAACGACCATCTCGGGCGACACGCGCGCCGACTGGTCGGAGGCCTTTGAACTGGTGCCGAGCTTGCAAGTTGCTTACGTGTGGCACGCCTCGAGGTTCACGCGCGAAGTTCTAAACGGCCTTCTGCGAATTGGCTTCGAGCATCACCAGCAGATTATCTGGGACAAGGGGCGGACGGTCCTCACGCGGACGCTCTACTGGTTTCAGCACGAGCCCTGTTGGTTCGTGCGGCGCAAGAACGCACCGTGGTTTGGGAAGGCCGGCGAGAACTCCACGATCTGGACATCGCCCTCGCCCAAGTTCATCATGGGCGGTTCGGACGAGGAGAAATTCGATCATCCCACACAAAAACCCGTGGAGCTTTTCCGGCGGCCGATCCTCAATCATTTGAAGCGCGGCGAGCTGGTGTACGAGCCCTTCCTCGGATCGGGTACGACTCTCGCCGCCGCCGAAATCACGGAGCGCGTTTGCTGCGGCATCGAACTGGACCCCAAGTACGTGGATGTAGTGGTCCAGCGCTGGCAAACGCTGTCCGGCAGGAAAGCTGTGCTGGATGCCGACGGGCGCACGTTTGAAGAGATCGCCGAGGAACGCCGGAGGGAGCCCGCATGAATCGCGCGCTGCCGCCGGGAGATCGCGGCCATCGAATCGCAAATCCGCGCCGGGAATCCAGACGTCGAAGGCCTCTGCCTGGCGCTGGCGGACTGGTCGGGAGAGTTGCGGCTACTGCACGCGGAACGACGGTTGGCCGCTGTTGCGCCACGTTTGGCCCACGTTCGCTCCGGCGGCGACCGGTTGGCGTGTCAGCCAACTCTGCCCGTGACGCGGGCAGGGGGGAATCGAGGCCAGAAGCAGCAAAGCCCGCCGCGGCCGGAGCCGGGCGGGCCTTGGGCCAGCAGCGGGGCTACTTCAGGATGTCGTCGAACTCGGAGGCCAACAGAGTAGCTGCCGTCCACTCCGCGGGCCCAGAGTTTGTAGGTGTATGGGCAGATCCCCGGATCTTTCCCGCGCTCCAGGCGGCGCATCCGGCCGCGGAGGTCGCTCTCGGCGATCTCCTTCGCCTCGTTGATCGTGCCGGCGACTGCGACCGGCTCGTGGTGGCCTTCTTCGTCTTCGGCGATCAGCATCGCCAGTCCCAGCTCGGTATCGGGCTGCAGCGGCATCGCAAATCCGTTGTAACTCTCAGGCTGCTTCTTGGTTCGTGCCATCTGGTCAGTCTCCTTGCATGACGATTGATCACTCCGGTCGCGCCGGAAAGCAAGTGGTTAATCGGGCACAACGAAAAAAGCCGCCCGTTTCCAGGCGGCTGGTATGGACCGAGGCGTGCAACTACTTCGCGGATTTGTAGCTCCGCTCGCCCGCCTCATTCTTCGAGGATTCGATTTTGACTCCGTGCTTCTTGCCGGCGGTGGAAATGAACCCGCGCACGCTGTGGGGCTGCCAGTCGGTTGCCTTCATGATCTCGGCGAGGGTGGCGCCCTTGGCCCGTGCGATCATGTCCAGGATCTTCGCGCCCTTGCTTTCGGCGCGCGGAGCACTGGCTTTCTTGGCGGCGGACTTGGGGGCCTTTTTGCTGGCCTTGGCTTCCTTTTTCGGCGCGGCGGGCTTGGTCTTGGCACCCTTGGCGGTTTTCTGGCCCTTGGGCGCGCCCTTCTTCTGGCTGGCAGCCTTCTTCGAGGCGGCCTTCTCCGGCGCGACGGGCGCGCCCTGTTCCGCAACGGCGGCGGTTTCGGTGGTGTTGGTGGCTTCTGCGTTTTTCATGGTGTTTCTGGCGATCCTTTTCTGCGCGTGTTTCGCGCATGACGATTCATCACTCTGGTTCGCCAGAAAGGCAAGGCTGAAGTTCGACTTTTCGGAAGAAAGTTCCGATTGGGTGCGATTCGCAGCTTTTCGGAGGGCAACAGGGCAGGAGCCTGTGGCCCTAGCCCTACCTTCGCAGCGAAGGCAGGTGAATCCCGGTCTAAGGGCCTCAATCATGTATGAACGGGACGGGTTATCATACATGAAAGAAGTGTTGGCATCCAGCGGTTTAATTCGAATGCTGTAACAGCTCGGCGCTGTGAGGTGGTCAACTCCGGCGCAATCATCACCGTCGCGCGGCGCCCTGGCCCGCGTGTCGTCGTGCGCACCAGTGTTGCGTGTATCTCGGCCAGATCGCCCATCATCGC
>JAIQEX010000244.1 GCA_020073615.1 Terriglobia bacterium
GATCTTTGGTTTTGCGGAGGGGCGTGGGAACGCAGATGTTGATGGTGTCCAGCTCCAGCACCGCGGAAAAATCGGTGGTGGCGCGCAGTTTTCCGGATTCCACCAGCGGGCCGAGAACGGCGCTGGGGATGTCGCCCACGTAGGAGTCGCCGGCATTCACGCGCCGCGCCTTTTCCTTGCTCACGTCGATCCCAGTGACGGTGAAACCCGCGCGGGCGAACTCCACGGCGAGGGGCAGACCGACATAGCCCAAACCCACAATGCCGACACGCGCGCGGCGTTCGCGGATCTTCTCTGCGAGAATCTTCGCGGTTGCTAAAGTTGCAATCTCTGTTTCAGGCATGGAAGTGCCATTCTCTCATATGGCGCCCAAAAAGGTGTATTGTAGGATACATTAACGACCTCAGGAACGAAGCTATGAATGCAGCCAAACTCTCGCGCATCCGTGTCATCACCGGCGCCCTCGCGTTGTTGCTGTTCAGCGTGAGTATGTTCGGGCAGACTTCGCACGAAGCCGCCTTCAAGAATCTGAAATTCCGCTCGATCGGCCCCGCGGTGATGGGCGGGCGCATCGACGATTTCGCGGTGGTCGAATCGGACCCGCGCATTATTTACGTGGGGACGGCGGCCGGCGGCATATTCAAGACCGTCAACGGCGGCGTGACCTGGACGCCGATTTTCGACGAGCAGCCGAACCCGTCGATCGGCGATCTGGCGCTCGCGCCGTCGAATCCCTCCATCCTGTACGCGGGCACCGGCGAGCCCAACAACCGGCAGAGCTCGTCGTGGGGCGCCGGCGTCTTCAAGTCCATGGATGCCGGCAAGACGTGGCAGGCGCTCGGGCTGAAAGAGACGCACCACATCGGCCGCATCGCCGTGCATCCGTCGGATCCCAACACCGCGTTCGTGGCCGCGCTGGGCGATCTGTGGGGGCCGAACAAAGAGCGCGGCGTCTATAAGACGACCGATGGCGGCGCCACCTGGACGCTGGCCCTGTTCATCAACGACGACACCGGCGTCTCCGATGTGGCCATCGATCCGCAGAGTCCCAACATCGTCTACGCGGCGGCGTATGAGCGGCGGCGAACGGCGTTCGGCTTCAACGGGGGCGGGCCGGCGGGCGGCATCTATCGCACCATCGACGGCGGCGCGCATTGGGCGAAACTCACGCAGGGCCTGCCGTCGGAGGGCGACATCGGCCGCTGCGCGATCGACATCTTCCGCAAGAATCCCAATATCGTCTACGTGCTGGTGCAGCACGCCACCGGGGGCGGCATCTACCGGTCCGACGACAAGGGCGCGACATTCAGCAAGATGAGCGGCACTAACCCGCGGCCGTCCTATTACAGCCAGGTGCGCGTGGACCCCAACAACGAGAACAAGGTGTGGGTGCTGGGCGCGCCGCTGTATATGTCGGAAGACGGCGGCAAGACGTTTACCACCGCGCGCGGGGCGGGCATTCACAGCGATTTCCATGGCTTCTGGATCGATCCGGCCAATGGCGACCACGTCCTGGCCGGCTCCGACGGCGGCCTCACCATCAGTTGGGACAGCGGCCGGAGCTGGGATTTCGTCAACAATTTCCCGATCGGGCAGTTTTACGAAGTGACCTACGATTTTGAGCAGCCGTATCACGTGTGCGGCGGCCTGCAGGACAACAATACGTGGTGCGGACCGACCGCTTCGCTGGTTTCGCGCGGCGTCGGCAATTTCGATTGGATTCAGATCTCCGGCGGCGACGGCTTCCACGCGCGCATCGACCCGAAGGACGCCAACACGGTCTATGCCGAATCGCAGGACGGCAATCTGTCGCGGCGCGATCTGGCGTCGAGCGTGGGGAAATCGATCCGCCCGCAGGAAGACGACGACAAGGCGCCCCGCTACCGGTTCCAGTGGAATTCGCCGCTGATCGTTTCGGCGCACGACAACCACACGCTCTATTACGGCGGCAATTACCTGTTCAAATCGACCGATCGCGGCGACACCTGGGAGCGATTGGGCAACAAGGATCTGACCACCGGACAGGAGCGCGACAAGCTGCCCATCCTGGGCAAAACTCCGGATCGCAAGACCACCCTTTCGCTGCATGACGGGGTGGTGTCCTGGCCGTGCATCACCGCCATTGCCGAATCGCCCGTGAAGGCCGGGGTCCTGTGGGCGGGCACCGACGATGGCAACGTGCAGGTGTCGCGCGACGGCGGCAAAACGTGGAGCAACGTGGTGGCCAAGATTCCAGGAGCGCCCAAGGGCGGTTATGTCAGCCGCATCGAGGCGTCTTACAAGGAAGAGGGCGCCGCCTATCTGGCGTTCGACAATCATCGCAGCCAGGATTACGGCGTCTACCTCTACATGACGAAGAATTTCGGCGACTCCTGGACCAAGATCTCGAGCGGCATTCCGCCGGAAGCCGGCACGGTGCATGTGGTGCGCGAAGATCCCGCGAATCCCAACCTGCTGTTCTCCGGAACGGAGTTCGGCCTGTTTGTTTCCTTCAATCGCGGCCAGAACTGGGAGCGGTTGAAGAACGGGCTGCCCACGGTGCCGGTCTTCGATCTGCAGATCCATCCGCGCGATCACGACCTGATCGTGGCCACGCACGGCCGCTCGCTCTACATCATGGACAACATCCTCCCGCTCGAACAGATGGAGGATACCGTGCTCTCGACGGACCTGAAGGTGTTCGACAGCCTCCCGGGCACCGAGTGGCGCGTGGCCAACTATAAGGTCTTCACGGGGGGCAAGGAATTTGTCGCCCCGAATCCGCAGCAGGGCGTGCTGCTCCAGTACTACACCAAGGCGGCGGGCCCGGTGCAGATCGCGGTGACCGACAAGGCGGGGAACCGGGTACACGCGGCGGCGGCGCGCGCCGAAGCTGGGGTAGTGAATCGGACGCTGTGGAATATGCGCTCCGATCCGCCGCTGGCCACCTCCGCTGGCGGCGCAGCAGGTGGCGGCGGACGTGGCGCCGCCGGTGGCGGTGGGCGCGCAGGCGGTGCTCCGGGTGGCGGCGGGCGCGGCGCCATAGCCGCTACGGCGGGCGCGGCCGGTACTGCCGCCGGAGAAGCAGGCGCTGAAGCGCAAGCCGAGCCGGGCGCCGCTGGTGGCCGCGGTGGCGGCGGATTTCCCGGCGGCCGCGGCGGGGGCGGCGGGTTCGTCGAGCCTGGCGACTATACGGTCGCCATTACCGCGGGGGGAAAAACCGAGACCAAAACAGTCACGGTCGCCGACGATCCGCGAATCGTCTTCTCCGCCGAGGACCGCACCAAGCAGAAGCAGGCCGTAGACCGGTTGGTTTCCATGACCAAGGAAGCCGATACCGGACGGCGCAAGATCGCCGCCATCCGGACCGCCCTGACCGACCTGATGGACAGTTGGAAGCGCCCGGGCGCGCCCGCCGTCCCCGAGACCGTCAAATCTCTGGCGGACGAAATCCTGGCGCGGGTGAAGTCCGCGGCTGCCGCTTTCGAAGCGCCGCGCCCGCCCGACGATGCCATTCGCGAATTGGGCGGCGCCGGGGCGCCCCTTCCCTACGTGCCGCCTCCGGTGAACCAGAAGATCGCCCGCCTCATGGTCTCGATCGCAAACTATCCCAGCGCACCCAGCGCGCGCCAGTTGAAGGATATCGACGGGTACCAGGCGGAGCTGCAGCAGGGGCTCGCCGAGGTCAACAAGCTCGATGGCGACCTGCCGAAGCTGAACAAGGCCATGCAGGACGCGGGGGTGCCGTACTTCACGGTGGACCCCGCCGCCGTTGCGGCTCCCCCGGCCGGGCGCGGGGGCGGAAGGTAAGATAGCGGCCGCCGATCCGGCGCCTCTGCGCCCGAACCTCGGGTTCCAGCGAATGCATCCGCCCTGCATGAGCGCGATGCGAGCAGGTCCACGGAGAAAAACCGGCTCTATATTTGTCTTCTCCGCGTGATCTCCGCGCCCTCCGCGGCTCCGCGTCGAGTGGG